>JANMFC010000336.1:0-14593 GCA_031377675.1 Pseudanabaena sp. OTE_70b_metabat_355 | reverse complement strand
TCAATAAGTAGGGTAAAAGGATTAGGAAGGAATCCAAGAAGAGCCAAAAGAATAGAGAGAAGATAAATTCTGGATAATGGAATCTAAAGGAGGAATAAGTTTGAGGGAAGAAATACGGTCACGAATGTATGCAAAAAAGCTGATACCCAACTTACGAGTAGTGTCAACGAGAGACATAAAAATATCCCAAGCATTAGTACCTTGTGCAGTTTGAGTGGCGTAACTAATATTACGACGTTGCACCATAGTCCTCGCAGCCAATTCCGCAGAATTATTATGTAAGGGTAATTCGGGATGAAGCAAATTCATCAAGTCACTCAAATAGTCAGACATGCCGATGTCATGATTTGTATGAAGAGAAGTAATTATCTCTTCACTATACAAAGGAGTAATTGTCAATGTCAGTCACACTCGAAGACAACAAACGCAGAGCGATCGCGATTAAATTGGCGGATATCAAAGCGACTCAAAACTTGCTGATTGCCAATGAGAAAAGTTTAATTGCTGCTTGTCCAGATCGAGGCTATGAACTGCGACGATACGGTGGCTTTTAAAGCTGCGGTGGAGCTTTTAGCGTTGGATGTTAATGCTCATATTAAAGAAGAAGAGGATGAAATGTTCCCTCGCATTAATGGTAGTTTTGGTGACGAGCAACAGAAGCAACTCGCGACTGATTTTAAAACTGCCAAGAGCAAGATTCAAGATCAGCGATTAGTATCTGCTTCTAACTAGAGATTCTCTATAAGCGATCATAAAAAGGCTCACCCTTTGGGTGAGCCTTTTTATGTTTACTGAATAAAAGTAAACTTACCGCTATTACCATCAGCTTCCATTTTGATTTGAGCGACAAAGAATTGCTTCTGGATAATTTCTCCTTCGGGTGTAAATGCAATCTCACCAATGGGAGTTTCGTATTTGCCAACTAGCAAAGTATCATTTAGCTGAGTTCGCAATTGCGGTAAAGCCAAAGTACTTAACTTTGTGGTTTTATCAAGGGTACGCAGGGCTTCGACAAATACTTGCACACCTGTAAATGCTTGAGCGCTGAACTGCGGTGGTTCTTTCTTATTCTGTTCCATATAGATTTTACGGAATTCAGTGTTAATCGGATTTTTTAGTTCGGGACTATAGGCCTGAGCGATGATAATGCCATCACAGAGAGCCTTACAAACCGATAGAACATTAGAAGTATTCAAGCCATTACCGCCAATGATTAATCCCTTGTAACCAAGTTCGCGCAATTGTTTGACAAGGTTGCCACCATCTGCCGACAGCCCTGAAATGATGATCAAGTCAGGCTTAACATTGATGGCATTGGTGACTTGAGATTGAAAATCTGTATCGGTAGTTTGGAAAGTCTGGGCAGTGGCAAGTTCCAAACCCTTCTGCTTAACTGTCTCTTGAAAAGTGCCTGTTTCGGACTTGTTAAATGCATCGTTCTGAGCATAAAACACGGCAACTTTTTTAATCTGGGGATTGATTTTTAGTGCCGCCTCGATCGCATTGGGAGCAACAACTGCGACAGGAGCCGATACTCGCGAGATATATTTCCCAATCTGGGGAATGCCTTTGGCAGTATTTGAAGCGGCGATCACGGGAACCCCAGCACGCTCAGCGATCGGGTCAGCCCCAAACGCCTGTTGCGATAATGTTGGTCCAACAATACCAACGACTTTATCTTGGGAAATTAAAGTATTAAAAGCGTTGATCGCGCCCTGTTCATCGCCTGCGGTATCCTGAAAAATAAGGCGAATCGGTGTGCCATTAATCCCACCTTGCTTATTAAAATAAGCCTCAGCAATTTTTGCCCCTACCGTTCCTTCTTGCCCCAATAGAGCCACGTTGCTAGTTTGAGCAAAAGCAATACCAATAGGGATCGCGGTTTGGCTAGCGGAAGTGTTGGGAGTATTGGGTTTATTGCTATCGGGGGAGCTTGTTTGTCCGCAAGCTACGATCAGCAAACAGGACATTATGGCGGCGATCGCAAAGCTCAAGATTTGTTTTATATTTTTTGTCATTAATTTAGAAGCCTCAAATATGAATTATTAATTTAGCCTATAATTTTTTACCACCTATCGGGTGATTGTTCTAGCCTCAACAAGTACCTCGGCAGAATAAACCCAAGAAATAGCTGTGCGCGGCGAAGTCGCGCACAGCTATTTCTTGGGTTTATAGGTTTCATGTCAGCGCAAAGCGCTGTATGCTGACTTGTGATCACCTTTGCTTAATAAAAAACATAGGAATAAATCATGGGAAATTTTGGCGATTGGCTGATTAAGCTAGGAAAAAGTTGTCTGCTGATCGGACAAATTATCACCCATATTCTGATCTATCGCCGCTTTCACTGGCGAAATACCCTTGAGCAAATGTCAATGGTTGGGACGGAATCACTTTTGATTACGTTAATTACGGCTTCATTTGTCGGCGCTGTGTTCACCATTCAAGTTGCCAAAGAGTTTATTAACTTTGGCGCACAGCAGGCGATCGGCGGTATTTTGGCGATCGCCTTAGCGCGTGAGTTAATTCCAGTATTGACAGCCGTAATCATTGCGGGTCGGATTGGTTCCGCCTTTGCTGCTGAAATCGGCACGATGCAAGTTACCGAACAAATTGACGCATTGTATATGTTGCGGACAGATCCGATCGATTATCTAGCAACTCCTAGAGCGATCGCCTGCTTATCAATGTTGCCAGTATTAACAATTTTAGGATTTTTAACGGGTATGGCGGGTGGCTTATTCTTATCTCAAGCGATGTATGCGATCCCATACACGATGTTTCTTAATTCTGTCCAAAGTCTACTCAAGCCTTGGGATTTAATTGCGGCTATGATTAAATCAAGTGTGTTTGGAGTTTTAATTGCGGCGATCGGGACAACGTGGGGCTTAAACACAACAGGTGGGGCAAAGGGGGTGGGAGAATCTACAACTACAGCAGTTGTGACCTCTTTGTTAGCGATATTTATTAGTAACTTCTTTTTGTCTTGGCTCTTTTTTCAAAACGCATCTATTCTTTAGCTACAGCGCTTTGCGCTAACTTGAAACCCAGAAAAAAGTTTAAAAGTGCCGCAAAGCGGCACTTTTAAACTTTTTTCTGGGTTTCAGGGCTGAGTAGCTATAGTAAGAGTAAGCAGCAAATCACTGTAGAACAGCACGAAAATAGAAATGTATAGATTAAGTTGGTTTGTCAGTGGAATTTTGGTTAGCGCAGCGACAAATATTGCTTTCTGTCCCACAAGTTGGGCGCTAGACAAATCCGCCGATCGCCAAGGCATCGATGCGCGAACCTTACAAAAAGCTCCCTATAATCTCACAGGTAAAGGCGTATTTATCGGGCAAGTCGAGCTAAATCGCCCAAGTCGCTTTGCCGTTGATAAAATCACTAATAAACTCTTGCGGATTGATCGAGCGATCGTGCAGCCCTACGAAGTTTTTTTTCGGGATGGAGCCGCTATCCCCAACAAAAATATAGATGATCATTCATCTCAAGTTGCTTCAGTGATTATTAGCCACGATAAAATTCGCCGTGGCATTGCTCCAGAAGCAAAACTACTTTCGGCAGCCTATTCTCAACGCCGCCAAGATGGGCAACCTGAAGCCTGTCTCACCGCACAGCATATCGCTCGACAATATAACAGTACTGTTCGGGCAATCAATTTCAGCTTTGGTGAACTCCTCAATGAAGACCCACGCCCCAATCCAACACTTGACGGCAATGCATTACTAACCCTCTGTGTCGATTGGCTTGCTATTACTCACAATACTTTGCCAATCATTGCAGGTAATCAAGGCAAAGGTGGCATACCAATTCCCACAGATCTCTATAACGGCTTTACAGTTGGATTTACTCGTGAAGTTGATGGTATATATCGCCAACTAAATCGCGGCAACTTAATTGACGAACCGTATCTCGATCGCAATGTTAATAACAAATACGATCTCGGCGAAGTTTTTAGCGATCTAAATAAAGACGGTAAATGGACAGAGGGAGTCGAAAGCCCGATCAATAATCGGCGATCGCTTGGTTTACTTGCCCCAGGCAATAATCTTAAGTTGCCTACCCTGCAAAGCAAATTTAAAACTGTCAATGGCTCCAGTTTTGCCGCGCCCCATGTGGTAGGTACGATCGCTCTACTCCATGAATACGCCAATCGTCAGATCGACATCGGCAATTGGGGCATCGATGCGCGTCGCCACGAATTAATTAAGGCTGTGTTGATTAACTCCGCCGACAAAATTAAAGATCGCGGTGATGGCAAAATTTTAGGAATGTCGAAAACAATTTTGGATGCATTTGGTAAAACTTGGCTGGATACGGAAGCCTACACAAACCAGACAATTCCCCTCAGTCGCAATCTCGGCGCAGGACAACTTAATGCCAATCGCGCTTTTCAACAATATCAATCAGGACAGCAATTATCAGGAAACGTTAAGGCGATCGGCTGGGATAGCAATATTGTCGAAGTCGATCAATATCAGGATTATGTTTTTACTAACCTATTAGAAGCCGATAGTTTTATCTCGGCAACCTTAACTTGGGATCGTCAAGTCAAGCTCAACGATAAAAATGCCAATGGGCTATATGACATTGGCGAAGATTTTACCGATCAAGGTTTAAATAGACTGGAGTTGTATTTGATGCGATCGCGCGATCGCGATATTTCTGCAAGTGTCTGGTCATCGGTCAGTCAAGTTGACAACCTACAGCATATTTTTATCAAAATACCCAACACCGACAAGTATAAGCTCAGGGTTGTGTTCAAATCTCCGCAAAAAAATCGACCCAATCAGCGCTACGGATTAGCATGGTGGGCAAAAAATTCATAATAAAAAAGGGCGCGTTGCGCCCTTTTTTATTATTTTGGTGTCGCTGCATTAGGGCGAACAAATTGATCCTCAACAAAACCTAGCTCAAACAACTGTTGATAGGCTTGTTGTCCTAACTCGCGGGTTGGGGCTTGGCTACGAATCAACTGAATTAATAGAGGTACAGATAATTCAGGCTGATTTTTGGCGCGATAAACCACCGCAAGCTGATAAGTCGCCTCATCACGCAATTGAGCCGATTGCAAAGCTCTACGGCGATGACTATCCGAGATGCGATTGTCAATCCCTGCAAAGCTAGTAGTTAACTCTTGATAAAAATTCGATAATTGGTTGAAAACTTGACGAGCATCTTGCAACTTGGTTACGGCTTGATCGTAATTTTGCTGGCTAACTGCGGTCATCGACTCTGACATCAATCGCTGACCACCTGAAATACTAAACACACTATTCTCGAGAGAATTAGGGTTAGTCGTTGTCACGGGCTGTGCTGGAGTAGCTGGCTGTACTTGAGGTTTTTGAGCGACATTAGTTTGCGCGATCGCTCCTAGAGGTAGCAAAGCAACAGACGAGATCAGCGATAAAGCTGCGGCTTGGAACGCAACCCGCAATGGATGAGACTTAGCAAAGGATGTGGACATAGGTTGCAAATTCTGGCTGCTCACAAGAAAGATTGAATTTTAAGCGAATGCTTGATTTTACTTATAATTTAAAATAATTTAAGCAAGTCTTAAACATTTCCCAAAACTTTTTGTTATGTTAACACCCCAATATAGTCGAAATACCTAATTAAAGATAAAGCCCTAAAAAATCTCGCACAGGCGGAGCGTACGCCACATTTTTTAGGCTTGAAATTATCTCAAGCTTACTTGAAGCAAATGTGACATCTTGCATGATATGCTTAGCAACGGTGTAGGCAGCTACATCCAAGTTTTTGGACACCCGTTTTGAGTACTGACTAAGTACCAATTCTTCACTTAAACAATCAGCACCATCGATCATCACCAGCAGTAATTTCGCTAAAAGTCAACAGTGAAGATCATCCCCGCAAAAAACAGTGCAGCGACCCAGATAGTTGTAGAAACCTCATCCACATCAGTCGATGATGGCATGGAAGAGTACAACCGCCTGAAGTTTAAGCTGTTAGCCATAACCATCGCCTCTGGAATCATTCTTGGTCTGGCGGTATGGGCTTGGTACGGGTGGAATATTGCCCTCAGTTATTTTGTGGGTGCATTAGTTGGCACGGCTTATTTCCGAATGCTCACCAAGGGAGTTGACCGATTGGGTACTGAATCCAATCGCCTCGGCTTTTCTCGACTTGGGCTATTTGTGCTGCTGATTGCGATCGCTGCCAAATCGGATCAACTGGAAATTTTGCCTGCTTTTCTTGGTTTTATGACCTATAAAGTAGCTGTTTTAGTGATTGTTGCTCAAGATTTGAGCAAAAGTTGACCAAAACTTGAGTAATGGGTTCCATTCTCGCTGATTTGACCTCCTACAGGTTGTAACATATCGAACATGATTGATCCAATATCTTTTGGCTTAACTAGCCATCAAACCAGTCTTGCCGCGCTCGAAGTGGGCAAACACTTTTATTGGGAGTTCGGTAACTTTACGGTACATGGTCAAGTATTAATCGTGAGCTGGGTTGTAATGGGTGCAGTACTAGTTGCTGGACTCATCGGAGCTAGCACCGCTAAAGCTGACCAGCGTGTTCCCGCAGGTTTTCAAAATTTCATGGAATATGCTCTGGAGTACGTTCAGAGCATCGCGAAAGACCAGATTGGCGAGAAGCATTATCGAGAATGGGTGCCATTTGTTGGTAGTCTATTCTTGTTTATCTTCGTATCAAACTGGTTAGGCGCGTTAGTTCCTTGGAAATTGATCGAATTGCCAGAGGGTGAGCTTGCTGCCCCGACAAGTGATATCAATACCACGATCGCCCTAGCGTTGTTGGTCTCCCTAGCCTATTTCTATGCGGGATTGAGTAAGCGCGGTTTGGAATATTTTACGAGATATATCCAAGCATCGCCGTTTCTCCTTCCTTTATGGGTTCTTGAAGATTTCACAAAGCCCCTTTCCCTGAGCTTCCGTCTTTTCGGTAACATCCTCGCGGATGAGCTAGTTGTGGGGGTCATGGTTCTCCTCGTGCCTTTGTTTGTGCCTCTGCCATTGATGATTCTGGGACTATTTACCAGCGCCATCCAAGCCTTGATTTTTTCTACGCTGGCAGCGTCATACATCGGAGAAGCGATGGAGGGACATGGTGATGAAGGACATGATGACCATTAGGCTAATTGAACTTCAAAACAATTGATTGGGGAAGATTACTTCCCATTATATGTAAACACTTAAAAATAATCTAAGAAGGAAAAAGAACGTGATTGATCCATTAGTAGCCTCAGCATCCGTAATCGCCGCTAGTATCGCCGTTGGTCTTGGTGCAGTTGGACCTGGAATTGGTCAAGGTACAGCAGCAAGCCGCGCTGTAGAAGGTATTGCCCGTCAGCCTGAAGCTGAAGGCAAAATCCGTGGCACACTATTGTTGAGCTTGGCTTTCATGGAAGCTCTGACAATTTACGGTCTGGTTGTTGCCCTTGTATTGCTATTCGCTAACCCCTTCGCCTAAGCATTTTGATTCTTCAAGAATATAAACAAGGGGGCTTGAGCCTCCTTGTTACCCAAATATAACTATGACAATTTGGAACCTTTTTTCAACTGTTCTTATGGCTGCGGAAGCAGTCGAACATAAAGGCGGCTTGTTTGATATCAATGCCACACTTCCCATCATGGCGGTGCAGTTTATTGTTTTCGTGGCGCTTCTGAACGTGATTTTCTTTAAGCCTCTAACCAAAGCGATCGACGATCGCGATGATTATGTGAGAGAACAGATTGTCGGTGCAAAAGAGCGTCTCGAAAAGTCAGAATTAGTTGTTAAGCAATATGAGCAAGAGCTTGCTACTGCTCGTAAAGCGACACAAAACATTTTGGCAACTGCTCAATCGGGCGCAAACAAGATTCGCAAGGAACGTATTGATGCGGCGGTGGCTGAGGCTCAAGCCAAGGTGAATAACGCTAAAGCAGAAATCGAGAAACAAAAGCAGGATGCTACTGCATCTCTGGACGCGGAAGTAGATTCACTCAGTCGCCAAGTTCTAGAGAAGCTGCTAGGCAATTTAGTAAAGTCTTAGCGTAAAGCCCCCTTTATGCT
Source organism: Pseudanabaena sp. OTE_70b_metabat_355 (assembly GCA_031377675.1). GTDB lineage: Bacteria > Cyanobacteriota > Cyanobacteriia > Pseudanabaenales > Pseudanabaenaceae > Pseudanabaena. Next base: position 6,556 of record JANMFC010000336.1, on the reverse strand, counting down.
TACAAATATGCTTACAAATTATGATTACAAATTTCGTCTTACTTGCAAGTGAAGCGGTAGAACATTCAGGGTTCGGTTTAAATACTGACATTCTGGAAACTAACGTAATCAACTTAGTGATCGTTATCGGTCTGTTGATCTATGCAGGTCGCGGTTTCTTAGGCAAAATCTTGTCAGCACGCTTGGAGTCAATCCAATCGGCGATCGCTGATGCAGAAAAGCGCCAAAAAGATGCGTCAGATAAGCTAACTGTACAGCAAGGAAAATTAGCTCAAGCCAAAACTGAAGCTGATAACCTGCGTCAAAAAGCAGAAACTGATGCTAAACACGCGGCTGATTTAATTTTGGCAACGGTTGATGCAGATATTGCGCGTTTGCGTGAAGCTGCTGATCAAGAGATTGCCACCGAACAAGATCGTGTAATCGTGCAGTTGCGTCAGCAAGTTGCCGATAAAGCGCTTGCGAGTGTGCAGTCATACTTTGATCGCGGTTTGAGTGAGTCAACTCAGATCGAACTGATCGACCGTAGCATTGCCCTTTTGAGTTCTGACTAGGAGAAAACATGAAATCTAGTTCTGTTAGTCAAGCAGTTGTGTCTCCCTACGCTGAGGCTTTGATGTCCTTGGCTCAAGAGCAGAATAATTTGGATGCGATCGCTAAAGATGTGCGTTTAATTGGCAATACTCTTAGCGATTCCGTTGAGTTAAGTCAACTTTTTGCTAGTCCCCTAATTGGCGCAAACGTCAAGAAAGGCGTAATTGAAAGTTTGTTTGGTTCGCAGGTTGATGCTGTTACCAAAAGCTTTTTACTTCTATTAGTAGATCGCAAACGCATTGCCTTTCTCAGTGAAATCATCAGTGAGTTCAAGTCATTGTTGCGTGTAATCGATCAAGTATCCCTTGCTGAAGTTACATCGGCTTTGAAATTGAGCAGAGCGCAAGAAGATACTATTTGCGATCGCGTCAAATCAATGACCAAATGCAAGAGTGTCGAACTAGCGGTGACAATTAACCCCGACTTAATCGGTGGTGTAATCATCAAAGTTGGCTCTCAAGTCGTTGATGCCAGTATTCGTGGACAACTGCGCCGTTTGAAGAGCAGTCTTACTGCTGGCGTTTAAAAGATGGGAGTAATTACGAATTATGAATTACGAATTACGAGCCAACCATTCAATAGCTAATTCCTATTAGCAAATCCCTAAAACATTAAAAACAAATCGATCGCTGATAATTGGTAAAACACAACTATGGTTAGCATCAGACCTGACGAAATAAGCAATATTATCAAGCAGCAAATTGCTAATTATAACCAAGAGCTGCAAGTTTCTAACGTTGGTACTGTCCTGCAAGTCGGTGACGGTATCGCTCGTGTCTATGGCTTGGAACAGTGCATGGCTGGCGAGTTGCTAGAATTTGAAGATGGTACTGTCGGCATTGCGCTGAACCTTGAAGAAGACAACGTTGGTGTTGTGTTGATGGGTGAAGGTCGCAAAATCGCTGAAGGTAGCTCGGTTAAAGCAACTGGACGTATTGCTCAAGTTCCCGTCGGTGACGCATTCATTGGTCGCGTTGTTGATGGTTTGGCTCAACCCATCGATGGCAAAGGCGAAATCAAAGGCTCCGAGTTTCGTTTAATCGAATCTCCCGCCCCTGGCATTATTGCTCGTAAATCCGTATTTGAACCTCTGCAAACTGGTATCACAGCGATCGACGCGATGATTCCTGTTGGTCGTGGTCAACGCGAATTGATCATTGGCGATCGCCAAACTGGTAAGACTTCCGTTGCTGTAGACACAATCATCAACCAAAAAGGTTTGGATTGTATCTGCGTATATGTAGCGATCGGGCAAAAAGCTTCCACCGTTGCTAACGTCGTTAACAAGCTTCGTGAAAGCGGCGCAATGGAATACACGATCGTCGTTATGGCTAGTGCCAACGATCCTGCTACCTTGCAATACCTCGCTCCTTACACTGGCGCAGCTTTGGCTGAGTACTTTATGTACAAGGGCAAAGGCACTTTGATTGTATATGATGACTTGTCCAAACAAGCCCAAGCCTATCGTCAAATGGCGCTTCTGCTCCGTCGTCCACCAGGTCGTGAAGCCTATCCTGGAGACGTATTCTACTTACACTCTCGCTTGCTCGAACGGGCTGCGAAGTTGAGTGATGAACTCGGTGGTGGATCGATGACCGCATTGCCAATCATCGAAACCCAAGCGGGTGACGTATCTGCTTACATTCCTACCAACGTAATTTCGATTACCGATGGTCAAATCTTCTTGTCTTCTGACCTCTTCAACGCTGGTATTCGTCCTGCGATCAACCCTGGTATCTCGGTATCCCGTGTTGGTTCCGCAGCGCAAATCAAAGCAATGAAACAGGTGGCTGGTAAGATCAAGCTGGATTTGGCTCAGTACGATGACCTCGTAGCATTTGCTCAGTTTTCATCTGATTTGGACAAAACCACTCAAGCTCAACTAGCTCGCGGTATCCGTCTGCGTGAGATCCTCAAGCAGCCTCAGTATTCTCCATTGCCTGTTGGCGATCAAGTGGCGATTATTTACACCGCGATTAATGGCTATCTTGATGAACTCGAAGTCTCTCAAGTTGGCGCATTTAACAAGGGTCTGCGTAACTACTTGGAAACCAGCAAGCCTAAGTATGGTGAAATCATCAGGGCTGAGAAGAAGCTCTCTGATGAAGCTGAAACCATCTTGAAGGAAGCTCTTGTGGAATACAAGAAGACCTTCTTGGCTTCTGTGTAATTCATAAATAAGTGAATAAAAAAGAGAGCCTAGGCTCTCTTTTTTATTGAAAATGAAATTCTAAACTCTGTGATATGCTTAGGACTTACGCAAAAAGACTTGAAACCCTGATTCTACCGTAGGGGCAATTCATGAATTGCCCCTACGTTTGGTTGTTTTGCGTAAGTCCTAATGCTGCTAGACAAGTAGTCTTTTGTCCTCCGATGTCTAATTTACCGCATCCAGTTCAATATCAGGGTAGCAAGAGAAATCTCGCTTCATTTATTCTTGGGTTCTTCCCTGATAAAATAAATCGGTTGGTTGAGCCTTTTGCTGGGACTGCATCAATTAGTATTGCAGCTTCTGCTAAGCAATACGCAAAAAGATTTTGGTTAAATGATCTTAATCAGCCACTGATTGAATTGCTTCAACTAATTATTGATAATCCGCGTGAGATCGCTGATACTTACGCAAATATTTGGGAAGAGCAGCATTTTGATTCGATTAATCACTATTTTGAAATTAGAACAAGGTTTAATCAAACTAACGATCCAAAATTGTTTTTATATTTATTAGCTAGATGTGTAAAAGGCTCAGTACGTTATAACTCTGAAGGTTTATTTAATCAAAGTCCAGATAAGAGGCGCAAAGGAACAATTCCTGCCACGATGAGCAAAAATATTGCAGGGGTTTCTAGCCTATTAAAAGGTAAATGTCAATTTACAGCTTGGGATTATCGCAAAGTATTAACGGAAGTCAAAAGAACTGATTTGGTTTATCTCGATCCGCCTTATCAGGGTGTATGTGGAAATAGAGATTCCAGATATTTAGCGGGTATTAATTTTGATGAATTTGTTCTCGCTCTTGAAAATCTCAATGATAGGGGCATTAGGTTTGTAATTAGTTATGACGGTAAATTAGGGAATAAGACCTTTGGGCAGATTTTGCCTGAGAGATTGGCTCTTAAGAGAATTGAAATTGAAGTTGGGCGATCGTCGCAGTCAACTCTATTAGGTAGGGCAGAAAAAACTATTGAGTCTTTGTATTTATCGCCAAATCTGATTCAGGATAAGTTGATCGATTTGTCTAGCTATAGGCGTGAACAACTTAGAGAATTGACGTTGGTATAAAAAATGGATAGCCCTCAGTCATTACCCGATGATTTTTTGCTGCTTTGTCAGTCGGTGACTGCAAAAAGACCAAAAGCGGTGATCGATCACATTCTCCAATATGGTTTTATTACAACTGAGGATCTGAAGGAAACCTATGGTTATAATCATCCGCCGAGAGCCGCTAGGGATGTACGCGAACATGGTATTCCCTTAGAAACTTTTCGGGTAGTTGGAAGTGATGGCAGAAAGATTGCTGCCTATAGATTTGGAGATCTTAGCAAGGCAAGATTTTCGAGGTTGTCTGGTCGGACTGGTTTATCGAAACAGATTAAGGATCAGTTGGTTAAGATTTATGGTTGTCGATGTTTTATCTATTTAGAGGAAGTGGATGAGCGCGAGTTACAAATCGATCATCGTGTCCCTTTTGAGGTTGATGGTGAACCAGATTTAGCTCCTGAAAATTTTATGCTTTTATGTGGTTCGGCTAATCGAGCAAAGTCTTGGGCTTGTGAGCATTGCCAAAATTGGATTGGGTTTAAGGATAAGTCTATTTGTTTGTCATGTTACTGGGCATATCCAGAAAATTATCTACATATTGCAATGCGACAGGTGAGGCGTATCGATCTATTGTGGGAGGGTGATGAGGTAGGTGTATATGAGGCTTTGAAGCAAAGGGCGATGAGTTTAGATAAGACTATCCCTGATTTTGTTAAAGAAATTATTGAGAGAGCAATTAGTCATGATGAAAATTAGATTTTTTGTAGATACTCACACCCTTTACATCATCTTTTCTCAAAAAACACCTATGGAAACACGAGATTTAAATAACAATACCTTGTTGGATTTAAATGAGGATGGTCAACTTTGCAGTATGACAATTGAACACGCTAAAGAAAGGGTGGGTATTCCAGAGGTTAATTATCAACAGATTGCTGCATAAAAATCATTTTTGATGAATAGGCGATCGCTGAATCGAAATATCTGATAACCTGAAGTTAGTTGCGCTAAAAAATCTTTGTAACGGGTATAAACACGCAAATGATTCGATCTTTCTTGAAGTTTTCATTACCTGCTCTGTTCACTGGAGTATCTTTTTTCTGCGTTCACAGTCTAGAGGCAGAAGCCCAAAGTTTTGAGCAATGGTGTCAGCAAAAAAGCAATTTCCCCGAAGCTACTCAACGTACTATTGATGAGTTACTTTTATACGCTGGAACGAAAGACTGTACCAAAGCTAACATTAGGCTGAATAGAGAAACACAGATTTCTTTACTTGGCAAGCAAATCGCTGATGTCAATCCCATAGCCAGCTTATCTAGCTTGGCTTACCTTTCGCTTGACGATAATCAGATTAGAGATATAAGGCCATTAGCTAAATTAACTAACTTGTTGTCTCTTTCTCTCAATTTCAATCAAATCAGGGACATAACACCATTAAGCAATCTGAACAACTTAACGCAGCTATTCCTTACTAATAATCGTATTGATGATGTAGAACCATTAGAAAACTTGACTAACTTGAAAGCGCTTTTTTTTAGAGAAGGTAATCCAGTCAGCTCAAGATGCCCACTCCGAAATCAATATGCCTGTAAATTTTCTGCCCCATCCCCCTCTGTAGATATCATCAGAATATACCCCCCATATAGGTAAACTGTCATCAAGAACTTGAGCGATCGCTGTTTGGTGATTTAAATGATGGGGCGATCGCATTTTTTATTTTTAGTGAATAGGCGATCGCTGTTTGGTGATTTGAGTGATGGGGCGATCGCAGTTTGGTGATTTGATTGATGGGGCGATCTCCTTTATGGTGAGTGGTTGGGCGATCTCATTTTAGTGAAGGGGATGATTGGGCGATCGCCTTACTTTAACTTTTGATGAATAGGCGATCTCTGTTTGGTGATTTGAATGATGGGGCGATCGCCTTGCTTTGTTTTTGATGAATAGGCGATCGCTGGTTGGTGATTTGGGTGATGAGGCGATCGTATTATTTTTGTTTTTTTGTGAATAGGCGATCGCTATTTGGTGATTTGAATGAAGTGGCGATCTCCTTGTTTTGTCTTTGATGAATAGGCGATCGCTGTTTGATAATTTGATGAATGGGCGATCGCTGGTTGGTGATTTGGGTGATGAGGCGATCGCATTTTTTTATTTTTGATGAATAGGCGATCGCTGTTTGGTTGATTTTTTAGATAGGCGATCGCTGTTTGGTGAATTGAGTGATGGGGCGATCGCTGTTTAGTGAGTTGATTGATGTGGCGATCGCATTATTTTGATTTTTTGGTGGATATGCACTCAAATATTGACAGCCAAATTCATGTCAGCTAGTGTTTAATTACACATACTATTCAAAATGCCAACATTACTAAGAGTAGGTGCTTACCGCTTTTTCTGCTATGCGGGCGATCGCGATGAGCCGCCCCACATACATATCGAGCGGGATGAAGACCAAGCTAAATTCTGGCTAAGCCCAATCCGCTTACAGAAAAACAAAGGATTTAGCCGTACAGAAATCAACCACATTCAAAAATTAATTCAAGAACATCAAGAGCAATTGCTAGCAGGATGGAATGACTTCTTTAACGATTGAACTACTTGAAATACCAACAATTCAAGATGTAATTATTACAGACGATACTTTGTCTGTTGATTTGTCCGATGGACGCACAATCTCTGTACCCCTTGCATGGTATCCAAGACTTCTAAA
>JANMFC010000329.1:0-14454 GCA_031377675.1 Pseudanabaena sp. OTE_70b_metabat_355 | reverse complement strand
CGCCCTGCGGTGGTTCCTGTACGCCGACTACGTCGAGCTGGCCAAGCGTCACCGCCACCCCGGCCGCACGCGGTCGCGCACCCGCGAGATCGCGGGCGTCATCACGGGCAAGACCGTGCACATCTCGTGGGCGTTCCTGATAGTTGTTGGCTTGAGTCACAAAACCGCGACTGTGGAAGTACGGGAAAAGTTGAGCATTCCCGAAGATCGCATGGAAGCGGCGATCGCTCAACTAATGAGCTATCCGAGTATCGAAGAAGCTGCCATTTTAAGCACCTGTAACCGCTTAGAGTTATATGTGGTAACTAGCGAAACCGAAAGTGGCATTCGCGAAATTATGCAGTTTCTGTCGGAATTTAGCCAACTACCTCTACAGTTTCTCCGTCGTTATTTATTTATTTTGTTGCGTCAAGATGCTGTTACTCACCTGATGCGGGTTGCATCAGGCTTAGATAGTCTTGTACTGGGCGAAGGACAAATTCTTGCCCAAGTAAAAAATACCCACCGTCTAGCCCAGCAACACAATGGCGCAGGTCGGATTCTCAACCAACTTTTTAAACAATCTTTGTCCGCAGGTAAGCGCGTTCGTACTGAAACTGAAATTGGTACGGGTGCTGTATCGATCAGTTCGGCGGCGGTGGAGCTTGCTCAAATGAAGTTACAAAATTTGTCGGATAAGCACACGACAATTATTGGTGCTGGCAAAATGTCGCGCTTGTTGGTCAAGCATTTGATCTCTAAAGGAGCGATCAAAATTGCGATTGTCAACCGATCGCGCGATCGGGCTGCGGCGATGCTTAAGGAGTTTGAAACTAGTGGTGCGGAGTTTGATATTCGTCCCCTCGATCAAATGTTGGACTGTATTGCGATTTCCGATCTGGTGTTTACCAGCACAGCTTCGACCGAAGTAATTCTCAGTCGTAAAAATCTCGAAGCGATCGCCGCTAATCACAGTGGCTTGACCCTCGTTGATATTTCTGTACCCCGCAACATCAGTTCTGATGCCAAAGAATTACCAAATACTCAGGCTTACAATGTGGACGACTTGCAAGCAGTAGTCGCGGGAAATCAAGAAAGTCGTCGGCAAATGGCGATGCAAGCCGAGATTTTGTTGGAAGGTTGTGTAGCGGAGTTTGATAGCTGGTGGCGATCGCTAGAGACTGTCCCCACAATCAGCAAGCTACGTCAAAAAATGGAGATCATCCGCGAGCAGGAAATGGAAAAAGCCCTATCTCGTCTCGGTAATGACTTTGCCGACAAGCATCAAGATGTGATCGAAAGCATGACTCGCGGCATTATTAATAAAATCTTGCATGATCCGATGGTGCAGTTACGCGCCCAACAGGACATCGAGACGCGCCGCCGTGCGATGCAAATGTTGCAAGTACTTTTTGATCTAGATGCTCCATCTGGACAACTCAAGGAAGGATAACTAAAGAGCCGCCCTAGGGCGGTTTTTTTGTGCTTTTTTTGTAGCAAGGCGATCGCTGTCGCCCCAACCTTATATGCTAAAAATAATGCAAGATTAAGCAATAGCATCAAAATCGTTGCAAAAATAGGGAGCCGAATAAATGACTCAAACAATCACGTAAAAATCTTTATATGAGTCAGATTTTCTACTCTGGACTCAGGAAACTGTAGCTAAAATAAGGGCGATCGCCAAGACAAAATCGCCAAGTCAAATAATTGTGAAGAAAAATGCTTGCCAGACAACCTGACCTAAGCTATTCAGAATATCTCGCCTACGAGCAGTTCAGCCGCACTAAGCATGAGTTTATCAATGGACAAGCCTATGCAATGGCGGGTGCAAGTGAAGATCATAATTTACTTGTTGGTGGATTATTTTCGAGAATATGGAATCATTTACGCGGTAAACCTTGTCGAGTCTTTTCTTCAGATATGAAATTAACGATCGCCTCGGCAAATAATGCCACTTACTATCCTGATGTAATGGTGGTATGCGATCGCACTGATAGCGATCCCTATGTAAAACAGAAACCCTGTCTTTTAATCGAAGTTCTATCTCCTTCGACAGCGATGCTAGATCGGCGCGAAAAGCTTTTTAACTACCAGCAATTGGCATCTTTGCAAGAATACGTTTTAGTTTCGCAGTCTGAGGTTAAGGTGGAACTTTATCGCCGCGATCGCGATGGCGGTTGGTTGGTGCAGTCTTTAGGATTAGGTGACAGCTTGCACTTGCAGTCGATTGATTTAGCGATCGCGCTGGCGGATATTTATGAAGATGTGATGTTTTGAAACACGCCAATTCAAAGATGAAATGCAGTGAGTTCTGATAAAGCAAAGAATATTTAGGTCTTGCTGAAAAAATATGTAAGAACATCTACACTCTACCCCAATCACCACAAATTCATCAAATGCTTTGCTATGTACAGCCTATTGAGGGGTACAGAGAAAGATTTGAAAGCGGCGCTTCGCGCCGCTTTCAAATCTTTCTCTGGGTTTTAAGTTAGCGCAAAGCGATGTAAGGGTTTAAATCGCTTGATGTTCTGCTAGATTGACGTTAATTACGAAATAGAATACAGAACCTTGCGTGACTAGATCAGATTGCCAATTTAAAGGAGGGAATCCGCCAACCTGTCCTAAGCTCTCCACCCAAATCGTGCCACCCATTAGTTCCGCAAGTCGCTTACTAATTGCCAAACCTAAACCAGTGCCACCATATTTGCGACTAGTTGAAGTGTCCGCTTGCGTAAAAGCCTGAAACAGTTTGCTAATACGATCGCCTTGAATGCCAATACCCGTATCCGCAACCGCAAATTGAAGTTGATACTGGTTCGGTTCTGATAATGGATTACCCGTAATCGCGATCGCGATATTACCGTGCGGCGTAAATTTAATCGCATTACCCGTGAGATTGATCAATATTTGGCGCAAACGAGCGCTATCACCAATTAACTTGACAGGGATATCAGGCGCGATCGCATATTCCAAATCAATTTTTTTAGTTACGGCTTGACTGTTGAGCAAATCATAAACTGATTTAACAACATCGATTAACACAAATTCTTTGCTTTCTATCTCCAACATTCCCGATTCAATTTTAGAAAAATCAAGAATATCGTTGATGATCGTCAGCAGAAAATCACCGCTTTCGACAATGGTTTTTACCAAGTCCTGTTGATCTTCATCAAGCTCTGTCGTGGCGAGTATTTGCGCCATTACCAACACTCCATTCATCGGAGTCCGAATTTCATGACTCATATTTGACAGAAATTCACTCTTCGCTTTAGTCGCCGCTTCTGCTTCTTCTTTTGCTTTTGCCAAAGTGATTTCAGAAAGTTTGCGATCGGTGATATCCCTTGAAATTTGAATAACTGTGTCTTCAGTTAAGGGCGAAATATTAGAAGAAAACCACATTTCTCGACCATTAATTTCTAAAATATAATCACAGCCAACCGTTTGCATGGTAGTCAAGGCTTTTTGAATGCTTACCAAAATCATGGTCGCAGCATCTTCAGGCAGTTCTTCATAAATGGGTTTACTGAGAACCTCCTCATGCGAACCCTTTAAATTGATGTTCTTAGTCTGAGCAATTTTAAGGCAACGCCCTTCACGATCTCGAACCAATACCACATCGGGGAGAGCGCCTAACAAGATGTTCTGCTCCGTATATGCTTCTCTCAGTTTGGCACGGCTCTCGCGTAGATTTAGTTCGATTTGCTGGCGATCGCTGATATCCTTCATGATCCCAATTTCACAATCTTGACCATCAAGATAAACCAGACTTGCGGATATCAAAACTGTTTTAAGTTCACCAGTTGCGGTGCGAACTTCGACTTCAAAATTTTGAATATTTCCGTCAGTAGTCAGTTTTTGCCAATAACTTTCGATGTCTTCCACGTTATTCCATAGATCCAGCCCCATAAAAGTGTTGCCAATAATATCGCTTTGAGATATTCCCAAAAAATCACAAAGACTTTGATTGACATATAAATATTTCCCCTCGGACAATGTGGAAATCCAGATCGGGTCGGGGCTTACCTGAAAAATTGTGGCAAATTTATCTTCTGATTCTCGCAAAGAATTTTCGACTTGAATAAAAGCTTGATGCATTTGCCTAGACATCGAATTGAATGATATAGCAAGAGTTTTGAATTCAGCGATCGCCACATCTTCCGACAGATTCTGCCATTCACCCTGAGCTAAGGCGGTACTCGCCTCACTCAAGCGCAAAATTGGGTGCGAAATCCATCGCGCCGTCAGTAACCCACCACCAATAGCTACAAATAATATCAGTCCACATAACAGCATTGTCAAATAAGCATTGGCTTGAACCTCGGTCATAAAATCAGACTCTGGAATCACGATCACTGCCAACCAATCCAAATCCTGATCAGCAATTTCACTTCTTAGCGGTAAAATCTGTACAAAATAACCGATTCCATTCTTCTCAACTCGAAACTGTTGACGTTCAACAATATTATCCAGTCCATCAAATCGTTCTATTAAGTCCTGATAGATTGCTTTTGTCACAAGGTTAGGACTGTCTGAAGTACTTAAACGGCGATTATTGGGATCGACATTTTTAAGTATATTTTCTTGAGTCAATGGTGCGAGTAAACCCTGACGAAATGGAACTTCGCCTGTGGAAACACCGATCAACTTACCATTGCGCTCAAGAATAAAAGCTTGTCCTGTTTCGCCTATTTTCAACTTTTGGAGAAAGTTACTTAATTGAGCTAGCGAAACCGACGACCCCAGTACGCCTTGAAAATTATTATCGCGATCAAAAAATGGCAGAAAATTTATGGCTATCAAATTTGGTGCTTGGGGGTTAGCCAAAGAAACATTCAACCGCCATAGTGATCTCTTTTCACTTTTTGTTTGTTTATACCAAGGATTATTGGGCGGATCGTTATGGGGATCGTAAGTCGCCGATCGCCTCAAAAGTTGCAGGCGATCGCCGTTGTTATCAGCTAAATAGTTATCCCAATTGTAATTCGTTGATACATCTCTCAGACGAATTGATCTCGAACCATCATCTAATTTTTCGACAATCAGAATTTCTTTTTGTTCGGTAGCGATCGCCATTGACGAGACGTTGGCAAAAATCTCTGACTGCTGCCAAAAATATTTCTCGACCGTCTTTAAATTCCGCCAATCTAAAACTCCCTGTTTGATAATAGCGGCGTTATTTCGGTTAATTTCGTTGGGTTTACTCAAATAATTGATAATATTTTGATCTATGCGATCGCCAACTTCATTCATGAGCTTAGAGGCTAACTTGTCAATCGCTGATTCACTAGTACGGTAAGAAAGATATCCAACTAATCCCACCACACCAAAAATTTGCACCACGAATGGTATCAACATCACCCAATATAGGGATATGTTTTTTAGTAAGAAGCGTTTTTTGAAATCCCAAAAAAACATTTAGCTTTAAATTCAATCACTTTATAGCCATGTTACATTGCTTTGCGCTTGTCTTGTAGATATAGCTAAGCAAGGGGCTTAAGCCCCTTGTTCTGCGAAACTTGCTATTCTGGGCGGACAAACCATAAACTTTTTTTGCCGTCATGGGAAATACAATCAAGAATAAAGTCGTTGACTTTAATTGGTAAGCCCCCACTTTTGCGCGATCGCCGCAAACCACTGGGTGAACATTGTAAAATTTTTGCAATTTCTATAGTTGTCCAGAGGCGCGTGAATAAATCATCGGGAAAAGAAGACATACTTTGCGCTAATTCTTTCCATGACTGTACATAAGCCTCAGTCGCCTCTTCATGTTGAATTACGGTTTCACTAATAATATCAACGCTATCAACCTCAACTAGTGCAGGAGGGCGCGAATCCAACTCGCCATAAATATCAGTATCGATATAGACATGGACTTTGAAGATATCATCCCAACTTTTTAGGAAGTCTGTGGGATTTTCTATACTGGGATAATCTATTAACTCTTGATTGACTAATTCTGTGTAACTAGATGCTTCTTTTTCGATCGCAATCAGATTTTTTAGAGACTCGATTATGGATTGTTTGTGTTGATTTTCAGTTTGATGATCATAAAGATCAATAATTTCTTGGATTAATAAAGCAAGCCCCTTAGGCACGGCTAAGATTTCCGTGTCTGACTGATGTGTTAATTGGGACATATCGACCACAGGGAAACCTGATTAAAATTACTGTGGGACTGTGCAAGATTTTAAACAAATCCGTAGTTCTCAAATTATAGCGCTAGTCTCTATGGAGACAACAAATATTCCTTAGTTGTGGATAAGCCAAAATACTTATGTTTATAGCCAATGATCCGAGCGCTTCAAAATCTATGCATAAAACTAACCATAAATTTCCGATTATTTATTCGGAAAGATTTTTAGCGCATGACACAGGGACTTTTCATCCTGAAAAAGCAGGACGGTTAACGGCGATTGTCGATGCTTTACAAAATTCAGCGATCACCCCAGATTTAAGTTGGCATCAGCCGACTATGCGACCAAATATTCTCGATGAAGTGCGCCGTTTTCATACCCAAGCATATATTGACACTTTGCAACAATTGACTGAACGTGGCGGCGGCTATATCGATGGCGACACGATCGCCTCTGCTCAAACCTACGATGTAGCACTTTTAGCGCTCAGCGCATGGCTGGATGGTGTGGATCTAGTTTTAAATTCTGGTCGCCCTGCCTTTGTATTAGCCCGTCCCCCAGGACATCATGCGCGATCGCAATCGGGAATGGGGTTTTGTATTTTTGGTAATGCCGCGATCGCGGCGATGTCAGCTTGCGATCGCTTAAATCTAGATCGTGTCGCCATTCTCGATTGGGATGTGCATCACGGCAATGGTACTCAGGATGCAGTATGGGATCGCGCCGATATTGCCTATGTCTCTACGCATCAAGCCCCTTTTTATCCGATGACAGGGCGATCAGAAGAGCGCGGCGCACATAACAATATTCTAAATGTCCCCATGCGATCGGGTTCAGCGATGGCTGAATATCTCCCCATATTTGAAAATCAGATCATGCCTTTTCTGCAAAATTTCAATCCCGATTTGCTAATCGTCAGCGCAGGGTTTGATGCCAATGCTGACGATCCTTTAGCCAATATCCTCCTCAAACCAGAAGATTTCGGGACTTTCACGAAGCTATGTTTAGAACTAACGCCCAAGATTCTATTTGGATTAGAGGGCGGCTACGATTTCGATAGTCTCTCGCGATCGGTCATCAGCGTGATCTCGCAATGTTCATAACAAAAAAGGGACGCAAAGCGTCCCTTTTTTGTTTAACCTTCTTTGTTGATGAAGGGTAGTAGCGCAACAACACGAGCTTGTTTAATTGCAGTTGTCAGAGCGCGTTGTTGTTTTGCGGTTAAGCCTGTAATACGACGGGGAAGAATTTTGCCACGTTCGGTAATGTACTTACGCAGTAATTCGACATCTTTATAGTCGATTTTGGCAGCAGGCGCGATCGGGGAGAGGCGCTTGCGATAAAAAGAGGAGTTCATTGCCATGATTGGGATTACGCGGTTTTAATGATTAGTTTAAGGGACTATTTGATTTCAATTACTTGATTTCTTTGTGAACAGTGTGAGAGTTGCAATGAGGGCAGAACTTTTTGAGTTCTAATCTTGCTGTGGTATTACGACGATTTTTCATGGTCGTATAACGAGACACACCAGGCGATCGCTTATTAGCATTAGTGCGACATTCGGTGCATTCTAATGTAACAACGAGACGGACACCTTTGTTTTTAGCCATTTTTTTAGTTGTGAGATTATCTAAAAGTGCGATCTACTAGTATTACACAGAATTAACCTGTTTCCATGCTGATCGGAAAATTTTTGTCAAAAATCTGGGCGATCGTATAGGGACAGACCTGAGGCAGATCTTTATAATCTAAAGGTGTTTCCCGTACCACCAGATCTAAAGCTGATTCATAGCCTTCTGACATTGCCTCATCCAAATAGGATTTGAGACTAGGATTTTTTGTAATTAGCTTTTGGATTTGTCGTCTCTGCTCACGAATAGTCGATCGCCAACTCTTACCACGCAAATTTGGTTGTAAATCCCACTTGAGTAGATGTCCTAGTAAAATTGCTAATCGATTTTCTAATTCCGATCTTTGCTGATTACCCAAGGACTCAATCTCTTCTGCTAAATGTTCTATATCTAGCCTATCAAGTTTACCCAAGCGCAAACTCTGAACTTGATCGACTGTCCAATGATAAAAATCTGATTCATAGAGCAATTTTGTTGTCATGCCATATATCTATTAGGACTTACGCAAAAAGACTTGAAACCCTGATTCTAACGTAGGGGCAATTCATGAATTGCCCCTACGTTTGGTTATTTTGCGTAAGTCCTATCTATTTCTTATTTTCTGAGTAAGTCTCATTATGATAACAGAAAGTATTTCTCAAACTTTGTGGATTAAGCCCTGATTTGATTGCTGCTAAAACCCCGATCGCTTCCCAGTAATTTTCAACTTGAATACCTCTTAAACCTAACATTTCGGGCGTGACATTCAGGGCTGTTTGATTTTCTTTGACAAAAATAGTCTGGATATGGGGCTGATGATTTAAGGCGAGTAAACCTGCACCACCACAGGCACTGTAGGGCGTGACGATCGCATCAATATTCTCCGCTGTGATGTCGTCAACGGCAAAAAACTCAGGCTTGGTAATAATTTTCGGGGCGCGACTTAAACCCACTAACACGCAGGGCAGAAACGTATAGCCCAATTCTTCGGCAGCAGCGCGG
Source organism: Pseudanabaena sp. OTE_70b_metabat_355 (assembly GCA_031377675.1). Taxonomy (GTDB): domain Bacteria; phylum Cyanobacteriota; class Cyanobacteriia; order Pseudanabaenales; family Pseudanabaenaceae; genus Pseudanabaena. Next base: position 5,729 of record JANMFC010000329.1, on the reverse strand, counting down.
GGTGACACGGTGGGATCGAGGGGTAAGGGCTGCAAAGCAGGGGCATGGGCGCAGGGTATCGCAAATTCGCGGACGATCGCATGACTAATTACGGCTTCAGCACCTGCTAGAGCATCCACACCTTTACCTTGACGATAATTTTGTAATGCTTCGCTATCGGAATCATCGGGGAACCTAGCGACAACGGCGATCGCCTGTACTTTGGAAACCGTAATTAATTTATCGGCGGCTCTGAGTAAAGTATCGAGATTAGCGATCGTTCCCCATGTCGCGCCCGAATCTCCCGATCGCAGTTCCACTCCCAAAGGTTGATCGGTAACTAACGTATCGGTAATATTTAAACCTAATGTCGCTTGAGCGGCGGCGATCGCTTGACGGTGACGCAGTTCTAAATCTGGTTCCATACCGCGATCGAGAATTACGCCAATGCGATTAGAGCGCACAGGACGCAATCCCCAATCGCCTTTTGCCATGCGATCAAGGGCATATCCTTCTGTATATAAAACATTCGGCATCGACCAATATAAACTTGCGCCGTTTAAGACATTGGGATGGGTGATCAGGTTGTCAGCAATTGAGGCGATCGCTCTCGCTACAGGCAGTGCATCACCTGCATAACCACCAATTGCGGCGTTAATGCCCGTGGGAACTAACAATAAAACATTAAAAGATGGAGAAAGAGGTTTTAATTGCATGAAATCTTTATGTTATTAACTGTATCATAGCGACAGCAATGATTTTAGACCTAAAGCTGGGATGAAATGATGGAAAGAGTCTTACGAGAAATTGGGCGATCACCTTTGATTATTGCCGAGGTTGCAATCAGTTTTTTGCTGTTTTGGATCGGGCAGTATGCGTATCAAAAATTATTTCGGCGCAAAATTGATCTGAATATTGAGCTATTTGTCCGCGATAACTCCGCAGTGGCTGTGGCGCTAGTTGGTTATTATCTGGGCATTGCGATCGCCCTCAAAAGTGCGCTCACCAAATCAGCTTTAGGTTGGGAAAGCACTTTAATAAATCTTGTCCTGTATGGCTTTTTTGTAATTGGATTAATGTTAGTTGGTGCAATTATTTGCGATCGCTTAGTTTTAGAACGGTGTGATAGCGCACGCGAAATTCGCGAAGAACAAAACTACGGGGCGGCGGCGCTTGAGTTTGGTTGTCACATAGCTAATGGAATCATCATCAGTTCGGCAATGGGAGGCGACTCAGGCACATGGTTAGTGGGTTTCGTGAGCTACGCGATCGGGCTAACTACGTTAGTCATAGTGAGCTTATGTTATTCCACGATCGCAGGTTATGACGTATTTAAAGCAATTAAAGAACATAATAACCCTGCCGCAGGGGTCGCTTTTGCAGGCTTGTTAATTGCGATCGGGAACGTAGTTCATGTAGCTTTCTTGCCAGAGTTTGAGAATTGGGGTATTAGTTTTGTTTTGTATGTTCTAGCAATTCCCTTTGGCATTTTAATGTTAGTGGCAATTCGATGGATTGCCGATTTAATTCTTGTGTCGGGCGTAAAAATTTCTGATGAAATCGTCCGCCAAGAAATCCCTAATCTTGGAGCAGGATTGATTGAAGCTTTTGCTTATATTGCAGGTTCTTTTCTGATTGCTTGGAGTATTTGAGCATAGGCGATCGGTTGATAGTTTTTTACTACTGCGGATTGGTTAGACTAGGTATCATCACGATCGCCCAATAAGGAACCTGACTAGGATCGACTTCTGAAATTGGCTTAATCACTTGATTAGGCAATGTCGCCCGTTCAATATATAGAGCGCGTTCAAACAAATTTAGTTCTTGTAAAACTAACTTGATCTTAGCGAAATGTCTACCTAATTTAATAATAATTGCAGCATCAGCAACTGCTAGGCGATCGCGTAGGATATCGGCTTCTAAAGTCGCGGGCATGATGCTCAAGACATCATTGCGATAGGTGAGAGGAGCGCCGAGCATAGCCGCACTGGCAAAGGTGGAAGATATGCCTGGGATGACTTCAGTATGAAATCGGTCAGAGAGGCGATTGAATATATACATAAAGGAGCCGTAGAGCATCGGATCGCCTTCGCAAAGGACGGCTACATCTCGCCCGATCTCTAAGTGTTCGGCAATCTTTTCGGCAGCAATATCGTAATAGGGTTGAGAGGAACGTTCCACACTAAATGGAAGTGGCATGGGAACTTCAATCTGTTCGGGACGAATATAATCAGCGACGATCGCTCTGGCTAAAACTTTGCCGTTTTCCATAGTGGGATAGGCAATTACAGGTACTGAAGTTAAGATGCGATGCGCCTTAAGTGTCAATAGTTCGGGGTCGCCAGGTCCGATTCCCACACCATAGAGATTACCTTTTATTTGAGTTGCTTCTTTAACTTCGTTCATATAGTTTTATCCTAAAAACACTTACGGGAGAATGTTGCTGCGGTAGGGGCAATTCATGAATTGCCCCTACTTCGTTGTTCTGATTGCTATAACTCATTTTCCATCGCTAGGGCGTTTAAGGCGGCGGCGCACATCGCACTCCCTCCTCGCCGACCGTGAATGGTCAAAAAAGGTATACCGCGACTATTTGCCGCCAATGCAGCTTTTGATTCGATCGCACCGACAAAACCAACAGGGAATCCTAGTATAGCGGCTGGTTTGGGCAAATCTTGATCCATCATTTCATCTAATATTTCTAGGAGTCGAAATAAGGCTGTAGGTGCATTCCCGATCGCAATGATTGATCCACCAATGGTTGAGCGACTATTGGGCGATCGCCAAAGTTCCATCGCCGCCGCCGATCGCGTGTTTCCCATTTGTTTAGCAAGTTCTGGCACTTCAGGTTCGTTAAGGGTACAAATCACCTGATTATTTGCAGGTAAACGTTTACGAGTCACTCCATTTGCCACCATTTGAGCATCGCAGAGAATATTCGCGCCATTTTTCAGGGCTTCTCTAGCAATTTTGACAACGTTTTCAGAATAATCAAGATCCTTCACAATATCGGTCATACCGCAGGAATGGATTAGTCGGACCGCGACGACTTTCATCTCCTCTGGTAAACCTGTCAAGTCTGTCTCTGCCCTGATTGTGGCAAAGGACTGGCGATATATTTCATTGCCATCACGAATATAGTCAAGCATGGTCAAGTTGTTGTTGGAGTTCTCGAAGGTGGGATTGATTGACAAATTCTCGGAAACTTTGGGCGGGATTTTGACGCTGATTTTGATAGATGTTTAGTAATCGTTCCATTAAATGCGGTAAATCTTTAGCCAAATATTCTGGATAGAGTTCCCGCCCGAAATTCATTTCACCATCACCGATATAAACCTTGTAAGTATTAGGATTAGAATCTATTCCAAGGAAGGTGACATCACTGGAATGATGTTGAGCGCAAGATTTATCACAGCCCGTAAAATGCATATTGATTGGATAATCAAGTTGAATGCATTTCTCCAAATATGTAGAGATCAAGTGAGTTGCGATCGCTTTTGCATCGTTCTGAGTATCAGTCTGCGCCGATTTACAGCCCTTAATTCCTGAACAAGCAGCGATCGCGGCATAAGGATGATTAGCGGTAATTGGTAATCCTAACTCTAGGATTTTTTGCAAGACTACTTCTATTTTGGATTCCTGAATATCAGTAACCAAAATATTTTGCCAAGGCGTTAACCGTAGCGCACCACCGCCATATTGTTGTGCGAGAGTCGCTAAACCCCGCAATTGCTGCGAAGTTAATCTTCCCAAAGGAATGACTACTCCAACATAAAAAAGCCCCAATTGCCTCTGAGCATGAACTCCTATATGAGTATTTCTCCCTCCTTGCGAAGAAATATCAGTCCTTATTCTCCCCCCTTCACAAGGGGGGCTGGGGGGGATCTTTTCTTCAACCAATCTTAAACAACACTCAACACCCCAATCATGAAAAAGTTCCCTTAATCGAGGTGGACGAGATCGCAGATTCTTATCTAAACCTTGATCTAACCTTTGTTGCGTGTAGTCGCGATAAACTTCTGTAATCGCGCTCAGAACTTGAATAACTTGGTTCTGCGGAATTAAAACCCCAACTGCTGCTGGTGCATCCCCGCGATCGCCTAAACCTAAATGCAAACTAAAGTAAATCTCGTGAGCCAACTCAACCGCCACAAAACAAATGTCATTATGGCGATCGCGAACACTAATCGATTCGCCGCCATCAAAGCAGACACTAAATTTATTTGACAAAATCGCTAGGTCTGGATGCTGTGAGAGATAGAGATTCCATGCTTTAACCAAAGGAATTGTATTGACCTTGGCATGGGGATCAATACCTGCGATCGGACTAGCCATAATATTTCGTAATCCATCCGTACTTTCTGTACTAGAGGCTAGTCCATAGTCTTGAAAATCTAGAAGAACATCTTCAGGTAAAACTTGACTAGTACGAATTTGCAAATTTGCACGATTCGTAATTTGAATTTCATCGTTACCGAACTGGCTGACTACGTTGGTGAGTAGCTCACATTGATCTGAGGTAATCATTCCCGCAGGAAAACGGATGCGTGAAAGAATGCCATCTTCGGCTGTAGTGGCATTAAAAAGAGTGGGACAAATAGCTGTAGTAGATTGCAATTGAGGAAATTCCAAAAATAATAGATTTCGCCCTCACCCCTAGCCCCTCTCCCGCAGGAGAGGGGAACAAGAAAATCTCTTTCTCCCCCTCTCCCATTGGGAGAGGGGGCTGGGGGGTGAGGGTCTTATAAACTTAGCGCCGCTTCAATTTGCGATCGCTCTAGACTCTTACCGATAAATACTAAGCGCGTTTGCTTTGTTTCATCACTAGCCCACAGACGATCATAGGAGGTTTCAAGGCGATCGCCTACACCTTGCAAGACCATTCGCATCGGCTTGTTCGGGACATTCACAAAGCCTTTGATGCGATAGATTTCTTGAGCGGCGATCGCTTGTTTGAGCGCGGCAAGTAATTGTTCAGGCTCAAAGGTGCGATCGGTAACGATATTAATCGAATTAATATCATCATCATGCTCATGATCTTCTTCCGTATCGTGATGACTGGGACGCGCATCCAAATCATCTTCAACGGCAGCATTAAAACCTAAGAGAATTTCAGAACTGACCTTACCTTCATCGCAAGCAATGACTTTCACACCATCGCGCAATTCTTGCTTTAACCAAGAATGTACTTTGGTTTGAGCATCAGCATCAACCAAATCAGTTTTAGTCAATAGTACTAAATCCGCACAGGCTAACTGATCCTCAAATAGCTCCTCTATCGGAGTTTCATGATCAAGATTAGGATCTTCTTGACGTTGGACATTTAAAGCATCAATATCACCGACTAATCTGCCACTAGCAATCGCTTCGCAATCGACTACCGCAATCACGCCATCAACAGTTGCGCCATTACGAATTTCTTGCCAACGGAAGGCTTGAATTAAAGGTTTGGGAAGAGCTAAGCCAGAAGTTTCGATTAAGATGCAATCAATGCGATCGCGTATTTTTAATAGTTCTTGCATCGTGGGCAAAAATTCTTCCTGCACGGTACAGCAAAGACAGCCATTGGTTAATTCCACAATATTCGGAGTAATCTCTTTGCCATCTTCATCGCAAACTCGGCAAGAACGGAGTAAATCTCCATCAATACCAATCTCACCAAATTCATTCACAAGGACGGCAATACGTCGTCCTTGATTATTTTGTAACTGTTCTCTAATTAGGGTGGTTTTGCCACTGCCTAAAAATCC
>JANMFC010000238.1:0-4913 GCA_031377675.1 Pseudanabaena sp. OTE_70b_metabat_355 | reverse complement strand
GATTTGATTGCTAATTGCTACACACTTAGGCGCAATTTGTTTAATGATGTGATTCGTTCTTTTATTGTAGAAAATTTAGATAGTTGCCGCAATTATTTGCCTACACATCTTGCTCATTTTGTCAATGTGTAAGTTCTAGATGATTCGAGTTGCTCAGGCGATTATTGAACAAGGCGAGTACAATGGAAAAATCCGAAACTATGAACGATATGGACTATTTTTTACAGAACCTATCGGTTATAGAATTAGCGCCGATGGCTCCACAATCCCCTTATTTTATGGCGAGGTAAAGATAGATGCAGACAATCGATATCACGTTATCCCCCGCACCAAACCCAGTGAAGGATGACTGGAACTTTCTGGAGGTATGGATCGATCCTATGCAATCACCGCCTTACTTATTAATGCTTATGGGCGATCGCATGGGTATCTGTCATATTTGCGATCCTCTCGAAAACTATCGAGTTGTGCAAACTAGCAAAAGCTATGAAGAAGCGCAGCTATGGCTATTAGAAGATGAATTTGAGCCAATTAGAGGAAGGTTGTCAATTGAAGATTTAGGTCTTGTACATGCCATGCTAGCTAGAAGTTAAGGATGAAAAGCCTCTTAGGCTCCAAGAAGCAGTTACTGAAATGAAAAGGAAATAAGTGCCGTCTGGAAATGAATTTATCAAAGCTAGATAATCTTCAGCAATCATCACAATGCTTGCTCTAGCTTACTAATCTTAACCAAGAGAGCCTTTCGCAACTCACATAAACTAAACCACTCAAACAGATCCATCTCATCCCCTAACAGTCCTGAGTCAAATTGTTCTTGAAACTGATGAGAATCGAGTCTATAGTTCTGTTCAAACTTGCTAATATCACCGTCATAAACAGCTAATTTCTGTCGATGACGATTTAACATTACACTGAGCAATTGACCGAGAATCCGATCTAACTCATTGCGATCGCTACAATTTGCACTAAGTAGCTCTAATTTGTCTAATGTATTCATGGCATATACACATAACTCATTTAACATTATACCAACGGTATTTTTGCCTATAAAAAAGGCGGCGCAATGCGCCGCCTTTTTTAGTTTTACTCTACACCTTCAATACGGTCTTCGAGTTCTTGATATAACTCACGCAATCTATCCAGATTCTCCTCACTGGTTTCCCAATAGCCTCGACCATTGACTTCTAGCAGAGTACCAACAATCTTACGGAACGAGTTGGGATTGAGATTTTTGAGCCGATCGCACATCTCTTTATCGTTCACATAGACATCATTGACATCTTCATATACCCAGTTATCCACTGCTCCAGCCGTTGCTGACCAGCCCATTGTGTTGACAAGGCGCTTGGAGATTTCGCGCACACCTTCATAACCACTCTTGAGCATTCCCTCATACCATTTAGGATTGAGAATCTTAGTGCGGGTATCGAGGCGAACTGTCTCAGTCAGGGTGCGGACTTGAGCATTAGCGGTGGTGGTGTCAGCGACAAAAGAGGCGGGTTTTTTGCCGTCTTTACGCAGACTGCCAACGAGCTTAGTGGGGTCAGAGTCGAAGTAGTGGGATACATCGGTGAGACTGATTTCTGAGGAATCCAAGTTTTGGAAGGTCATGTCAACGGTCTTCAGTGAGGCTTCATAAATCTGACGCTGTTGGGTGTTGCTGACATTACCACCAAAGGCGAAGGACTTGCGAGATAAGTACATCTGTTGCAATTCTTCTTCATTTTCCCATGTGCTATTTTCCACAGCGAGGTTAACGTTAGAGGAATAGGAACCCGATGAGTTACTGAATACGCGAGTTGCGGCTTGATTGATGGTTAAGCCAAATTCCTCTGCTTGGGCGATCGCATGTTTGCGGACAAAGTTCATTTCCAAAGGCTCATCGGCTTCGGCTGCCATTCTCACGGCGCGATCGATTAAGTCCATTTGATTAACAAACAAATCACGGAATACGCCAGAGCAGTTGACGACCACATCAACGCGAGGTCTGCCAAGTTCTGCAAGAGGTGTTAGCTCTAAACGGTTGATGCGACCGAGGGCATCGGGCGTGGGCTTCACGCCGATCATGCAGAGAACTTGCGCGAGGGATTCGCCGTAGGTCTTGATGTTGTCGGTTCCCCAGAGAACGACGGCGATCGTTTCGGGATAGACACCGTTGTTGTCTTGACGCTGACGCTCTAAGAGGCGATCGACGACGACTTCGGCGGCTTGGACTGCGGCGCTAGTTGGGATCGAGTTGGGGTCGAGGGCGTGCATATTCTTGCCCGTTGGTAATACCATCGGATTGCGGATTGGATCACCACCTGGACTAGGCAAAATGTAGTCACCTTCGAGAGCGCGAATTAAGCCGCCAAGCTCATTGTCGGCTACGATTTGTTTGAGACAGAATTCTAAAAACTCAAACAAAGGTTTGATATCGTCTTTGTTGATGTTGGCATAACCATTCTCTTGGAAAACTTCGATCCAAGGTTCGGTTTTGCCCATTCTAAAGAAGTTAAGAACGGAGAGTTTAGAAACTTTTCCATCGTCGTCAGCTTTTGCTTTGACCAATGCACCGACGGCTTTGTTTGCGATCGCCCGAATATTTGCCAACAGTTCCACATCAGCGTAAATGCCTTTGTCACTGGACTTGTAGAGCAGTTCGATATCGCGATCAATACATTCACCCATGATCCGCAGCAAAGATTTCATCTTGTCTTCAGGGCGATCGAAGCTGGCGATGCTGGTTAATACATCGGTGACATCTTCAGCTTTAGGAGGTTCGCCGACAATGTGCAGACCGCAAGGCAGAACACGCGATTCGATTTCCATCAGCTTGTTATAAACCTGACCGATGACGTTATCGCGTCCTTCTAAATCCATCTCTTTGGCATCTTGATCGGGAAGTTGCACATCCTTATCAAGGTTAACCAAGCGCACTTTATCCATAATCGTGTTAGTGATTTGGATACCGCGACTACCTGTCCGCAAATCTTTGTAAGAAGCAATCAGTTCGCTGAGTTCTTGCAAATTACGGCTCAAGCCAGCATTTTCAGGGGCAGGAGTGATATAGCTGATGATTGTGGCATAACCGCGACGTTTAGCGATCGTGGCTTCTGATGGATTATTGACGGCGTAGTAATAAATATTGGGAAGTGAGCCAATCAGGCTGTCAGGGAAACATTCGCCCGACATACCGACTTGCTTGCCTGGCATGAATTCCATTGAGCCGTGAGTACCGAAGTGGAGGACAGCATCGGCTCCCCAGATATGGTTCAGATAGGTGTAGTAAGCCACAAATCCGTGGTGGGGAGATGCAGATTTGCTAAACAGCAAACGCATCGGATCGCCTTCATAACCAAAAGTAGGCTGCACACCGACAAATAGATTGCCATATTGCTTACCGTAAATCAGCAAGTTCTGTCCATCGGAATTCAGATGTCCAGGGGCGGCTCCCCACTGCTCAATAATGCGATCAACATAGGGAGTATTTGCTTCATATTCGGGTACAGACATCTTATAAGCAACGTTGAGTGCGGGGCTACCGACCATTGCTTCAGGATTATGGAGGATATCTTCCATCATGTCGTGCGATGTTTTGGGCAAGCCTTGGACATCATAGCCATTATTAGCAAGCGCTTCGGCGACTTTGTGAATGGAAGAGAAAACATCTAAATAAGCAGCAGTACCAATATTGCCTTTGTCGGGAGGGAAACTAAAGATCGTGATTGCGAGTTTCTTTTCGTGACGGGGTTTGCGTCGTAGATTTGCCCATTTGATCGCTCGATTAGCGATCGTTTCTAAGCGATCGCCGATCGCATGGGATCTTCCCGTCATACTATCGCGACCCGAAAGCACAATTGGATCAAGTCCACCATCAAGTTCTGGTAGCGCAACCTGTAGCGCTACTTGCACGGGATGCAAACCAAGATCGCTATCTTGCCATTCTTCAGTAGTTTGGAATACGAGCGGCAAAGCCACCATGTAGGGACGATTCAGCTTTTCGAGCGCTTTGATCGCCTTTGGATGATCTTGTTTGGCGGGTCCCCCGACTAGAGCAAAACCTGTAAGCGAAACTACACTATCAACGATCGCACGATCTTTTTGCTTCGGATCGTAGAAATATTCTTCGACCGCATTGGAGAAGTCCAAGCCACCATTGAATACAGAAATTACTCTTGCCCCTAGAGATTCCAATTCTTGCACCATGGCAACATAATGAGCGTCATCGCCTGTAACAAGGTGCGTCCGTGCCATCAGCAAGCCCACGCATGGCGCGAGGGGATCTTTCATATCATCAGAAATATCTTCGCGTGAGTTAAACCACTTCAAATAGTCAGCCGTAGTCTCAAACATCTTTGGCGCGAGTGGATGCCAAAGCCCCTTTTCCAAATAAGTAACAGGCTCTTTAATAAGAAGAGTACCAGAACCAGTTTCTTTAGCTCTTGCCTTGACTGTGGGCAGATAATTTTGGGCAAGCATCAACAAGAAATTTTCGAGATTTTCAGTCGAGCCACCTAGCCAATATTGGAAGCTCAACATAAAGTTGCGAGCATCCTGAGCCTTGTCCATCGGCATATATTTAAGAATCTTCGGCAGGGTCTGCACGACCTTAAGCATACTGTCCTGAAAAGAACTGCCCGATTTTTCTTTGCGCTTCCGCATGAATTGCGCGATCGCACTTTTTGACTGCCCCAGATTTTCCATACTGAAGCTACCCATTTTATTCAGGCGCATCACCTCTGGCATTGATGGGAACACCACGCAAGCGGCTAGGCGATCGCGATGAGGTGTGACGGCAAGAGCAATCTTCGTCGCCAAATCATCAATAAAAATGAGTGAGGCGATGAAAATATCAGCCGTGGCAATATCCTCTTTGAAGGCTTCGTAATTTTCGGGACTCCGAATATCCTCAATTAGATAGCCATTTACCT
>JANMFC010000227.1:0-14072 GCA_031377675.1 Pseudanabaena sp. OTE_70b_metabat_355 | reverse complement strand
TCATCAAGCCTAAAAAACATGGGCGTTTACCTAAAAGCATTTTTCGCCTTGGTTTTGATTTCCTCCGTGATATCATCTTTGACCTTCATCTCAATTCCCAAGCTTTCTTCAACTCCATTAAATTTTTGTCCTGTACTTAGGAGATGAGCATATAATTATTCGTTTGATGCGATCGCCACCAAACAAATCACCATAATTAATCTTCAGGCAAAAAATCCTCATCTAGCGCTTGCTCAAGAGTAAAGGGAGACTCTATTGGGAAAGTGGCGATGCAATTTCTACCTTATGATTCAATAGCAACCCAGCCCTAGTAGAGTGTCAACCGTAATTTAACAGGCAAGATAAAAGGTTTGTCAGCCCAATATGCTCGCGTTAAACTCATAAACATCACCAGTTGATTTGCGCTTGACAGTCTACTAGAATGGATCGTGGAACGCGATCGCCTCACCCGCGACAAACATAAAATATAGCGGAATTACCAACAATCCCAATGACCAATCAAGCGATCTCGCTACATCATCGACCTCGTTAAGTGCGATCGTGTGCGTAAGTGTCGAGTCAGTTGCGATCGTGAATAGCTCGCCACCATTGAATGAGAGATAGAAAATTTTGCTATGATTCACGGTAGGGGCAATTCATGAATTGCCCCTACTGTGAATTGCTCCTACCATTACTAAAAACATCAACTCACCATGAAAACATCTTTAATCAAGATCAAAAAACCTAACAAAGAAGACCTCCTTGCTTTCCGCCGTTCTTCTCAAAAAATGGCTGAATTATTAAAAGCTCATGGCATTAGCGAAGACGACATCATTGCCGAATTTAACGCTCTGCGTAAACAAGCTAGGAAAGATGAAACCCAATAATGTCAAAGACACTTACCTTAGATACAAACATCTTGGTACGGGCTGTACTAGGTGACAAAGTTTCCAACCTCTTAGAAAAACACAATAACAATTGCCAATTTTTCACGCCCGATAATTGCTATCAGGAACTAGAGCGTCATTTACCCCAAATTTTACAAAAGCGTAAATTTCAATCAGACGTATCATCACAGGCGATCGCCGATATAGCCAAAATCGTAATTCCGATATCAGAAGAAGATTACATTCAATATAAAAACGAAGCGCAAAGACGCATTAAAGCAAGAGATCCTAACGATTGGGAAGTAGTCGCTTTAGCGATGCACTTTAATTGTCCAATTTGGACAGAAGACAAAGATTTTTTTGGAATTGGCATCGCCACATGGAACAGCCAAAACGTAGAAATTTATCTTGGTAGTTAAATATGCCTAAAACATTACAGTAAATAACTAACGAACAAGGCGATCTCATCGGTGTTGTCTTAGATTTAGATACCTAAATCATAGGCAAAACAGCGAACGGTCGAGCCACTATTACTGCCATCAAAATGAATCGCTTATCTCTAGTTCAAGTTAGAGCCATGTGGGTAAAATTAGGAGAACATCCATCTATATTTTCAAAATTAGTTCAAGAAATTCGTTTAGAAGCACAACAAAAAGGGCTTACACCCGAAATCTTAGAGGAAATCCTCAAGGATGACTTTTAGTGATCGCTAAGTCAAACAAAAAAGCAACCTAGCCAAAATCGGTTAAGGTTGCTTTTTGAAAGGCTTACGAAGCAATGCTTTCAAGTTTTTTTCAAAAATAAAGTCCAGAAACCTTGAGAAGGGCTTAGCCATTTCCAATGTTTCTCGGTTTTCTAGAAGCTAGGACTATTGAGCATTAGATCAGAATTTAAAGTCACCGCCAAGTCAGTATTAGGATTGACAGAAGCGAGGGTAACGCTGTCACGACCTAAAAACAAACCGAGCAAAGTGGAAATCCCTGCACCACCAAGGATTTCTTCAGTAGCGAGAGCGCGATCGCCAGTTACAGCAGCGATCGCGGCAGCAGCAGCAGCACCGAGAGCAGCATTCTGGACTAGCTTGCCCACACTGATCCCCTTATCAACTTTCTCAGTCGTGGTCACTACCTTAGATGTGCCATTTAATGGCAGTCTTTGTCCATTCGCAAACACAAGTTCACTAGCAAAGAACTGAGCGCCACCAGATACTGCTCTCAATTCCCCCGCCACTTGCGTACCCGCAGGAATAAAAATTTGACCTTGGGCATTGGTAATATTTTGTGAGACAGTCAGCATCAAAGGTACTTTTTCATCAGGACCTAACAAGATCTTGTCCTTGGAATACTGCACGGCGATCGTATTACCAGCAGGAATCCTCACCTGATTTTGGACTGGGGGATTATTAGTTTGTCCAACAGTTTGTCCAACAATATAAGGTGAAGCGATCGCTGTCACCTGCCCCGATCGCACTAAGCCTTGATAGATAAACGCGGCAACTTCGGCTCTAGTCGCAGATTGGTTCGGATTCAGAAACTGGACATTGGGATAGTTCACCACCATCCGATTCTCTGTCGCCGCCGCTACACTATTTCTCGCATAGTTAGGAATACTTCCCGCATCTGCATAAGTCTGCAAAAGTGTTTCAGGAGATTGATTGGGGGTGTAGTTCAGCCCATTAGCAAGGGATACTAAAATCTGTACGCGAGGAATGTTTTGCGTAGGTTCAAAAACATTTCCAGGATAACCTGCCATAAAACCTGTGGTGTAGGCTTTTTGGATTGCCGAAGCAGCCCAATAATTGGGATCAACATCTACGAAGGTGACACCGTTGCGAATTGAAGCTTTATTCATCGATTTATTCAACATCGCCGCAAACTGCGCCCTAGTTACAGGATCATTGGGGCGAAATCCACCATCAGGGAATCCTTTGATAATGTCTCTGGAGGCTAACTCTTGGATAAAAGTTTGCGCCCAATAGTTTGTCGGTACATCATTAAAGCTTGTCTGAGCAAGGGCGGAGGCTATGCTCATGAAGGGAATTGCGGAACTACCAATGAAGCTAACCGCGACAAGTAAAGCTGTGGTAGAACGTGGCGTTTGATTTGTCATTTCATTTGTCATTTTTAAGATGTCTTCTATGCAAGGTCATGCATACTTTCCCAAGATGACCGTATATCCAAAGAAAATGTTCCTGAATTATTTTTGAGTAAAATAATAAAACATAAAAAAATATTTCATCTTTATAACTTGTAAATTAAATAAATCAATCAAATCAAACGTAAAAATCGTTATGTAGAGCCAAAATAATTTGACTTAATTAAATAAATCAATCAAATCAAACATAAAAATTCAGATCTATTTATAAATACAGATTCCGATCGCTTTGAGCATTAGTCAAAAAAGTTTCGAGTTGTTCCCATTGTTGTGACTCGACTAAACCAATCACTTTTTGCAAAGATTGTTGATAGGTATAAAGCGATCGCAATAGTGCTGACTGATTATATTCCGCCATTAGTCGCCCCAGTTCAGGATTGCCGCCACCCACACGACTGGTATCCCGAAACCCTGAGCTAGCTAAATTTTGCGATAATTGCAGCACGATCACATCGTTTTCTTGTTGACAGGATGTAATCAAACTGGCGCTAATCATCACGGGTAAATGGCTAATCATCGCCACAGCGCGATCATGATCTTCAGGATTGCATTCATAGACTTGCATTCCCACGGATTGCCAAAGCGATCGCACCTTTTCGACTGCATCAGGATTATCGCTAGGAGTAACGACACAGGGACGATCTTGAAATAAATTGCGCTCGGCGGCGGCGATACCCTGAAATGCAGTACCTGCCATCGGATGGCTACCGACAAATCTCTGGTTATACTTTTGGCAAATAGTTGTAGCAGATTCGACGATCGCTGCCTTGACTGAACCAACATCCGTAAAAATTACATCGGCAGGTAATTTTGGTGCGATCACGCTAATTGTCGAGAGGATTGCGGCGATCGGCGTGCAGATGACGACAATATCAGTCTGATTAAGAATATGAGCAGGAATGTTGGCAATATCTGGATCGGCGATATTTACAGAGGCGATCGCTTCGGCTTGTTTACAGGTTTCAGGACTACGGCTGATTCCCCAAACATAATGATCTTGATTTAACGCTATGAGATCGAGTCCCAGCGAACCACCAATCAAGCCCAATCCAACTATGCCAATGTTCATAATAGCTACCCTATAAAAAGCAAAGGGCGCGAAGCGCCCCCTACTTTTATCTTAGAACTTGTTAAGGTCAAGCCCTGCTTCCTTCGCGAATGCTGACAAACCTTTCTTTTGCAAAGTCTTGATGGCTTTGGTGGAAATTTGTAATTTTACAAAACGTTTTCCCTCTGCCCACCAAATTCTCTTATCTTGTAAGTTTACGTGTTGTAAGTGCTTGTGACGCTTGTGCGAGAACGAAATCGATACAGAGTTATTGGCTTTTTTGCCTGTTAGTTGGCATACACGACTCATAGTACTAGTCTCCTATTTTTTCAGTCCAGGTCACAATAATACAACCTAATAACTATACTTAAGCAATTAATTTTAAATTTTCAGCGCCCCTCCCTAAGATAAATGAAGTTAAAATGATATTTTACAGCAAAGATACTTAGTTCTTTTCATGCTAGTCACTTGATTTATCAATTTAGCTATAATAATTTAACTTTTGCTTTATATTCGGGCTTACATGGTTTTACTTCAACAATCAGCAGACAAATGGAATTTTCAAACTGAAGCAGAATTAGAAGAATTTATTTGGACTAACTTAGAGGGGATATTTGATCTTATACCCCTAAAAAGACAGCATCACATCAATGGTCAATACTGCGATATTGTTGCGGTCAGTAGAAACCGTCAATTAGTTGTCATTGAACTAAAAAATCAAGAAGATCGTTATGTTGTACAGCAGCTAACTCGCTACTATCATGCGTTGATAGAAAACAAGCCCCATGATGACAAAGTTGATTATTCAAAGCCAGTTCGTCTCATAGCTGTCTCCCCATCTTTTCATCGAGACAATCTAATTGATAGGCAATACACTACTCTCTATAGAATTTTTAACATTTAAAATTGTTCATGCAGATCTTAAGTTCGATTTTATTTTACAAAACACGGAAAATGCTAGCCTTTCACATTTTGACATTGTTTATAAGCAAGAAGAAGTAAAGCGAATTTTGCCTTCAGTGCCACGAAAACTTTTAAATTGGGCATTAAGCAATGATGAAAATATTCAAAAAAGGGTTTTATCTATTAGAGAAAAGATTTTAAACTTTGATGAAAGATTAAAAGAAATAAATTCAACATCTTCTGTTCTGTATAGTAAAAATAAGAATAGCTCATGTGCCGAGTTTCGCTTTGATAAAGCAAGCAATTCTTTCCGTCTTTTCCTGTGGTTGCCACATCCTACCCGCAGGCACATGGCTAGAATGCTTATTTCTACACAAGATTGGCTCTTAGTAAATAGACTAGATTATTGTCCTAAAGGTTTT
The DNA here is from genome assembly GCA_031377675.1 of Pseudanabaena sp. OTE_70b_metabat_355. Classification (GTDB taxonomy): domain Bacteria; phylum Cyanobacteriota; class Cyanobacteriia; order Pseudanabaenales; family Pseudanabaenaceae; genus Pseudanabaena. Next base: position 8,679 of record JANMFC010000227.1, on the reverse strand, counting down.
AGAAAAGGTGACGCATGGGATTGGTCTTACTGGTCAGATCCTATTGACCTAGTTAAACGGTGTCAAAAGGATACAACTGGTTATGAAGCCAAAGGGTATAAAAAACTTCTTGACAACCCTAGCAGAGCAAATTCACTTGATTTACTTATCGAAATCACACTTGATTTATGGTTAGCTAAAATTTCTTAACTATAATATGATAAAACACTAAAATAAGTTGGCTTGAGGCTTTTTTGGTAATCCTAAACAACCGACTATATCAGTTTGTAATTTGGTAGATGGAGAATATCAAATTAGGAAATTTAGAGATAGCGATCGCCTAATCTCCAAAATTTTTCCTGAGCTAAAACTTACCGCAAATCAGATTTTTACAGCAGGAATTCCCAATTAAAAATCACTTCAGGAAATGCATTAATCGATAAAGTGTCGCCATGTTCGTAGTGCCGTATTCGTTTATAGCCCGATGGAGAGGGGTGAGAATATCCTTCAATAATTTGCTGGTTTACATCAAATAGCCACATTTCAGGAATGCCATTAGCTGCATAAAGTGGACTTTTTACATCACGGTCATAGGCGATCGTACTGTCGGCAACTTCGATAATCAACAAAATATCGTCTGGTCTTGGCAAAGCACTAGCATAAAAATCATCACGCCATTTGAGGATGGCAAGATCTGGCTGAGGTTGAGAATGATCATTGAGGATAATTGGATTTTGCGTCCAGACAAATGCCCTATCCCCTAATTTAATTTGAAAATATCTTGTTGTTCTTGCGACACAAACCGCGTGCTTGATGCCAATTGGGGACATTTCTCTGATTTCTCCATTGATTAATTCATAGCGATCGCTCTCCGCAAATACGCCCGATTCATACATAAGCTGATATTGCTGAGTTGTGAATTTATGTAAGTTGAGGTGAGCATTAGGTATAACTAATTGGGCTGTCATTATATTTCACCTGAATTTTGGTGGTTTTTGGTGGTTTTTGGGGCAAATCACAATATGTGACTCGCACACCTTAATTATGGCAAAAAGCGATCGCTAGGAAAATATACGTTATGCTGTGGATAAGGTTAGGAATAAGTTACGATATTTTAATTGTTCTGTAGTTTCAAAAATTAAATTCATGAATGTTAAAGAATATCCTTTTGCTCAGGAATTAGTGACAAATACTCAGGGTAATGTATTGAAGGTAATTATTGACTTTCGTGATTATGAACGTATTCTCGAAGCTCTTGAAGATGAGGGACTTTATAATGCGATGATGCAAGTTAAAGGTGAAACCCCTTTGAGTTTGGAGCAAGCTTTGGCGGAGTTAGAGAAAGAATGAAGGCTGAATATCTTCCTACGTTTATTAGAGATCTTAAAACCCTTAAAAAATCTCCTATTTACGAATCAATGAGAATTAGTCTTTTAGCTGATCAAGTTCGCGATGGAAAGATCTGGCTGGGGTTGAGAATGATCATTTCTGATTTCTCCATTAATTAATTCGTAGCGATCGCCTACCGCAAACACACCCGCTTCGTGCATAAGCTGATATTGCTGCACGGAAAATTTATGGATATTACTTGTAAAACAGGGCGTAACCAATTGGGCTGTGGTCATGTGGTCATAGTTTCACCTGAATTCGAGTGGTATTTCCTATGTTAATTGCAAAAAGGCGATGTAGTAGATAGAGATCGGCTAAACACCACTAACTTTTAGATTGGTAAGAAGAGTAATATAGAAATTATATTTTTTGTCGTAAGCACCGCCCAACAGACATGATGATCCAAACCTTACCGAAAGTTACGACCTTTGACGAGTTTGTGGAATTTCTTCCTGAAAATTCGGGCGTACGTTACGAACTACATAATGGAAATATTATTGAAATGGCTCAACCAGTTGGAGATCACGAAGAAGTCAAAAGCTTTTTAGGTGTGGAAATCCCCTTTGAAATCAAACGTCTGGGACTACCATACGGTATTCCTAATCAAGTGATTGTCAGACCTGAAAGCAAAGATTCTGGATATTTTCCAGATATATTAGTGATGAATCGTGCTAATCTGCCTAATGAACCGCGATGGAAAAAAGAATCGATTCTTAGTCAGGGGGCATCCATTCCCTTAGCGATCGAAATTGTGTCTACTAACTGGCGAGATGATTATCATTTAAAATTTGCCGATTATGAAGAGATGGGAATTGCTGAATATTGGCTTGTGGATTATGCGGCTTTGGGAGGACGCAATTTCATTGGTAATCCTAAACAACCGACTATATCAGTTTGTAATTTGGTAGATGGAGAATATCAAATTAGGAAATTTAGAGATAGCGATCGCCTGATCTCGCAAATTTTCCCTGAGCTAAATCTCACCGCAAGTCAAATTTTTACAGCAGGGCTTCCCAATTAAAAATCACTTCCCTTGTCTAATTTATTTAGTTTGGGTCACTCGCCAACTCAGTTTGAGATTAAACCAGAAATTCCAGATGGTTACGATCGCGATCGCGATGAGATTGGCGAGATATTGATTGATATGCAGATAATTGTAAAGGAAATTGAGAATCAAAATATTTAAGGCAATTCCAAATAGACAGATAAAGTTAAACTTCAAGAAGCGGCGAATTCGATTGTGCCAACCTACTTGTTGACTCGAAATATCGCGAAATGTCCATAAATCATTCCATAAGAAATTATTGATTACAGCTACTTCCGAAGAAATGATTTTGCTACGAGTTAACCCCCATCCTAATGTCGAGACATCGCTTAGTAAATACAAAATCATCATATCGACAAACACACCACTTAAACCCACCAGCCCAAATCTCAAAAATCGTTGCATGGGAACTTGTAGTTTTTGGCGGATTTTAGTAATCCGACCCCGCGATCGCAGACGCAATAAATGCAAAACATAATCCACATATTGTCGCCAAGTGACTTTGCTTTCACCCTCTTGACGTTCCTGAAAGACATAGCCTACCTCCGCTACCGTATCAATCTGCCCTCGCCCTAATACTTCAATCAAAATTTTGTAACCCAAGGGATTCATTGTGCAATTAGCGATCGCGCTACGTCTAACCATAAAATATCCACTCATGGGATCAGAAACTCGTCCAATTACATTCGGTAAAATCAACAGACCAAGCATCTGCGCCCCACGCGATAGCACTCGCCTTATAAATCCCCAATCACTGACACCACCACCTTCGACATGACGACTTGCGACAACCAAATCTACATTAGGAATATCTCCATTAGGGTTAAACCTTTGATCAAGCATTTGATCAAGCATTTGAGTTAGTGTTTCAGGTGGATGTTGTAAATCACCATCAATCACCCCTAAAATTTCTCCTTGAGCTGCTTGCCAACCACGAATTACCGCCGTTGATAGCCCCTTTTCACCTTGACGACGCATCACTCGAAGTTTTGGATAACATGGCAATAAGTCCATTCCCACTTGCCATGTTAAGTCGGGACTATCATCATCGACAATAACCAATTCGTAAGTTAAATCGCCATTTGATTCAACTTTCTGATCAAATTTCTTCTCAAAATAACTATCCAATAATTGAGTGAGAACTTCCACTAAATGGGCTAAATTCTTGCTCTCATTGTAGGTTGGTACAATTAAAGAAAATATAACTTGTTGCTTCTGTTCAATCGACAGATTTTGTTCGTTATAAAGCTCAGATTCTGTTATCGAGGATAGCTCATTAATTTGAAAGTTTCCCAATGGGACGGGGATTAGCGAGTACAACATTAAATTTAGAGATGATTTTTGATGTACTATTCTAGTATTTTTTGGGTTAAGTAAGTAGGTAGGCATGACTAAATATAAAACCCAAATGAGCAAAATCGCCCGCAAAGCGGGCGATTTCGCTCATTTGGGTTTTATTAAGCCGAGGTACTTACATTACTTTTACATAAATTGTGATGTAACATATATTCGGTGGTTAAATCTGCCATTTGCTCACCATTTCACGCTTTAGCGCCAAATCCTCCTCATATCGGTATTATTTTTATGAAATCTATTTGGCTCTTGGTAGCGATCGCTAGCCTATCAGTTGCGACAGTGAGTTGTTCTTCACAATCTGACAAGGGAGCCTCTCAAGCTCAAACCCAAAAGCCAGCTATAGCAGTAGATGTAGCGATCGCTAGTTCGGACATTTCCAAGTCTGACACTGAATACACGGGAACAACTGCACCAATCAGAGAGGTGTCCGTAAAATCTAGACTGGAAGGGCGTTTACTCGATCTGAATGTGGATGTCGGCGATCGCGTTGAAGCTGGTCAAGCGATCGCCCAATTGGATGATGCTGTTCTGTCTGCAACTGTGCTACAGGCTGAAGCAGAAGTAGCGGCAAGGGAAGCGGAAGTTTCGCAAGCAAGTGCGGGTGTGGGTAATGCTCGCGCCCAAGTAGAACGCGCTAGACTGGAATATCAACAATCACAAGCTGATGCAAATCGCTTCACCCAATTGGCTAAAGATGGAGCCATATCATCTCAAACTGCGGAGGCTGCGATTACTCGTGCGCGATCATCTGAGCAATCATTGCGATCGGCGCAGCAGCAAGTGAATCTACAGCAACAAACGGTGGGAGCAAGTTCACAGAGGGTTTTAGCTCAAGAAGCGATTAAATTAAGGGAACAAGAGCGTCAGTCCTACACTACGATTACTGCACCAATTAGTGGTGTTGTGCTGGAGCGAGTTAGTGAAACTGGCAATCTTCTATTCGCAGGGAATGATGTTATTAAACTAGGCGATTTTAGTCAAGTTAAAGTCATGGTGCTGATTTCGGAATTGGAAATTAACAAAATTCGTTTAAATCAATCGGTGGACGTGCGATTTGATACGTTTCCCAAGCAAAAGTTTACAGGAACGGTGAAACGGATTTCACCAGTAGCTGATCCTGTAGCCCGTCTCATTCCTGTAGAAGTTGTAGTTCCTAACCGTGATAATAAATTGGGTAGTGGTCAACTAGCGAGAGTGCAGTTTGCGGGTAGTCAGGTTCGCCAGATTGCGATCGCCGAAACTGCGCTAGAAGTTGCAGGAAGACCGACTCAAGCACCTAAAGATGCAAATATACAGACTAATCAACAAGCAAAGCCCAAAAATGATACCAAGTCTAGTGTTAATGCTGGTGAAAAAGGCAAGCCGAAAACTGGCACAGTTTTTGTGATTACGGGTGATCCGAAAGAGCCAAAAGCGTTGGCGCGTAAAGTTACCCTTGGCGATCGCCGTGATGGCAAAGTTGTGATTCTCTCTGGTTTAAATGAAGGCGATCGCCTTGTGGTCAGAAGTGGTGGCAAGTTACAAGATGGTGATGCTGTCAAGATCAGCGTTTTATCGGAATCTTCTAAGTAAAAAAGCTGTAGCGAACGCTGCGCGTTCGCTACAGCTTTTAGTTGTGTTTTTTAAGAGGTAACTATGAGCAACCAAAACTCGGTCAGTCCCAAGCCGACAGGATTTAGCATTAGCGCGATCGCAATTCGCCGCCACATCGGTACGCTGATGCTGACGATCGCTATTTTTGTGATGGGAGCATTTTATATAACAAGATTACAAGTAGACTTGCTGCCATCAATTGTTTATCCCCGTATTGGTGTACAAATTGATGTTCCAGGGATTTCTCCAGAGGTTGCCATTACCGAAGTCACCAAACCTCTCGAAGAAGCTTTAGCAATTACGGAAGGAGTTAATCAGCTTTTTTCGCGTACTCGCGAAGGGCAGGTGCGCGTCGATTTATTTTTTGAAGCAGGTAGTGATGTTAATCAGGCTCTTAATGACACAGTGGCAAGCTTCAACCGTAGTCGGAGTCGTCTACCTGATGTGGTTAAGAATGAAAGGATTTTTAAATTTGATCCTTCCCAATTTCCGATTTATGAGTTTGCACTCACATCGCCTTCTTTGTCATTGCCAAAATTAAGAATATTTGCCGATGAGGAGTTGGGGCGTGAACTAGCGATCGTGCCTGGGGTTGCGGGTGTTGACGTAGTTGGTGGCGTAAGAGAAGAAGTACAGGTTAATCTTGATCTGCCCCGCTTACAATCAGCAGGTGTAAACGTAAATCAAGTTCTGAACGCATTGCGCGATCGCAATATTGATATTTCGGGTGGGAGGTTACGCAATGGTGCGGTGGAGCCACTGACTAGAGCGATCGGTAAGTTTAAAGATGCTAAAGAACTAGAAAATTTATCCTTTGTGGTTGGTAATCAATCCGCTACAACCCAATCTAGACAAGTCTATTTGCGAGACTTTGCGGAAATTATTGATGGTACTGAAGAACAGAGAGTTTTCACTACTTTAAATGGACAAGAAGCAGTGAGGTTGTTAGTAACGAAACAGCCCGATGCGAATACGATTGAGGTCGTCGATCGCGTCAAGGAAAAGATTGCCAAACTTCAGGAAAATGGCTTAATTCCCAGCGATGCTGAGATTACGGCGACAATTGATGAGTCAAAACTAATTAGAGCTTCAGTTGCCAACGTTACATCCTCTGGCATTATGGGAGCCTTCCTCGCGGGAGGCGCTGTATTGCTATTTCTTGGCTCAGTGCGACAGACCCTGATCATCACCCTTGCGATTCCTCTGGCTACCCTTGCCTCAATTATCTGTATGGGTATTTTCGGATTTTCACTTAATCTATTTAGTTTAGGTGGTCTGGCTTTGTGCGTAGGGGGTGTCGTAGATTGCTCAATCGTGATGTTAGACAATATCCTGATCGGCGTTGAGAAAATGCGAAGGAGTAATGGAGTTCAAGATACGATCGCGCAGTCTCAAGCCAGCAGTGCCGAAATAGAATCAGCGCTAGTTGCTTCCACCAGTACCAACCTCGTCGTAATTTTTCCGTTTTTATTATTGGGTGGATTCCTATCGCTATTATTCAATCAACTGATTCTCACGATTAGCTTTGGTAACATCGCCGCGATCGCGATCGCCATCACGGTAGTACCAATGCTAGCCTCTCGTTTATTAGCCGTCCCTTGGTCGAGTGGATTAAGTGAAACATGGTTTATGCGCGATTTTCAGCAACGATTTGAAGCGGCGACCTTAGGATATGCAGGTTTCTTAGCAAGGATTATCCATTATCGTCTGTTGGTAGTAATTGGACTATTTGCAATTCTTGGTGGTGGTGGCTTCCTAATGGCGCGGCAACTGCCGCAAGAAATTATTCCTCAAGTTAAAACAGGTGATGTTAGCGTCAATGCTCAATTTCCCGCAGGTACAACCCTTGCCGAAAACCGTAGGGTGATGGAAGTCGTCGATGAAATTCTGATTAAGCAGCCTGAAACTGCCTATGCTTTCTCCACTATTGGCGGCGGCTCCTTTGGTAATAACGTTACTGCTAATCCCTTACGCAGTGGTAGTACAATCACCCTCAAGCCAGATGCAGATCTTACTGGTTTTGTCAGTCGTGTGAATCGGGAAATTGCTAACCTAAATTTGGCAGGCATCCGAATTCGGGTTAACCCTGGGCAAGTGCGCGGGATTATTGTCAATAATTCCCCTGTACCCAGAACCGATATTGATGTAATTTTGCAAGGTAATAATCCAGACCTATTGACGCAAGCAGGTTTAGAAGTTCTAAGTACCTTAGAGAAGTCAGTCAAAGGCGCGAACTTCCGTCCCGACACTGATGCCCGTCAGCCTGAAGTCCAAATTATTCCTGATTGGGAACGTCTGCAAGCGCTAGGACTTTCCACGCAAGCGATCGGCTCCACTCTGCAAACTGCAATTACAGGTTCGATTCCCACGCAATTACAACGCGGCGATCGCCTCATCGATGTGCGTGTTCAGCTTGATCCTGAGTTACGCCAAAACTCTTCGCAATTGCAGCAAGTTCCTCTATTTGTCAGCAATAATCGCCCTGTCCGCCTTGCGGATGTGGCAACTCTGCGCGAAGGTCGCGCCCCTGGGGAAATTCAACGCATTAACCAACGTCAAGTTTATCTAATTCTCGGTAGCATGGAGCGTGGTGCAAGTCTCAGTGGTGCGCTCCAACAAACTGAACAGGCGATCGCTGAGGTTAAGTTGACAGATGGAGTAACGGTACTGCCCAGTACTGCTAAGACAGCTAACGATAATCTCTCGAAATCTTTCTTAGTATTGGGTTTACTTGCTTCCTTCTTGGTATTTGTGGTGATGGCAGTGCAGTACAATTCACTACTCGATCCATTAGTAATTATGCTGACGATTCCTCTTGCCCTTGCTGGTGGTATTTTTGGTCTATATGTGACCAGTAGCTCGATTAATGTAATTGTAGTAATTGGGGCAATTTTGCTAGTTGGTATTGTCGTAAACAATGCGATCGTGATGGTGGAGTTCGCCAATCAATTACGCGAGGAACAGAAATGCAGTCGTATTCAGGCTATTTTGCAAGCTGCACCGATCCGCTTACGTCCCATTTTAATGACCACAATTACTACTGTAATTGGCGCTTTTCCCCTAGCGTTGGGTGGTGGTGATGGCGGCGAGTTCTTACAACCGCTTGGAATTGTCACTTTTTCGGGACTAGCCCTTGCCACGCTTCTGACCTTATTCCTAATTCCTTGCGCTTATGTGCTGATGCATGAGCTTAACTGGAATAGTATCAGTAGGCTACTCAGATTAAAATCTACACTCAGAAACCAAAGCCGATGATAAAAATGGCTATGTCATTTTACTCCCTTCCCACTCAAGAAATAGCGGTGCGGCGCTTCGCG
>JANMFC010000212.1:0-2699 GCA_031377675.1 Pseudanabaena sp. OTE_70b_metabat_355 | reverse complement strand
GAATTTTTGCGCCTGGCTTTGTATTAAAGCTACGCAGAGCTTGCCCGACTTGAATAGCTAGTTCGCGGGTTGGAGTCAAGATTAGCGCCTGCAAAGAGTCACTATTGAGATCCAGACGCTCTAAAATTGGAAGGGCGAAAGCTGCCGTTTTGCCAGTACCAGTCTGGGCTTGACCAAGCACATCTGCTCCGGCGAGCAGTTGAGGAATTGCTTGCTCTTGAATCGCTGTTGGTTCTGTAAAACCAATTGATTCAAGCTTAGCAACTCGAGCTTCCGAAATACCGAGAGAAAGAAAAGATGAGGGCATTGATGATCCTAAGATTTGCAGCAAATTTGTTCTGAGAACAGTTCGCCTATTCTGCCAATCGCACGCGATAAACAATCACAAACAAAGCCGAAGGACATCTCTGCCCTAGATTTTAAGCAGTTAAAAAAAAGCTTTTTTATGAAAACCTCAGCTTCCAAAGATTAAGATTGCTTTGGATGGTCATGCAATGGGAGAAATCAGCAAAACAGTGTTTTGGTGTTACTTGTATCTAGTATAAACCTATGTTAAAGAATGTAAACAATCTTTTCGAGAATTTATACCTACGACAAGTGGGTGTAAGAGTCAACAATCTCTACTGAGACTGTGTTTTCAGGATAAAATCAGAACCTGTAGCGCACGCTCAGCCTGTGCCACAGGTTTTTAGTCGTTGGAAAAAAGATTCTTTTTAGACTGATCCAACTCTGTCCACAGATCCTTAATCTGTTGATACGCCTCGATTGGCGAAATTTTACCGCCCGTCTCTAAAGCACAGATGATTGATATGCGATTTGTAAATTCTTGTAAATTAGCGTCAAAAGCTATATTTTCAGGAGAAAACTCACCTCTATACCGAGATATAGGGTTCATAAACCGTTCTTTTTCAATATCAGACATGGATATGTAGCGGTTAAGTGTAAGCGGGACAGGCTGAGAAGATCTTTAGATCGCAGACGGATGTAGTTGTAGGGAAAAACGATGGTTCTACAACCTGCCCGAGTACGCGATTCTTTCGGCTAGTTAGGCAATAAACTAGCTAAAAGTTCAGATTGCAACTAGCTGGCAACCGTAACTTTTTTGAGTGCTACTGCGAGTCTAGACTTGCGACGTGCGCCTGTGTTGCCATGCAAAACACCACGTTTGACAGCGCGATCGATTTTGCTGTATGCCAAAGATTGTTTCGCATTAACAGTTTCTAGTGCTTCAGGTGTAGGATTTGCCTTATAAGCATCGACAGCTTCTAAATAGCTTTTCATTAAAGTCTTGACGGCTGACTTATATGACTTATTATGCAGACGGTTGCGCTCAGCGATCTGAATGCGCTTTTTTGCGGACTTGATATTTGCCACAGTTTATTCCTTTAACGAAATTGGACATGGTTTAAAGCGTCTATCATAATAGCATTTTAGGTGTATTATGCAAGCGTAAAAACCACAAACATTTTCATCCCTGACTAAATCCCCCCTCAAACGCCCATGACCTACCTGAATTTTGTTTCTTTCTTTGGCATTTTCGGACTATGCTTTGTGGCTTGGATCTTTTCGGAAGATCGCCGCGTCATTCCTTGGCGGGTCATTCTCTGGGGCATAGGCTTGCAGCTAATTCTGGGATTTTTTATTTTTCAATTACCCATAACTAGAGAGTGGTTGCAGAACTTTAGCAATTTATTAAATGGTTTGTTTGATTCGGCAGATACTGGGGCTAGATTTGTGTTTGGACGATTGCTTGTACCGCCCACAGGTCAGGAGCCTTATGCTTTATTGCCACTCAAACCTGATGGCACTTGCGCCCCAGGACAGGTACTACTCGACGATCTGACTACATCAGCTAATGCCGCCGCGAAATACTGCACAACCAACCGTTTAGCCTATGTGTTTGCTTTTCGAGCTTTACCTGCGGTAATTTTCTTCTCAGGGTTTATGGCGCTGTTGGAAAATCTTGGGATTATTCAGATAATTGTTAATGTGTTTGCCAAGTTATTTTTCTGGACAATGCGTTTGAGTGGTGCAGAGGCGTTAAGTGGTGCGGCGAATATCTTTGTCGGTATTGAAGCAGCGATCGTGGTCAAGCCCTATTTGCCGAAGATGACCCGCAGTGAGCTATGTGCAATTTTGGCTTGCTGTTTTGGGACGGCGGCTTCTTCGACTTTAGCGATTTATGTCAGTTTTTTGCGTCCAGTTTTCCCCAATATTTTGGGTCATTTGGTTTCGGCTTCGATCATTGCGATTCCTGCTTGTTTTGTCCTGTCAAAAATTCTTGTGCCTGAGACGGGTGTGCCTTTAACGATGGGTGGTATCCCGAAAGAGGACAAGTCAGCAAAAAAAAATGATGATGGCGAACTTGAAAATGCTGGCGGCGAGGCGATGAAGCGCATGAGTCCAATGGATGCCACGATTATTGGCGCGTTGGACGGGTTGAAAATGGCAGCTTCGATCGCGGCGATTTTGATCATCATTGTGGGTTTAGTTGATCTGATCAATCAAATTTTTGCTTGGTTAGCGACGATCAGCGATGTTTTTAAGGTGATTAATCTGCCAAATATTCAAGGAGCCTTATTTTATCCTTTGACTTTGATGACGGGTGTGTCGCTGGATGATTCTTGGACAGCTTCGGTAATTATTGGTCGCCGTTTGTTGGAGACAGCGATCCCGCCTTATCAGGCTTTGGCTCAGGC
>JANMFC010000204.1:0-2289 GCA_031377675.1 Pseudanabaena sp. OTE_70b_metabat_355 | reverse complement strand
TTTTCAAAATCGAAAATATTTGTTTGCCTGTCCTGCATTGCTTTTCAACCTCTTCTATCTCTTAATTATTATAATATATGTCTATCCCAATTCCTCAAAAACCTTGTCCTGCCTATACCTATTTTTAGAGATGCCCTTTAGTTCTTGGTTCTCGCGACTTGTGTGTATACGCTAGCCTTTTTAAGGGGGACAAGAAAAATCGAATCCATTACGAGCGAAATGTGGGTTGAAATTTATCTACCAAATGGGAATTTAAACGGTAAAGGCTTCACCAACGCTAATTCATCAATCATTTGTCCATGCAAAGCCCCGTTAGTTGCGAGCAATCTTCCTGATTTAGGAATCAACTCACTGCCATTATATGCGGTCACTAGTCCACCCGCCTCACGCACTACCACCACACCTGCTGCCAAGTCCCACAGCGACAAACCCCGTTCCCAATAGCCATCCAAGCGACCACAAGCAACATAGACTAAATCCATCGCCGCCGAACCACCGCGCCTTACACCTTGAGTGAGGTGGGTAAAATGACAAAACTCGGCATAATTGTTGTCATCGGTGCGAGTGCGATCGTAAGCAAAACCAGTTACTAATAAACTTCGCGTCAGTTCTGTCGTTTTTGAAACATGGATCGGCAAACGATTGCGGGTCGCCCCTAAGCCCGTAGCCGCTCGAAATATTTCATCACGAAAAGGATCGTAAATTGCACCAACAGAGGGAATTCCATCAATTAATAAAGCGATCGATACCGATGAAAATGGATATTGATGCGCGAAATTAGTTGTGCCATCAAGGGGATCGATCGCCCACAAATAGCGACTCTCTGTATTCCCTAATACGCCTGATTCTTCCGCCAAAATCCCATGATCAGGAAAATGCCTTTGCAAAATTGATAAAACCATCGCTTCGGATTCCTTATCGGCGATCGTCACCAAATCCCCAGGACGTTTTTCTTCAACCTGTTCTTCTTGAAGATTGCCCTGATAAAATTTCAGCACTGCACCACCCGCACAAGCTGCCTCAGTCGCAATATCTAAGAATGTTTGTAGTTGCTCTTTACTAATGGAAGCTAGCGATTCAGTCATAATTGTATATTTATAATACTTAAGTGAAAATACCGTAGATTGTTTTCGAGTAAGGGCAATTCATGAATTGCCCTTACTCAAAAAATCACCATATTGGCTGTGTTCATTCAGGCGCGATCGCTGCGAAAATATTGTGGCACGACTTTTGTGAAAATTCTTGTTGCGACAAAAATCATCCATGAAGCCATCTTGGAAAATTTCTCTACTCCTAACTGCGGCGATCGCCCTTTTATTTGAACATCGATTTACCGATCCCACCTTTGCCACCTCATCAGCCCCTCCCGCCCCCGTTAATTCTAGTACTGCGAAAGAAGCCGAAGAGTTGTGTGGTAAACCAACCCTTGATGATTTGACTCAACACAAGGTCAAACAAGGCGAAACTCTAGAGGCGATCGCTAAGCAATACGACCTCAAAACTGCAACTTTGATGGCGCTCAACGAAGAAGTTCGTAATGGCGAAGTCAAAGTTGGGCAATCTTTAGCAATTCCCCCCCTAGATGGCTTAACCTATCGCTTCAAAAACGAAGAAAATTACACCACGGTTGCCAAAAAATACAATATTCGACCAGATGTCCTATTCGAGCGTAACGGTTGTCAGCGCCGCCCCAAAATTGTATTTGTGCCTGGAGCAATCTGGCGACCTGAGCCTATTCCCTTCAAAATGCCTGCGATCGCCGCCAGAAGCTCCGATAATCCTGCCATGATCATGCAAACGGGTGGCTACCCTCTCCCTTACTCTGTCCCAGTCACTTCCGACTATGGATGGCGCATGAACCCAGTCACCACAATCTGGTCATTTCATAGCGGTATTGACCTTGGCGCATCCTTTGGTACACCTGTACTTGCTGCTAAATCAGGACGAGTAGAGTTTGCAGGTTGGGGCGATGGTTACGGTAACCTGATCGAACTCGATCATGGCTCCACAGGCACACGCTATGCCCACCTCGAAGCGATTTATGTATACCAAGGTCAAAATGTTGCTCAAGGTCAGCAAATCGGACTTGTCGGCTCAACAGGGCGTTCAACTGGTCCCCATCTCCACTTTGAGATCATGGTTCCCACGGGTGATGGCTGGGTTGCCCTCGATCCTGCGCCTTACCTCAATCGTATTGCTGGGATTATGACCAATTTATTTCTGCTTTAATTTTAGGTAGGCGCAATTAAATATAAAACCCAAAGAAGCTGATTCGCCCGCTTTGCGGGC
>JANMFC010000187.1:0-8776 GCA_031377675.1 Pseudanabaena sp. OTE_70b_metabat_355 | reverse complement strand
TTGAGGTTTCCCTTTTTCAATTCGATGAATTGTAATCCCATCTTCACTAGGATTTTCAGTATTGGCAATATCCGCTAAACTCTTCCAGCAGTCATTACTATGAGTAGTCGCAAACACTTGTACGTTAAGACGCTTTGCAGTTTCCCAGATCATTTTCCACATATCAGACATCACTGTAAAGTGTAGCCCCGTATCAATTTCATCAACCAATAAAACTCCATCTTTCGCATTTACAATCGCCAAGGTAAGTCCCAAAATCCGCCACATTCCATCGCCCATACTACTAATTGGTATGCGCTGATTTTCAGGTGTTTGGACAATAAAACTACCGCGTGTGCCTTTATATCCATTTTTTCCGATAAGAGGTGCAATTCGCTTTATTCGAGGCTCAATAATCTGTAAAGCTTGAATAACAAGATCTTCTTCTGGCGTAAGTAGCACATATTCAAATAAATTAAGTGCTTTTTCAGTAGTTAATGATGATGAATTTACAAACTGGACACTTGACTTGCTATGACTCAAATTATTGGTTGCAGATCGCAGGATTTTGAGAGATAGCATTCCTTCTGAAGAAAGTTTAAACGGTGTTTCTACTGCCATTGAGCTTATTAGTCGTTTGACACATAAGCATAGTGATTCTTGATCTATATCTATTTTTTTATTCTTAATGGAAACTATTAGCTCTAGCTGTTTTTCATCAAAGCTTTTACCACTAATTGTAAATTTACTGTCAATATCAATATAGTGATTATAAAAAAGATGATGAACTACCAAATTTTTATCTTGATCTTCGTCACTTATAACATACTCACTTCTACCAGTAGTTATTTGTTCTAGTATTTCAAAATCGAAAGTAAATGGTGTATTAAGGAGTAATTGCAGTGCTTCTAAAATAGAAGTTTTGCCACTGTTATTTGTGCCAACAATGAGATTTAACCTGCCAAGTTGTTGCATTTCAAAGGATGGAAAGCAACGAAAATTTTCGATTTTGAGGGATTTCAACATAATTTAATGACAGGCTCGAATATCAATAAAATTTTTGAGAATAGCGCATGGTAAATGTAGTTCCTTGGTCAATTTTAGATTGCACATCAATAATGCCACCAATTTCTTTGATTTCAGTACGAACTATGTCTAGTCCATATCCAGTTCCCGCTCTCATATCACGTACATCTTTTGTACTAAAATCTGGGTGAAATAGGAACTCGAAAACCTCATTGTCTGAAAGAGAGAAAGCAGTTTTTGGATCTAATAATCCTTTAGAAACAGCTTTGTTTTTTACGCGATCAATATTTATTCCCGCTCCATCGTCGGCAAAAGAAATGATAGCATTGTTCTCTTTATAAAAAGCTTTGAGAATAATTTTCCCAGAAGCAGGCTTTCCCTTTGCAATTCTGATTTCTGGAGATTCAATCCCATGAGCGATCGCATTGTTTAACAAATGAGTTAGAAGCCTTGGCAATCGCCTTAAAATCACTTTTGGGATCAGTATATCCTGACCTTCGATAAATACTTCAACCTTCTTGCCATAATCACTAGCAGCTAGATCAGCTCCACTTTTAAGAGAAAAAATTGATTCAATTTCAGAAAAGCGCTGAATGGGATTAATCATCAGCGCAACATAAGATTTTAGCGTTTGAAAAACTGGATTGGCTTCGAGATCAAATTGACGGATCTCAGATTCTATTAAGCCGTGGGTATTATTAAGTTTTTCGATTTGCAAGCTCAAAAGATCGAACGACTTAAAAAGTAAAGTAATCAATTCGCGATCTACATTTATGTGATTATCTCGAATTTGTCTTAAACTTTTTTGCAGTTGAATTATGCGATCCGTGATGCTTTTGATGGATAAAAGCTCAGCCTGAGCGCGAATAGACAAAACACAACGCATTATTTCATGAATTACATCAAAATCTCCTTTTTCTAATTCTAGTAAGTCTAATTCGATAACTTGAAGGTAATCTTGACTTCGTGCGATAAATTCGCTTGTTAGTTCTCGTTCGATCTGCATGGTTTGTTATCCTGATTAAGCACTGAAGTATTTAGCAGTAGGATGATGCACAATCAACGCAGTGGTTGACTGTTCGGGATAGAGTTGTTCGCTCTCATCCATAACTAGATCAACACGCTTGGCATCAAGCAAATCTAAGAGCTTGAACTGATCCTGCATATTTGGACAAGCGGGATAGCCAAAACTATAGCGAGAGCCGTGATAGCGCTGAGCGAGAATATCGCGAATATTATTAGGATCTTCTGCCGCAAAGCCTAACTCATGGCGAATGCGGGTATGCGTCCATTCCGCAACTGCTTCCGCCATCTGCACTGCTAAACCGTGAAAATAGAGATAATCGGTGTATTGATTTGCTTTGAATAGCCCCTGTGCAAACTCAGTCACAATATGTCCGACTGTGACCGCTTGTAATGGCATCACATCAACGATTCCTGACTCCTTCGGTGAGAAGAAATCAGCAATGCAGAGACGACGAAGGGACTTTTGGCGGGGGAAGACAAACGAGTTTATTGGCTGGGCTGCCTGAATATTATCAATGTCTTTGGGGTCGTAAAAATAGACGGTGTTGCCTTCAGCTAGCACAGGGAAATAGCCATAAACCGAAGTTGGAGCTAGCAGATTCTCTTTGATGATCCGCTCTTTCCATGTTTCGAGAATTGGATAAACCGTCTCTTGCAAAAATGCATCATATTCTTCACGAGATTGATCTTGAGGCTTGCGGAATTGCCATTGCCCTGCAATTAGAGCTTGCATATCCAGATTCCAGAATAGCTCCTCAATGGGAATATCATTACCTTGAAAAATCTTGGTTCCCCAGAAAGGAGGCATGGGGCGAGGAATATTAGTGTCTACGGCTTCAGAACGCACGATGTCGAGATAGCGTTCAGCAAGTAGCGCCTCTTTCTTGGCTTTTTCCTCTTCACTGGAAACGCCATCAATAGCATCTGCTGACAAATCGGCGATCGCTAGATCTTCATCCAAAAAGCCTTTGGCATCTTCCCATTTCCCTCCAATCTTTGCGGGCATATACTTGTCCATAAAGTTGAGGTCAGAGAAGGCATCTTTACCGTAGATCACGCGCCCATTATAGTTATTCTGGCAGTCCTGATAAACAAACTTTGGTGTCAGCGCTGCTCCACCAAGAATCACAGGAACAGAAATACCTCGGCGATTGAATTCTTGGAGATTATCCTTCATGAAAGCGGTGGACTTGACTAGCAATCCACTCATAGCGATACAGTCGGCATTATGCTCTTCATAAGCTTTGATGATATTCTCGACAGGCTGTTTGATACCAATATTTACGACCTTATAGCCATTGTTGGAGAGAATGATATCAACGAGATTTTTACCAATGTCATGGACATCACCCTTAACTGTGGCAATCAAGAATACGCCTTTATTCGAGCCTTCGACTTTCTCCATAAACTGCTCTAAGAACGCAACTGCTGACTTCATCGTTTCCGCAGATTGCAATACAAAGGGAAGTTGCATTTGACCAGAGCCAAATAATTCGCCGACGACTTTCATGCCATCAAGTAGGTACTGATTGATGATTATAAGCGGATCATATTTTTTCATCGCTTCGGTGAGAGCATCATCTAAACCAATGCGATCGCCATCGATAATATGATTTTTGAGTTGCTCTTCAATGGAAGTGTCAGCCTTGTCAACTTTGATTCGCTTGCTAGACACACCTTCAAACAATGTCGTGTACTCACCGAGCGGATCGTAAGTGCAGATATCGCCATCAAATTCGCGCTCATCATAAATCAGTTGCCGTGCCACTTCTTTTTCGCGATCGCCAATTCGATTAAGCGGGACGATTTTACTCGCATTGACAATGGATGAATCCATACCCACTTGCATTGCTTCATATAAAAATACTGAGTTGAGAACTACTCGCGAAGCAGGATTTAGACCAAAAGAAACATTGGAAACACCCAGCAATACATGGGTTTCAGGCATTGCTTCCTTAATACGGCGAATTGATTCAATCGTTGCGGCGGCATTTTTGCGATCTTCGGCAATGCCTGTGGAAATGGGGAGAGCAAGCGTATCAAAGAAAATTTCACTAGCGGGCATACCCAGTTCTTCCGTGGCTTGTTTATAGGCACGGGAAGCAATCTCAAACTTCTTGTCGGCAGTTCGCGCCATGCCATCTTCATCAATTGTACCGATCACGATACCAGCGCCATATTGCTTAGCGAGACTGACGACTTTGCAGAAACGTTCTTCGCCATCTTCATAGTTAGTGGAGTTGAGAATACATTTCCCACCCGCTACTTTTAGCCCCGCTTCCATCTTTTCCCATTCGGTCGAGTCCAACATCAAGGGCAGAGTCACATTCGTCACTAGGCGCGAAACCAGTTCATGCATATCCCGCACGCCATCGCGTCCCACATAGTCCACGTTCACATCGAGAATATGTGCGCCTTCTTTGACTTGGGATCTAGCGATCGCCACCAATCCATCCCAATCCTCGGCATTTAATAAATCACGAGTTTTCTTAGAACCACTGGCATTGAGTCGCTCTCCCACAATTAAGAAAGAATTATCTTGAATATAGGGCTGAGAGCTATAAATGGAAGCAGCCGAAGGCACGACTAGAGGCTGACGGTGCTTGGGCTTGAGGGTCTTTGCTGCATCAGCCAAAGCTTTAATATGAGCAGGTGTAGTTCCACAACATCCCCCAATAACTTGAATGCCTAAATCTTCGACAAAATGTTTGAGATGATCGCGCAAATCTTCAGGCGTGAGGCGATAAAATGCCTGACCGCCAACATTTTCAGGCAGTCCAGCATTGGGAACACAAGATACGACAAAGGGAGAATGAGCGCTCAAATAACGCATATGCTCGGTCATTTGATCGGGACCCGTGGCACAGTTCAGTCCTAATACATCAATATTGTATGGTTCTAGAATCGTGACTACTGCCGAAATATCGGAACCAACCAGCATTGTCCCTGTGGTTTCCATTGTCACCGAAACCATCACAGGCAGACGGACTCCACGCTTCGCAAAAAATTCTTCGATCGCACTTAACGTAACTTTGATCTGCAAGATATCCTGACAAGTCTCAACTAGCAACAAATCTGCACCGCCATCGTACAGCCCCTCGATCTGCTCAATAAATGACTGCTTCATTGTATCGAAATCAATATGCAGCAAAGTCGGTAACTTGGTCGTGGGTCCAATCGAACCCGCCACAAAACGCGGCTTTTCGGGTGTCGAAAACTCGGCAGCTACGGACTTGGCTAGCTCAGTTGCCTTTTTGCTAAGTTCATACGCCAGATGCCCAAGATCGTATTCATTCAAGACGATCGATGTTCCCCCAAAGGTGTCAGTCTCGATCACATCGGCTCCTGCCGCCAAAAAATCACGATGCACTGTCGCTACTGCTTCAGGTTTTGTGATCACCAGATACTCGTTACAACCCTCATACTCCGCGCCACCAAAGTCTTCGGCAGTGAGGTTTTGCACCTGCAAGTTTGTACCCATCGCACCATCAAATACAATGACGGGGCGATCGCTGCTGTGAAGACGTTCCAGAAACAGGCTGGTCATTTGATGTATACCCTAGGCGAACAAAGCTAATTATAGATGGTGATTATATCAAAATTTGCCAGCGCTCTGATTCTGGTTTAGCAAATTGTTAACCGCCTCTTCGATATTTTCTTGCTTAATCAAAGACTCGCCGACTAATACTGCACTTGCGCCACAACTCTGCACAAAATCCAAATCTTGACGATTGTAAATACCAGACTCGCTCACCCAAAGATATTTACTTCTAATGGCGGGATCGAGTCTATCCATTAAGATCTTTGTTTGTTCAAGTTCCACTACAAAACTTTCTAAATTACGATTATTAATACCAATTAACCGCACATCAGGAATTTCTAAAACCCGATCTAGTTCCGCTTGAGTATGCACCTCGACTAAAGCGGTCATTCCCAATTCATGGATTAATGCTTGCAAAGAAGTTAATTCAGCATCAGTGAGAATCGCCGCGATTAATAAAACCGCATCCGCACCATGCGATCGCCCTAAATAAATTTGATAGGAATCAATAACAAATTCTTTGCAAAGTAAGGGCAAATCAACGGCTTGGCGCACTAGTTGCAAATTCTGAAAACCACCTTGAAAGAACTGTGCGTCCGTCAATACTGAGAGGCAACTTGCGCCGCCGCGCTCATAAGCTTGGGCGATCGCTACAGGATCAAAATCTGCCCGAAACACTCCTTTACTAGGCGATGCTTTTTTGACCTCGGCAATTAATGCAGGTTTAAACTGGGAATTTTGTAAACTGCCATAAAAATCTCGCGGCGGCTGTACATTCACAAGCATCGCTTTCACCGATTCAATCGATGCGTGGGCGTACATCGCGGCAACTTCTAGCTCTTTATGCCAGACAATTTTTTCTAAAATATTTTGAGGCGCATCGGTGGGCGCAGCGATCGCATAGCCCTTATTTTTAGCAGTTTCAGATTGGCGGCGTACTTGCATTGACACTGGTATTAATTAATAAAAATGGTTTTCGCGGTAAGCGGAAAAAGGATTGAGTTTTTAGCATACAGCGCTTTGCGCTGACTTAAAACCTAGAGAAATTCGTGAAAGCTTGGCTTGGTCGTGCAATCTAAATATTCACTGCAAATATTTATGGTGGATAGCGTAATCCATAAATAATAGTGATTCTTTACAAGCAAAGCGCTCATTTTTCGGTATATTTGCCTTTGTAATGTGAGTTGAGCATAGTTTTTATGAGTGCGATCGCAAACTCTAACCGACCCGAAGATCAGCCAAAAGCTTCGCGAGTTAAATCTTATTGGCACACTTATTGGCACAATTCGCCTTGGAAAAAGTTAGCAAGTTTAGTGATGGCGATCGCCCTGTGCTTTTACCTCACAGCTTGCGGCAGTAATCAAAACCCAGAAACTAAAAATGCTGTTCAAAAAATGGCAACTACTGCCATCACCGAAGTTTCACCACCCGCCGAAATTCAACGCCTTAGTCGTCTGCTCGATCGCTACGAACCACAGGTCAGCATCCTCAGTCCAAAGCTTGATCAAGTACTAGACGATACACAGGTATCCGTAAAGTTTGATGTCAAAAATTTACCGATTTTCAAAAATGCGGATTTTGGTTTAGGTCCTCATATTCATGTGACTTTGGATAACCAAGAATATAAGGCTGTCTATGACCTCAATCAAACCGCAACCTTTGATCACCTCAGCGCAGGAACCCATACTATCCGTGCTTTTGCCTCTCGTCCTTGGCATGAAAGCTTTAAAAATGAAGGTGCGTATGCCCAGACTACTTTCCATGTGTTAACTAAAACTGGCGAAAATACTCCCGCAACCAAAACTCCCCTGCTCACCTATAGCCGTCCAGTTGGTAGCTACGGTGCTGAGCCAATCATGCTTGATTTTTATCTACAAAATGCTCCTCTGCATTTGTTAACCCAAGATTTAGATAAGGCAGAAGATACTAACAATGATTGGAAAGTTCGCGCCACCATCGACGGTCAAAGTTTTACTTTTGATCGCTGGGAGCCGATGTATCTCAAGGGCTTTAAACAGGGTAAAAACTGGGTTAAGTTGGAATTGCTCGAAGAAAATGGTGATGCGATCGCCAATGTGTTTAACAGCACCGCTCATTTGATTGATTTCCAGCCCAACGGTCAAGATATACTCTCGCGTCTAGTAAGCGGCGAGAAGATTGCCAATATCGATGCGATCGTTAATCCTGACTATGTGCCGCCGACACCCGAACCTAGCCCCACACCCGTTGAGTTAGTTACTCCTGCGACTACGATTTCGCCTGCGGCTACTGAAACAGTCACAGAGACAACTACAGTTCCTAGCCTTACTCCTGCTCCAAAGGTCGAAGATTCAAAAATCGAAGCACCAAAGGTTGAGACTCCAAAGGTTGAGGTTAAGCCCATTGAAAAGTCTACTGTGACTCCAGTTGTAGTACCAGTCAAAGTCGCTCCCAAAGTTGAACTCAAAGTCGCTCCCAAAGTTGAACCAAAAGTTGAACCAAAGGCGATCGCACCCGTTGTTGCGCCTACACTCTCGCCTGTTGTCGCCCCATCTGCTGCCCCATCTAATAGGAAAGACTACTTAAAAGACATTGGTTTTACGCAAAAGAAAGTGTTTTCTTCTCAAAAAGCTGAGGTCTCTACTACTCCAGAAGGTGCGGTAGTAGAAACACCTGAGTCCAAGGTAAGGGAAAATACTTCTGTATTAACTGACTTGTCAGCAACCACATTGACTCCAATCAAAATGTTAACGAAATCTGCTAACTAAAAATTTAACAAAATCCCAAATTGCTTGCGTGTGCTTTACGCACCCAAGCAATTTTTTTCAAATTTAATTTCTACTACAGCAATTTGCTCTCAACCCCGCCACAATTTAAAATATAAAACCGATTGCGGGGCTTCGCCCTGCGACCCTTGTTGTGGAAAGTTTGATCGAGTAATGCTGTAAGTACCTTGGCTTAATAAAAACAAGAGCCCAAATAAGCTGATTCGCCCGCAAAGCGGGCGAATCAGCTTATTTCGGTTTTACACTTAAATTATGCCTTGTATCTTAAAAGAAGGTCAAAGAGTAATCATTGACTAAGCGAAAGAAAGCAAAAGGCAGGGAAAAACTCGTATTATGCCTAGGGACACCAAGCCCGTTAGGTAGATTGAGTAATCTTTGTCTAATCAGTGGAACTGGTCAAAGCTGAACAGTATCAAAGGTCGCCCAAAACGGGTAAACC
>JANMFC010000148.1:0-5420 GCA_031377675.1 Pseudanabaena sp. OTE_70b_metabat_355 | reverse complement strand
CTTCTCTTTGTTAAATGCTTTATTCAGGATTGGCAGGAATGAGGCCCAGTCGATGACTTTGTTTAATTCTAAAAGTGAATTTTTAAAGCTGCCGTGTTTTACTTCGTACTTTTCAAAATCGAAAATATTTGTTTGCCTGTCCTGCATTGCTTTTCAACCTCTTCTATCTCTTAATTATTATAATATATGTCTATCCCAATTCCTCAAAAACCTTGTCCTGCCTATACCTATTTTTAGAGATGCCCATATGTTGAGCATAAGGCGGATCGGTGTAAATGTAGTCAACTGATTCTTGAGGAATCCGATCAGTTAGTCTGGTAGCAGATTGATTAAAAATCGAAAGATTACTTGCATAAAAGCTGCCTATTACTTCTACCACCTCCAACTTAAATTTCACTGTATTCTTGAATTTTTGCTCAAATTGTTCCCATACATTTAAATCCAGTGTTTCAGATGGAATCCAATAACGATAGAGTCTCATTATTCCGCTATCCCCCCTACTTGCTAATCTGCCATGAGTAGAACTAAAGCTAAGATTCGTTTTGTTTAAGGTTGCAGAAAAGACAAATCTCATCAAATTCCTGATGGTTAAATCTTCAATTTCTTGAATATGGTGCAACAGCAGAGAAAGCGAAAATAATTGACGCTTGGTAAAAAGTTCTTGAATATACTCTACATCAGCATTTTTAGGTAGCTTAACTCCTCTTGGATACCAATATTTAATTTCAAGACTCTCTACATCGCCATCTGACATCGCATAAACATCATTAATGGAAGCTTTGCAATTTCTCTCAATCTCATCAAAAGCAGCCCGAACAGCATCTATATCAATCGGACTAACCGCAATTTGTGAACAAATAAAATTGGCTAAAGGATTAATATCACAGTGGATCGCCTGACGCTTTAGCACCAATGCCTCAACCGCCGTTACCCCCGATCCACCAAAAGGATCAAGAACCACATCCCCAACTTGGCTAAAAGTACGAATATATTCCTGAACCACATTCCAAGCTCGGTGCGTGAAATAGGGATGACTGCCCCAATGCCTTTTTGCCCCTTGCTTTTTTGGCTCAATAGGCGCAGCGATCGGTTGAATAGCAAGATAATCAAAGGGTTTAACGGCAATCATGATCTATAGGTTTTAGTTCAGGCTATCTTGAGTATAATTTCAAAAAACGTAAAAAAACAAAATCCTGAAATATGAAAACGATCGCTATTCAAATAGACGAAGATATTGCCCAAGCATTTCAATCTTCGCAGCCAGCGCAACAACAACAGGTTCAAGCATTGATTAATCAATGGATGAGACAAGCATTAAACATTAGTAAGTTGCAAAATACAATGGATAGACTTAGTGATGAAGCTGTAACTAATGGATTAACTCCAGAGATTTTGCAAACAATTATCAGAGGTTATTAACATGGGAAGTATTACAATTCAAGTCGATGCTGAAGTTGCTAAGGCTTATCAGGAAATCAATTCTACCAACCGTAAAAGGATAGAAATGATATTTAACATTTTGGTGCAAAAAGAGTTAAAAGAAATATCCTTAATGCAAATTATGGATAATATTGGCTATCAAGCTGAAAAGAACGGACTAACTCCTGAAATTTTAGAATCAATTCTTGCTGATGAAGACTAATCGAATTGTCTTTGATACGAACGTCATTGTCAGTGCTTTGATGTTTCCTCGTTCTTTACCAAGACAAGCATTTAACATTGCTTATTCCACAGATAATATTTTACTATCCACAGCAACTATCTCGGAACTAGAGGAAGTTTTAAGGCGCAAAAAATTTGATAAATATTTATCAATGGAAGAGCGTATACAATTCATTGCTAGATTTTTTGTCGATGCAGAGATCATCGAAATCAAGGAAAAAATTACTGCTTGTCGCGATCGCAAAGATGATAAATTTTTAGAACTAGCTGTTAATGGCAAAGCCGATTACATCATCACTGGCGATCAAGATTTGCTTGTACTAAATCCGTTTCAAGATATTGCAATTATTTCTGTATCAGATTATTTGAGCTTGTAGTGATGCGATCTCGAAAAACAAGGCTTACCCGTCATTGGAGCGAAAAGTGTCTAAAATTGACATTTTTGCAAAGTGAACTAATCAAGAAACCTACAAACTTTCATCTTTTTCCTGAGATATAATACGCATACAGTGATCGCCTTAAAAGACTATGAATGCAATCAAATACAAAGCCATCATCAAAAATGGCAAACTAGAAATGCCGATGATCGACCTTCCTGAAGGAACGATTGTTGAAGCAATCTTATTAATTGCATCAGAAACCGAGTCAAAAATAGAAATGGATGAAACCGCATATTTGCTATCCACAGAAGCTAATCGCCGTAATTTATTGGAAGGCTTAGAGCAATTAAAACAACCGCAAAACTATATCTATGTTGATGTTGCCACATTATGAGAAAAGTTGCATTTCTAGCTCGCGGATTTGACGAGTTTAATCAATGGGCAATCCAAGACAAGAAAATTTACAGTAAAATCGTCAGCCTCATCAAAGATATTCACCGTGATCCATATTCTGGATTGGGTAAACCAGAAGCTTTAAAACACGAACTGTCGGGCTTATGGTCAAGACGAATCACAGATGAGCATCGCTTAGTCTATAGCGTTACAGATACCGAGATTGTCATCATATCTTGTAAATTTCATTACTGATCGCGAAAAACAAGGATTACCCCTATAACTCCATTGTTTTCAATATCAGATTATTTGAGCTTGTAGTGAATAGGCGATCGCATTGATGAAGCGGATTTAGAGATTGGTGATATTGGCGCTGTGGTATTAGTTTATAAACAACAGAAAGGCTATGAAGTCGAATTTATGCCCCTTTCAGGCGAGACGGTTGCCATTGTTCCTGTATTGCCATCAAAACTTAGAAAGAAGATGGTCAGCCAATCCCACAACCACGAGTCTTATTGGCAGCAGAGCCATATAAATTAGCTGTGAGGCTGTTCGCTATGTCAAAATCGGCAAAAAACAGATAAAATATAGCCATCTGTAACGGTTTTGATTGTCTTATGACCTTAAATAAAGTGCATCTAGTGGGACGAGCAGGACGCGATCCTGAAGTCAAATATTTTGAGTCGGGAAAAGTCGTTTGCAACTTTGCGATCGCCGTTAACCGCAACACCAGCAATCGTGACGATCCTCCTGATTGGTTTGACCTCGAAGTTTGGGACAAAACCGCAGAAATCGCCGCTAATTATGTCAAAAAAGGCAGCTTAATCGGAATTTCGGGTTCTCTCAAGTTCGATCGCTGGAACGATCGCACCACAGGCGATGAACGTCAAAAGCCCGTAATCCGAGTTGATCGCCTAGAGTTACTCACCTCTCGCAAAGAAAATGAAGCCGCTAGCAGTGGCAGTAGTAGCAGCTATGATGAGGATTTCTAAATCACTTCTTTAACCAGCCTTGCTTTGCAAGGCTGGTTGGTTCGGCTAAATACGGTTTTCCGACTGAGAAATCAGCGATCGCATCGGTAAGAATAGATCCAGCAAATTAATCCAGTAAATTACATCCCTAGGGAATCTACTATGTTTAATGTCGGTGAAATCAATAGCGACCCCAACGCTAATAACAACCTTTTACTCGATTATCTCAAAAATCAATCTCCTGAAATCTTGGCAAGGGTAGCCCAGTCCGTCACCCCTGAAGCCCATCAGATCATTCATCAAAACATTCAAAACTTAGTTGGCATGTTGCCACCACCGAATTTTAATGTCAGTATCACCACTGATCGCGAAAATCTCGCAAACTTAATCGGTTCAGCAATGATGACGGGCTACTTCATTAAGCAAATGGAAACGAGAATGCAGCTAGATCATTCCCTAGATTCGGTGTCTAGCCCCGAAATTTAGTCTTGAAATCTCGTCTTGAAATCTAGTCCCGAACTATAATCGTAGAAATCATCAGCCACGATTTACTGCCCTAACTCAAGAATTAATACCGCACCAATCATGACTACAACGCCGCTACGCCCAAAACTGACTTCACCATTTCCTGTTTCAGCCACAACAAATCGTCCTGACGCACTAGGAAGATTTGGCATTTTTGGCGGCAAATATGTTCCTGAAACACTGATGAGCGCTCTCGCTGAGCTAGAGACAGCTTTTTATCATTACAAAAATGATCCCGTCTTTAATCAAGAGTTAGATGGCTATTTGCGAGATTATGTCGGTAGAGCGACCCCACTGTATTTTGCGGAAAGATTGACACAGCATTATGGGACTGCACAGATTTATCTAAAACGCGAAGACCTCAATCACACGGGCGCACATAAAATCAACAATGCTCTGGCTCAAGTGCTGCTGGCGATTCGGATGGGCAAGAAGCGCGTCATTGCTGAAACTGGCGCAGGACAGCATGGTGTGGCGACGGCAACAGTTTGCGCTCGGTTTGGGCTGGATTGTGTGATTTACATGGGCGTACATGACATGGAGCGGCAATCTCTGAATGTGTTTCGGATGAAACTGATGGGAGCCGAAGTGCGTCCCGTTGAGGCGGGTACAGGCACGCTCAAGGATGCTACCTCTGAAGCGATCCGTGATTGGGTGACAAATGTGGTGGATACGCATTACATTCTTGGCTCGGTGGCAGGGCCACATCCCTATCCGATGATTGTGCGTGATTTTCATGCCGTAATTGGTAAAGAAAGCCGTAGACAGAGCCAAGAGAAATGGGGTGGTTTACCAGATATTTTGCTCGCTTGTGTGGGGGGAGGCTCGAACGCGATGGGACTATTTCACGAGTTTGTCGATGAGCCGACTGTGCGCTTAATCGGTGTGGAAGCGGCAGGTAAAGGCACAAATACGGAATTTCATGCTGCTACGCTCACCCTCGGACGTGTCGGTGTGTTGCATGGAGCCATGAGCTATTTGTTACAAGATGATCAAGGACAAGTTCAAGAAGCGCATTCGATTAGTGCGGGTTTGGATTATCCAGGGGTGGGACCAGAGCATAGCTATCTCAAGGATTTGGGGCGTGCTGAATATTACAGTGTCACCGATCAAGAGGCTCTCGATGCATTCCAACGTCTATCCCGTTTAGAAGGAATCATTCCCGCCTTGGAAACATCCCATGCGATCGCCTATTTAGAAACCCTCTGTCCACAATTGACCGCCGATCAACGCATCATCATTAACTGCTCTGGTCGCGGCGATAAAGATGTAAATACGGTGATTCAATATCTAAATCTATAAGTATTTGGGACTTGCTGTTCATTAAAGTACCAGAGGCTTCGACTTCGCTCAGCCAACGTTGGCTGAGCGAATTCGAACCCTCAGGTACTTTAATGAACAGCAAGTCCCAAATACATATAGATTTAGAAATTGAAACAACCTATTTAAATCTTTATCGACGCGACCAGATCAGTTAATTATTATGCGT
>JANMFC010000092.1:0-1659 GCA_031377675.1 Pseudanabaena sp. OTE_70b_metabat_355 | reverse complement strand
AATGGCGTAGCCATTTCTTGATTTGGTATTAAGTAGTTCCTGCCTGATCCCAAGCATCACGAACTGCATCTTTGACTTTATCCCAAGCCAGCCCTGTGCCACTTTTTTGGGCTAAGAGAGATTCATAATCTCGCTTGAGTTCGATTTCGGCTTCATCAAAGCTCTTGCCAAAATAGCGATCGCAACCTTCGTGTCCTCTCTGATAGGCAAGTTGATAGTCTTCATAGTGAGCGCCTTTGTCAACATACTGACGAGAAGCGTAATTCTGTCGCCAGTAATTATCATCGAAGCTGGCAATGGTTATGGTTTGGTTACTCATGGTTATCTCGATAAGAATTTCATTTTGAGTAGTCCAGAAAGATTTTTAAAAGTGCCACTTTGTGGCACTTTTAAAAATCTTTCTGGGTTTTAAGTTAGCGCAAAGCGCTTTAACTGGCTTGCTGATAATCAATTTGTTTAGATTGATAGTCATAGCGAGCAGTCAAAATCAATTTTTTGTCAGGGGCATAGATCAAAACGGTTAAATCTTGATTTGGAAAAGTATTCCGAAAGCCTTGGGTTAGGGATTGCGTTAAGGGCTTTACATCTGTGGGTAGAACTTGAGGTGAAATTACGACCCCTAATTTATTCCCATCGCGCACATAGGCATCCTTAACTAAGCCTTTGCTAGTCTGCATCACCCAATTGCCAAAATCTTGCCCTGCGGCAGAATTACCTCGCGCAATTTGGCTGTAATCTGAACTCTGATTGAGGTTTACTGGACTAGAAGATTGAGTTTGAGTAGATCCACAAGCGGTTGTGAACGTCAAAACCAACATCAATGCGATCGCGATGATTGTGGTTCGAGCATGGCGAAAAATGTTCATCTAATTAGTTCCTTTTTCAGCAAAATATTTATTGAGGAAAGTACTACAAAAAGATAGAACAATCGGAGCAAGGATGAAGGCCAATAAGCCGCTCATCGTAAACCCTGGAACGATAATGGAGGCAAGCCAAAGCAATATTCCATTGATCACAAATGAAAATAGTCCTAGAGTAATGAAAGTGATTGGTAGAGATAGGACTTGCAGAATCGGTCTAATAAAAGCATTAATAAAACCAATCACGATCGCAGCTAGTAACGCCGAAGGAAAGTTGGCAATATCCACACCAGGCACGACCATATCGACAATGAGAAGTCCCAAAGCAGTTGCTAGTATGGTAAAAAAGTATCCAATCATGTTCTTTAACCTAGAGTAATAGTAATTTGGTAGGTAATTTGGTAGTTAATAGGAGAAAGCGAATCGAGCAAATCTAATTACTTGACTGCTCGCCCTGTTTAGAGATCGCCCAAAAAGCGTGAATAACGCCAGGAACCCACCCTAATAGAGTTAGCCCAATATTGATTAATAAAGTGGAGCTAATCCCGAAAGCTAGGAAAACGCCAAGTGGTGGAAGCAGAACGCAGAGAATAAGTTGAATTAGTTTCATATTTGATTACTTTGTTTGATTACTCTTTAAATGAACTGTATGGTTTGGGAATTAGCGCGAATTAGCGCTTAATGACAGAATCTTTGCTTTGCCAAATTTCTTTTAAGCCATGCTTGAGCTGTTCCTCTATACGGGCAGCTAGTGAACCGAGTTCGCCTAGACTGTTCTCAATTTCAGCCTGTTTTTGTT
>JANMFC010000086.1:0-28422 GCA_031377675.1 Pseudanabaena sp. OTE_70b_metabat_355 | reverse complement strand
TTTTGTCGCTTTGCCACACGCCAAGCCTCAGCGCCGCCGATCGCCATCAATCCTAAACCTGAAATTACTGTAAGAGGAATATAGTTGGGATGGACTAGAAGAAATAACTGTCCAGATAGCCAAAGTTTAGTTAAAGTAATTCCCCAAGCGGCGATCGCGCATGATTCTAACCAAGGTAAAAATTTTTGCCAGTAGGTACGCATACGCGGAGGATGAGTTGATTTTGAGGGCATGGACGATGGGCAATGATAATCTGTTTGTATTTTAACGTGAATCCTTAATAAAACAGCCGCGCTAAGCATGGCTAGAGAAATACAGAATAATTTTATTTGCTGGAAGCTATTTAAGAATTATTCTCTGCGATCGCAAACTCTACTCTTAATCGGTGCATTTCCTTATATTTTTGCTCATTTTTCGGCAATTTTTATGCCGTTGACTAAAATTATCGTTTAAATCCTTTGTTTATGACTACCATCTATTGTTATCGATTACTTACCCTTTCTTGAAACAGCCCTGCGCTGGAGAGTGAGGGTTCCGCGTAACATCAGTTTTTTCATTCATTATTTAGCATTTTACTTTTAGCATCGCGTTCCATCCAAGCGATTATCTGTACCACGCTCAAATCGTCAATGTGAACACTATAATCTTTAGCGATCGCCATAAGCTCAGACAGCGCTGAAATCACCATCCGTGTCAAAAACTTTTCATGACTCGACAGATTCGCCCCCGTCACTACATCTTGTCTTGTATCCTCAAAATCTAAATCGGGATGAGGCGAAGTCCATTTCAAAAAAGCTGCATCTTCTCCCTGTGTCTTGCGGATTTGAGAATCATGCTCAATCCAATTCACAATCTGACTTGATGAAATATCTTCGCCATTAACTTTTAGTTCTTGCGAGATTTGGTTAATGATTCGCATTGATGAAACGGTGATGCGAGTCATGAACTTATCCATTGTGGACAGCATCGCTCCATCGATCGCATGGGCTTCACCAAGCGTTAAAAATTGAATTGGGTCTTGAGGAATTGTCATAGAAATATATTTTAGAGATGAAGTACAGCTTCATCTCTAGTTTTTAGAAACCGATAACTTGTGAAAATGCTTTGCCAGTTACTACCTCAATAGCGAGGAGCAAGATAAATCCAACCATTGCCGAACGTCCATTTAGCGTTTCCGCATATTTAGTAAATCCAAAACGACCTTCACTTTTTTCATCAACGTACATCTTGGGTTCGATCGCCCAGTTATTCAAAACACCGCGCTCGTCTTTTGTGAAAGCAGTACGCGCTTTAGTTTCTTCGGACATTAGTTTTTACCTTTTTGAGTTCTTATTGTTATAGCGTAGCGATGCTACATGAATCTTAACGTTCCTTTGATTTTATCGCTTAATGTCGAAATATCACAAACAACAAAGAAGAGAATTCGCGATCGCTAGTAAAGTAAGAATAGCGCTTAGCGCTATTCCTATTTGATATATTCTATGCCCCACTTTTCTCACTTATTTGATCATTGGCAATCTACCCTCAACTGGTCACCAAATCCAGAACAAATCGCGCAATTTGAAAAGCTGTACGAGCTAGTTTTAGAAGGCAATAGCAAACAAAATCTGACTCGGATTACCGCCGCCGATGATTTTTGGGAAAAGCATTTGTGGGATTCACTGCGGGGGGTGTTGACCTATTGGGATCGTGAAGATATGCGGGTGATCGATATTGGCACGGGCGCAGGTTTTCCTGGTTTGCCGATTGCGATCGCTAAACCTTCATGGCAAATCACTCTGATCGATAGTAAACAAAAAAAGATTGCCTTCGTTGAAGAAACGATTCAAAATTTGCAACTAACCAATGCGATCGCCCAATCAGGTAGGGTCGAGGATATTAACAAAACCCCCCAATATAGAAGAAAATACGATCTAGCTCTGGTTAGAGCCGTAGGAAAGCCAGATATTTGTGCTAGCTATTGTCTGCCATTTCTCAAACCCACTGGCACTGGCATACTCTATCGCGGTCAATGGCTACCCGAAGAAAGCGAGCAACTGGATATATTTTGCGAACGGGAGGGTTTGCAAGTTGTCGAGCAAGATCGCTTTCAAACTCCAATTACCGCAGGTGTGCGCCATAGCGTTTACCTAACTCCTAGCGCTCAAATTCCAGTTCCATTTCGTAGGGAGAAGCAAAGTTAGAAGAATCATATAAAAATCGGATTACTTCTTCTTCAAGGCGGTGGATATGATGGGCTTCAACGATGTTAGAAAACCGTAAAGCCGACAGATAACCGTCCAGAAAAAGTCTCATTTCATCGGTAGAACGATAACCACGCTCAGACATTTCGACGAGGGAATCGGTAATCTTTTGATAATGACGAATGGAGACTGCGTCTTGAAGCATAGGTCAAGCTGGAATAACTACCGTCCTAATTGGATGTGCTTAATGAGTAAAAGGTTCCTTTTTCAGGTTTCTCGGCAATGCTAACAAGCGATCGCTAGTTGAGGAATTTGACCTTAAATTTAACCTTGTACACATATTAAGCATCGTAATTCTAACATTTGCGTAAGTCAAAAAATACTTGAAATTATGAGTAGAACCGCCCATTAGGTCGAGTTGACTTCTTTATTTCCGATAATTTAGGAGTTAAGCCCAGTCACTTATGTTTTACATTTAATTTTCACATAGCTTTGATCCCAACTTTCACTGATACTTTCTTTTTCTAGCTCCATTGGTAAAATAGTTTTTTTGTCGAAGAAATATAAAAACTATGAAACTTAGGCTATTACAGTCTGGTGTTTTTTATGCAATTACTGCTGCCATTCTTTTTGGTGCAAGTACCCCTTTATCTAAAGCTCTGTTGGGGCAAGCGACTCCTTGGATGCTAGCAGGATTACTATACTTGGGTTCGGGATTAGGTTTATTCATAATTCAAAGCATTAAGAAATCCTCTACAGAAGCTAACCTCCAACATACAGATTGGCTATGGCTTGGTGGGGCGATCTTAGCTGGAGGAATTGTGGCTCCAGTGCTAATGATGTTTGGTTTATCTCATACCCCGAGTGTGATTGCTTCTTTATTACTAAACCTAGAAGGTGTACTTACAGCACTGATCGCATGGTTTGTTTTTCGCGAACACTTTGATCGTCGTATTGCGATGGGCATGGGGGCAATTACCGCAGGAAGTGTTTTGTTATCTTGGCAAGGTCGTCCAGATTTTGATGGCAATTGGGGATTTATGGCAATTATTGCGGCTTGTCTGGGATGGGCAATCGATAATAACCTGACGCGCAAGGTTTCCGCTACCGATCCGATGCAAATAGCCATCTTAAAAGGTTGTGTAGCAGGGATTGTTAATATTGCGATCGCTCTAGCTATTGGCGATAAATTCCCTAATCTTTTGACTATTGGTTCAATTGGAATAGTGGGCTTTTTGGGTTATGGAATCAGTTTAGTTTTGTTCGTTTTAGCGCTGAGGTATATTGGCACATCGCGCACAGGCGCATATTTTTCGATGGCTCCTTTTGTTGGTGCAGCGATCGCTATTGTATTTTTCAAGGAACCGATTACCACCAATTTACTGTTCGCTTCAGGATTAATGGCGATCGGAGTATGGTTACATTTAACCGAAGATCACGAGCATGAACATTTGCACGAAGCGATCATCCATGAGCATAGCCATACCCATGACGAACACCATCAGCATGAACATTTTGAAAATATTTCTAGCCTAAAAGCACATAGTCATCCTCATCTACACCAAACGATCCAGCACAAACATCCGCATTATCCCGACATTCATCACCGTCATAGTCACTAAGCAGTATGAATTGAGGTTGATAAATATGAAATTAACAGCAACCGCGCAAGGTTTACTCATTCCTAGAGAGATGCTAGGAGAAAATCAAGAGTTTGAAATTATCCAAGAGCAAGAAAAGCTGGTTATTACTCGCGTTAAAAAGCCTTGCTCGATTTGGGACTTGGGTAAAAATCCTGTTGAATATAATGTCAACGATGGAGCAGCTAACCATGACCAGCAAATGATTTAGTTTTCATATATAGGCAAAACATCTTGCCAATGAGGATAAATACCCGCTTGATATTGGTCATGGGCGATCGCTAAGAGCGCTTCACTTAGAGTTAAAGGCGGATCAGATTGTTGAGATCTGGAGATAATCTGCTCGCAATTAATCCCATATACAGGAATATTAAGCTGCTCGCCGAGGGTTCTCGCGACCACAACACCGATCCTCGTACCTGTAAAACTACCAATACCCGTAGCGATCGCTAGATAAGCAAAATCAGACCACAAAATATCACCGACAAACAAACTTAAGCAGCCATGCAACTGGACAGATAACTCTCGTCCAAGCTCCCATGACTGCTGTTTGTGTATTATGGCGGTTTGAGCAATGCGATCTGAATCTTGATCAAACTCAGCGATCGCAAGCTCTAACTTTGTGGTCGTCGTATGTAAGGCAAGGGCAAAACTTGTGGTCATAATCTGTAGAATTCTGTGCGGCGATCGCCAGAATTCGAGCTAGAAATCACCATTAGAACTTGTTGCCACCAGAGCCAGTATCGGCAGCGCCAGTATCGGCTGCCCCCGTATCCGCAGCTCCGTTAGATTCAGAATCTTCAGGATCATTGTAGCTACCCATTGGTCTTCTACGTCCAAAGCGACCCATAGGGGTGCGCTTGCGAAACTTACGCGCATACGCTTGGTTGCGAAGAGCTTTTTCTTTTTTCTGATTGCGGCGCTTAGCCATTTTAAACCGTTGTACCCTTTAGAGATTGCGTTTATTTAAGCTAGCACAAAACGAGAAATAGACAAACATAAAATTAAATATAAAACCCCAAAAATCAAATTCGCCCACAGGGTGGGCGAATTTGATTTTTGGGGTTTTGATTTGGTAGGCGGAACTAAATATAAAACCCAGACAAGCTGATGTGCCCGCGAAGTGAGCGCATCAGCTTGTCTGGGTAAGCCGAGATATTTACAACTCTTTAAAAATTATTACAACTACAATATGTATTTTTGTATACTGATAAGTTGAATGGGATATAAAAAAGGTATTTAACAGCGTGAGTCAGCATCCCCTAGAACAGCTAAATCGCTACAACGCAAAAGCCAATGCCGAATATTACGGTCGTCGCCCTTGGCTAGCGATTGGGAGAATTTTTAAAATCATTTATTTTGCATTGAGCTTTGCACTAGCCTTTGGCTGGGATGTTGTGACTGGAAATACAGTTAGTCAGCCCAAACTAGCCGAACAGCTACGGCGAATTATTACGGCTCTTGGTCCAACTTATATCAAGGTGGGACAGGCTCTATCAACTAGACCCGATCTGGTGCGTGTCGATTTTTTAGAAGAATTAACTAAGCTTCAAGATCAATTACCGCCCTTTGCTAACGAGTTAGCTTTTTCGATCATTGAGTCGGAGCTAGGCAAGCCTGTCAGCAGCGTTTATCGCACTATTTCTGAAGATCCTGTCGCGGCGGCAAGTTTAGGGCAAGTCTATAAAGCTACCCTTTATTCAGGTGAAGAAGTAGCCGTCAAAGTGCAGCGCCCCACACTCATTCCCACTCTGACCCTTGATTTATACATCATGCGCGGGATTGCGGGGTGGTTAGGTCCGATTTTGCCGCTTAATCTTGGCAACAGTTTAGTGGCGATCGTCGACGAATTTGGCTTCAAACTATTTGAAGAAATTGACTACGCCCATGAAGCAACTAATGCCGAAAGGTTTGCGGGTTATTTTAAAAACGACCCTAATGTTAAAGTGCCATCGATCTATCGTGACTACAGCACGCATCGAGTTCTAACGCTGGAATGGATTAATGGCATTAAGCTCACCGAAATTGATCAAATTAAATCCGCAGGGCTAAATACCGATAAGCTGGTGAAAATAGGTGTGATGTCGGGCTTGCGGCAGTTACTAGAGTTTGGCTTTTTCCATGCCGATCCTCATCCTGGTAATCTGTTTGCTACCTACGATGGCAAGATGGCTTACATCGATTTTGGGATGATGGATCAATTGGATTTAAAAACCAAAGAGCAGTTAGTTGATTCTGTCGTGCATCTCTTAAATAAAGATTACGATGAACTCGGTCAGGACTATGTGAGACTCGGTTTCTTGCAGCCAGATATTGAGATGAAGCCGATCGTCAACGCCTTAGAATCTGTGCTAGGCGATATCATGTCGGAAAAAGTTAAAGACTTTAATTTTAAAGTTGTTACCGATCGCTTCTCAAAAGTGATGTACGAGTATCCATTTTGTTTGCCAGCCAAGTTTGCACTGATCATCCGCTCAGTAATTACGCAGGAAGGCGTGGCCCTCAGCCTCAATCCAGAATTTCAAATTGTCCAAGTCGCCTATCCCTATGTGGCAAAGCGTTTGCTCACTGATGAGTCGGTAAGTTTGCGCGAACGTCTAGTCGAAATTCTATTTAAAGATGATAAGTTCCAATGGTCACGCTTGGAAAATCTCTTAGCGATCGCCAAATCTGATGATGATTTTGATGTTTTCCCCACGGCGAGTATGGGTTTGAAGTTCCTTGCTTCTAAGGATGGCGAATATTTCCGCCATCGAATTTTGTTAGCGCTTACCGAAGATAATCGCCTGCACACTGAAGAAGTAATGCGAATCTGGCAAATGCTCGGCGTGGATCTCCATCCTGCAATGTTATGGGATATAGCAGTTAAAGCTATTTCAGGAGCAATGCCGAAAGCGATCGCTGCCGCGCTACCTTTCGCTGCTTTTCAAAATCTCAATTCTTAACTCACGCGAATCGAAAGAAATTTTGTAAAAGTTTTGCGAAGCAAAACTTTTACAAAATTTCTTTCACAACTAGCTTCTATTTTTGACTTCTTGTTTGATGGCTTGCAATGTGTCACCTAGAGCTTCTTTGAAAATGCTATAAAATGCATCCGTTGGAGTAGAACTATTGGGTTGAGCATTGACAGTGTAGGTGATCAAGATTTTATTGGCTGGCTTATTCGGCACATCGGAAACGGGTTCCATTTTCCAATAGCCTTCCATTTTAGAAAGATCGCCATCTAGAAGTCGGAAATCAATTTGACGGCGATCAGTTTCTTGAATGGCTAATTTGGTGCGAGACACAATGGAAATCACGAAAACTTGACGCGAATCCACTTGTTCGATCACTTTCCGATTGCCGCGACTTTCGAGAATCTTACTGGAAGTCATGTTAGGAATGAATTTATAGAGATTGTTATAGTCGGTCAAAACTTGCCAAACCTTATCAGGGGAGGCTTTAACTAATACTCTGGCAACATATTTACCGTTATCACCTGTGACCACAGTTTGTCCATTTCGCAAAGAATTGCGCTGTACTGATGGCAAACGATCAACGGGACCACCAAATAGCTCGGCATGGGCTGGCATGGTTGGAGTGCTACAAGCGATCGCGATCGCCATGATCATCGCCGATCCTGTGAAAAGTTTAGACACGAAATTTTTACCTGAATTTTGGTTTGATAGCATGGAAATTTTAAGAGGCTTTAATGAGTAAAGATAAGAGTTTAAAAGTGGCGCTTTGCGCCACTTTTAAACTCTTATCTGGGTTTTGTTTTAGCGCCACGCGCTGTAGTTAGATAATGGGGGGCTCTTTGTATGTATATCAAAATTTGTGGTTTGACAAAACTCGATCAAGCACAGGCGATCACCCAAATGGGGGTTAATGCGATCGGTTTTATTTGTGTACCCGCCTCTCCACGATATATCAGCGCCTCGGCGATCGGGCAAATTACCGCTAACCTGATCGCATCTAAATCTAAAACTATGGAAGTAGGGCTTAGCCCTACTTCCATAATTTTAGATCTGGATTTAATTGGCGTGTTTGTTAACGCGAGTATTGGGGAAATTTGCGAAACCTTTGAAATAGCTGGCTTAAACGCTGTGCAGTTACATGGTGATGAGTCTCCAGAGTTTTGCATTGAATTGCGATCGCACCTAGCTAAAATCAACCCCAAAATTAAGCTAATCAGAGCTTTTCGGGTTAAAAATCAAGCAGGTTTAGCCCAAGCTCAACTTTTTAGCGAAGTGGCTGATGCACTGTTACTCGATGCCTACGATCCAGAAATGGCGGGCGGAACTGGTAAAACCCTCGATTGGCAAATGTTGCGCGATTTTGCGCCCAATTGTGATTGGTGGTTAGCGGGTGGGCTATCACCAGAGAATGTCGTACAGGCGATCGCCTTGGTGAGTCCCAACGGTTTAGACGTATCAAGCGGGGTAGAACGTTCCGCAGGCGATAAGGATTTAGATAAGGTTCGGAAATTTGTGGCGATCGCAAGGTAATCTAAAATCGTCGCTTCGCGGCAATTTCACAAGTCTTTTTGAGCGCAAGGCGCTGTATATGTGACGAATTATAGAGTTAAGGAGCTAATTCACGGCTATTTGCGTCACAGATGTCAGACGAATGTAATCAAACAGTGAGGAGTGAAAATCATGAAAATTCCAGTTTTAAATAAAAGTACTTGGTTTGGACTGCTAGCTGTAGCGATCGTCGGTGGAGCTAGCGGCGCTGTCCTCATCAATGGTTCTAATCAACCCATAACTGAGTTAAATAATCCTGCTCAATCATCGATCGCACCATCGGTAGCTCCATCAACCAATCAAGTTAGCCAATCACCAGCCGCAAAGCCAGCTATAGATGGACAATTAGCGGTGTATTGGATTGAGGCTAAGAATAATAAACTTATCGCCGTACCGATCGCCATAAAAGCAAAAAGTAATGATGAAGCGATCGCTTCGGTTCTAAATAGTTTAATTGCCGAAAATCCACCCCAATCCACTTTGTATAGTGCGATCCCAGCCAATACAAAAGTTTTGAGCGCTGTAACCAAGAATCAAGAAATTCGGATTGACCTGTCCAAAGACTTTACCAAGGGCGGCGGATCGGCTTCGATGCAAGGGCGAATCATTCAGGTGCTGTACACAGCTACGAGTCTGGAACCTGACGCAAAGGTATATTTATCCGTTGAAGGCAAAGCTTTAAAATATATTGGTGGTGAAGGTTTGCCTGTACCACAACCGATGACGCGCAAGGATTTTGCGTTAGAGTTTTAGTTATATGCAAGTATGTGCAGCGCGAAGCGTCGCGCCGCTCATAACATAACTTATTTCAAAATATTTTTTAGCTAATTATGCCGCCGATCCCCTTGCCCAATGATTTGCCTGATATTGATACTCTAAGCTTGATTGAGCAAGTCTCGCAAATGGTGGTGGTTCGCACCTGCGGAATGCTCTATGACCATCAAATTCAATATCCAAAGTGGGAATTAACAAACGCCACGTTGCAAACTCTGATTAGTGAATATGGAGTTGGCGGCGTAATTTTGATGGGTGGTAGTGCGGCGGAAGTTGCTTTAAAAACTGAGCAGATGCAGTCTTGGGCGCGAGTACCATTGTTGATTGCTGCGGATATTGAAGAAGGCGTAGGACAGCGATTTAGTGGCGCAACATGGTTCCCGCCGCCGATGGCTTTGCGAGATGTGGCGATGCAATATGCCGAAGAAATGGGAAGGATTACTGCCGAAGAAGCTTTAGCGATCGGGATTAATTGGGTGCTTGCGCCGATCGTAGATGTGAATAATAATCCCGAAAATCCCGTGATTAATATTCGCGCCTTTGGGATTACGATCGGGGAAGTGATGGGAACCACGCGAGGGTTTATCGCTGGCGCAAAGCAATATCCTGTGCTGACGACTGCCAAACATTTCCCAGGACATGGTGATACATCGGTCGATTCGCATTTGCAAACACCGACTTTGTTGCACGATCGCGACAGGTTTGATGATATTGAGTTGCCGCCGTTTATCAATGCGATCGCCGCAGGGGTAGATGCGATCATGAGCGCTCATATCCTAGCCCCAGCCCTAGATCCCGACAATATTGCTACGTTATCACCGCATATTCTTACGGATATTTTGCGAAATCAATTAGGTTTTAAGGGGATTATTACTACCGATGCCTTGATCATGTCAGGGGTAGCAAATCTCGCTAGTTCGGGCGCGATCGCTGTACAAGCCGTCAAAGCGGGGGCGGATATTTTATTAATGCCTGTCGATGCGATCGCTACGATTGAGGCTGTATGTGCCGCCGTAGAGTCTGGAGAAATTAGCCGCGATCGCATTAAAGAATCAGTGCAGAGAATTTGGACAGCCAAACAAAAAGTATGTGGTATTCCTACGGATTTAACTAAACTTGGTAATCCTAAAAATTTAGAGATCGCTAAAGCGATCGCATCCCAAGCCATTAGCGTTTATTCTTCGCTCCCAAATCTGCAATCTGGCGATCACCTAAAACAAATCGCGGCTGATTATCTCAATCTGATTATTGTTGATGATCCTCTGACTTGTAATGAATTTCTTAACTCGCGATCACCTGCGGTATTATTACCGAAAAATCATGGATATGTTCGCATTGTCGCGGACGGACTCACCTTAGAAAATCTGCATAGCGATCGCTTCTCTCACATCTTTATCCAAATCTTCAGTCGCGGCAATCCATTTCGCGGCAACACTAATTTGCATGAAAAGACGCAAATTTTAGTAACGGAATTAGTTGCCAAGTATAAATTAGAAGCAATAGTGGTCTATGGCAGTCCTTACGCTTTAGATGGTTTGCTATCTTTATTGTCAGACGAAACACCTTGGGGCTTTGCTTATAGTCAGCAACCCGAAGCCCAGACCGCAGTTTTACAAAAATTAGGTTTTTGAGACAACAAGATTTTTTTAAGACCGATTTGCGCGGTGCTACAGTAAAAGATGAGATGGCGATCGGAACATACTATTTACTTATGAATTTTATAAAACTTTTCATATTAGGCAAGGGGCTTAAGCACCTTGTTCGTAGTTTTGCATTTGTTATTTCCTTAACTGCGATATTTCCTGTCTACGCAAATGACCGCATCTGCCCCGCACAATTACAACAGGAAATCACTAAAATTGCGCGATCGCCAAAATTGCAAGCAGCGCGAGTAGGTGTATTTGTCCAAACCAATGAGCCAAATCCTCAAGTATTAGCCAATCTTGATGGCGATCGCTACTTTACCCCTGCATCCAATGTGAAGTTAATCACTACCGCGATCGCCTTAAAAAATTTGGGCGCTAATCATCAATTTCATACTCAATTACTAGCTGAACGACCGACCCCGCAGGGAGAAATTAATAATGGGTTATGGCTTTTTGGTGCAGGCGATCCCAGTTTCAAATCAACAACAGATTTAAAATCTTTAGTAACTCAGCTTAAGAATAAAGGAGTCAAACGCATTAACGGTGGAATTGGGGCTACGTCAATTCGTAAAGGAACGGGAATAGTTGCAAGTTGGGAATGGGGTGATTTACAGGAATATTACGCAGCGATCGCCTCGCCATTCACAATTAACGGAAACTCTCTAAACTGGACAATTAAAGCGAATAAAGTGGGGAAACCCGCAATTTTTGAATGGGAAAGTCCTGACTTGGCTAGGGATTGGCGAGTGGAAAACACTTCAATTACGATCGCCAATAACGCAGATCAGTTACCAGAGAATGAATTAAAGATTGTGCGTCCCGATGGACAAAAAGTAATGATCGTGAGTGGCAACATTCCCGAAACAATGGAACCAGAAGATGGCGGTGTGGCAGATCCTGATCCTGAAGCTAATTTTTTGGATTTATTACGGCGCGAAATTATTAACCAAGGAATTGAAGTTGCCCCATTCGCAGCAGCCCCCAAAAAAACAGAATATACAAGCCAACTAGCTAATGTTGATTCCCCTCCCATTTCGCAACTAGTCGTTACCACTAATAAGGATAGTGATAACCTTTATGC
The DNA here is from genome assembly GCA_031377675.1 of Pseudanabaena sp. OTE_70b_metabat_355. GTDB lineage: Bacteria > Cyanobacteriota > Cyanobacteriia > Pseudanabaenales > Pseudanabaenaceae > Pseudanabaena. The sequence goes on along the minus strand of JANMFC010000086.1, from coordinate 16,593 downwards.
TGAATTATTGCTAAGAGCTTTAGGCGAAAAATTTTATGCCAATTTATTAACCAAATCGTTAGGAATTAATTTTCATCAATTTGTCAATCTAAACGATGAAACTGGTGGGCTACTTGCCATCAATGAATATTTAAAATCGGTGAATATTTCCCCTGACGATGTATCACTTGCCGATGGTTCAGGGCTATCACGCCGTAATTTGGTAAAACCAAAAGCGATCGCCCAATTTTTACAAGTCGTTGATCGCGATCGGGAAATTGCACCATACTTCCGTAAATCTTTACCGATCGCAGGCATTGATGGTTCACTGAAAAATCGATTTAAAGATATATCGGCTCAAGGGCTAATTCAAGCCAAAACTGGGACATTAACAGGGGCGATCGCCTTATCTGGATATGCGAATCCCAAAAATTATCGCGAAATCATTTTCAGTCTTATGATTAACAACGGCAATCTCTCAGGCAAGGAGTTACAGTCGTATGTCGATGCGATCGCTTTGACATTAATCAAGCTTGAAAGTTGCCAATAGAATTAGTAAATAATTTAGCCCATGAAATCTAGAAACAAAAACTTAAGAGAACAAAATTTTCAGGTAGGAATTTGGATAATTAGTTCAATTTTAATGCTATTTGTTTTATGGATAGGCACAGGCTTTGTATTTAATGACATACCATCCATTCCATGTATTGATGCGAAAGAAATCGCTTTTGAAACCAAAATTTATAAAGCCAATCCTGCTAGGGTCTTCGTTGAGCCTTGGTTAGGCGAACATAATGTTTATGCTCTATTTGTTCTGCCTAATAAGTATTTTAAATCTTTTAGTGAATATAAGACCCTAGTGACAGTACGTGGCTCAGATGAACCACTTCAAGTTAGAGTTGCCGATCTTAGTTTATTCAAAAAGATTGAGATCCCCGAAGGTCACTTTGTGGTAGTAGCACGTTTTTGGACGCGCCAAAGTATTTGGATGATGCTACAAGGCAAGTATAGTGAACTCCAATATCCTTGCAGTTGGACACTTTATTTAATTGAACAACGGTAACTTTAAGTGCGATGGATCTTCAGCGCTATAAAAAATTTGCTGTGTTGCCTCCACAAAGTCGCTTACTTTTGCTTGAGATGGTGATTTTTGGGTATTAGAATGTCGCTCGATCAAAGGGAAAGCGGAACTAGCGATCGCCATCAATGTATCTATATTGTATCTACATTAGCTTAATTCACGCCTCATATAAGCATATAAGCATTAGCAGAGGTAAATTTACGAATTTTTGGTTCATTGAGCTGATCGCCTCTTTAACCGTAATGATGGGCTTAGGCGATCGCTCAGGTTGCGAATAATATTATCTAAGAATCTGATGCATAACCATCGCTGTCCAATCTATATCAGCCTCAGTGGTTGACTTCCCAAGAGTGAGACGGATGCTATTTCTCGCTTCCGTTTCTGAATATCCCATCTTTAATAAAATGGAACTTGGCTCGATCGCGCCACTACTACAAGCCGAACCCGAACTAATCGCAATACCTGCGAAATTCAACTCACGCACAAGGCGGCGACCGTCAATATATTTGTGATAAAAGCTCAGATGGTGAGGTAATCTTTCTCTTCCCATTGCACCCGTCGGAATCAGATCGGTAATATCGGCAAGTAATCCAAATAAGCGATCGCGCAATTTCACCAGTCTTGTCGATTCTATCGCTAATTCTTTTTCCGCAAGTTCCGCAGCTAATCCCATCGCCGCGATCGCTGCCACAGACTCAGTGCCTGAGCGATAAGTGCGTTCTTGACCACCACCTTGAATTAAGGGAATCAGCGATCGCGTATTGGTGGTTAATGGATTGATATAAATCGCGCCAATTCCTTGAACGCCATAAAATTTATGCGCCGACATTGAGAGCAGATCAATGGGTAAAGCTTGGACATCAATCGGCATCTTCCCGATCGCTTGGACGGCATCGGTGTGAAATAGGACATTAGCGCTGCGACAAATCTGCCCTATTTTATCAATCGGTTGAATTGTGCCAACTTCATTTTGGGCGGTAATAATTGAGACAAGTACCGTATTTGGGCGTAGCGATCGCGCTAAATCTGATGGTGAAACTTGACCATAGCGATCAACGGGTAAATAGGTAATTTCCCAGCCATTGCGTTCGAGATACATGGCTGGCGATCGGACGGCGGAATGCTCAACGGATGAGATAACGATATGCTGCGGTCTTTGATATTGCCGTGCAATTCCCATCAAAGCCATATTGTCCGATTCTGTGCCACCTGAAGTAAATATAATTCCTTCGGGATCAGCGTTAATCAAACTGGCTACCTGTAAACGCGATCGCTCAATTACCATAGTCGAACGTTCGCCCCACTGGTGGAGACTAGAGGGATTGCCCCATTGCGATCGCATGATTTCGGTTATCAGGTCGATGACTTCTGGGCTTGCGGGGGTAGTAGCACCATGATCCAAGTATATTTGCATAAATTAATTTTATCCTACGCCATAAAAAAATCGAAAGCGCATAGCGCTTTCGATTTTTTGCTTAAAGTTTTCAGGTTAAGACAATGAAAATAACTTAAAAGCGTTGCTAGTAGTCTCTGAAGCTAACGTGGCTAGCTCAACCTCGCGTAACTTGGCTACGCTCTCCGCTACATACAACACATAAGCTGGCTCATTGCGCTTGCCACGCTTGGGGATCGGCGCAAGAAAAGGACAGTCTGTCTCCACTAATAGGCGATCGCTTGGCACTATTTTGGCGGACTCATGTAAATCATGGGCATTTTTGAACGTGACCACACCGCTAAAACTGATATACATTCCTAAATCCACAAACCATTGCGTTTCTTCAGGATTCCCCGCCCAACAATGCATCACCCCACGAATTGCTTCTTCAGGAGATTCGGCGTTGATTTCTTGCAAAACCTCACGGGTAGTGACTGAGGCTTCGCGAGAGTGAATAATTACTGGCAAATTTAGCGATCGCGCTGTTCGCAGTTGCGATTTAAACGCTTCAATTTGAGCGGCTTTACTATCGGATTTAAAAAAATCTAAACCCGTCTCGCCGATCGCCACTACTCTTTGATCACTAATTGCCAGAGATTTAATGCGATCGCCTATTTCAGGATTCCAACCCACTTGATTAAGATTTTTATCAAGGGGATGTAACCCAACCGCAAAACTAACTTCAGGAAATTGATCGGCGATCGCTTGAATTTGCATAAATTCATCTGGAGTAACGCAGGAATGTACCAGTCTCGTTACTCCATTGGCTAGCCAGCGATCTCGAACCGCGCCAAGCTCACCTTCAAAATCCTTGAAGTTAATATGTACATGAGTATCTACTAGTTGCATATCAAAGAAACCTATCTCGTACTTAAAAATAAATTTTTTTGCTATTAACTTAAGATTTACTTAATAAAGATATTTATCTATTATTCTTCATCTTCAGATTGCTGAATCAAATGAATGTGCTTGTAACCAAGTTTGATTTCAAACTCATCGCCTTCCTGTAAACCCATTGAGCGGGTATAGGTAGATCCAATCACGATTTGTCCATTTTTATGGACACTAACTCGGAAAGTCGGTTCGCGACCGCGTCCATCTTTATTCTGGTCAGGATTAATCGCAAATCCTCTTGCAGCAAGGACTGCTTCATAATACTCTGTCAAGTTAACGCGGTCTGTACCATCTTTCCCGCGAGTGAAATAGCCACATTTCTTAGCTTGTTCGCGCTTAGGTAAATTATTTACCTCTTTAGCTTTTTGAAGAAGAGCTTTTCCTGTTAGGGCTGTTGATGTGTCTGTCATAAGATTATCAGAAATTTCAAGGTCTCAAAGTTAAAAACTTCTCTCTAAACAGAGGAGAAATTTTGCAAAGCAATAGAATTTTAATTCGTATTCATTTGCTTATTCATTCTCGTACATTTTTAAACATATTTAACAAAATATCAAATCAAATTTGAAAATATTTGCTTAAACTCGATCAAATTTATCAAATTTCAAAAAAATATCCTGAATTACTGATTTTATTTTATTTGAAGAAAAGCCGTCACCACATTCTTGACAACAATATTAACAGAGTTGAAATAACACCTTCTTCTAAATTTCGCATTAATTAAAGCTATCTTTCTTCACTCATATAGGTGATTTCTCCGTTAATATTGACTTATAAATATCTTGACTGAAAACAAAAAAGCTGATTCGTACAGTTAATATACAAACCAGCTTCTTGAGGTTTTATCTATTGACTTTAAAACCCTATAAAGGTGGTAAATAGCCCATTGTATCCTTGACCATATTTAGAGTTTTAAAAGCCGTCTCCGCAGCCTTTTCACGACCATCATGTAATACGCGATCGAGATAGCCTGACTCCTTGACCACTTCATCATATTTAGCTTGAATCGGCTGAAGATGCGCGATCGCTGCATCAGTTAATACAGTCTTAAAATCACCCCACCCCCTCCATGTTGAAGCTTCAGCTTGGACTTGCGCCTTAGTTTTGTTCGCAAAAATCGCATATAGACCGAGTAAATTATTAGCTTCAGGGCGATCGCTGTCATCAAAAGCCAACTCCCGCACCGCATCGGTTTTGCATTTTTTGATTTTTTTAATAATCTCATCTGGTTTATCTAACAAATGAATCCTACTCATTTCTGAAGGATCGCACTGAACTCGATTTCACCTAGTTGAGCCGTTAATGCGTCTAGGGCTTGTCCCGCAGTTTTCCCTTCAGAGTGTTTATCGCCTGAAAGGGCGTGATATGATTTTCCACCTTTAGGATCAGAAATTGGCAAGATTGATACGGTAGCCATACTTTCATCTCAAAGTCAGGCACTGATCATCTAAAAACCATCAGTTAATCAATGTTAGAAATAAACTGACTATATAAATATTTTTCCAATTCTGGATCAACATCTAACGCAAAACGTAACTCTCTGTCTTGGATATGCGGAAACCAAGATTTACCAAAATGCCTTAGTAAACTACCTCCCACCTGAGCAGCCCGTTCAACTTTATGCTGTAAATATAACCCTGTAACAAAAGCAGCTACTTTTGCCTGACTATCTTTGTCTTTTCTAATACAAGTGCTGACAGCTATTTTTACAGCCTTCTCTGGTGAATGTAAATTTACATTTCCCGTTTTTACTTGAATAAAATGAAAAATTTTCAAGCCAGAATCATAAGCTTGTTGACGAAACTTAGGATCATTAGTCAATTTTAAGAAAACTGTGACTGCGATCTGCTCCAATGGTTTGTACATCATGGTTCTTTGGTTTTACAGATAAATTTTATTTTAGCTCATAATTTAGAGACTCAACTAAATAATTTTCGATGTACTAAATATTATTTGCTCAGCAATAAAACGAATAAGTGGTACTTCTTTTACTAAAGATTTATCATCTTTGAAAGGGGTATATTTTAATTTATCTGAATCTTTACTATGAACAATAGAATTTCTTGTCTGATATATTCTTGCGGCAAGATGCTTATATGTAACCTGTATATCATTAGAATTTAAGTCTACTTTTGCCCCACCAGAAAAAGGCACTGAATTTAATTTGTAATAATCAAGAAGATCTGACTTATATGATTCAATTTTAGTTTTGAGTTCATCTATTTTAACGAAATTTTTAAGGGTAATTTGCAAGCCTTCTTGTTCATTAAAGGTTAAACTTTCATCTCTTAGTTTGACAGATTTACTAATATCTTTAATGAGTGACGAAATATCTGATTTGCGTTTATATGAAAAATCAACATGAGTAATTTTGTTTCTAACTTTTTCAATCAGATCATCATAAAACATAGATTCAAAAAAATGCTCTGCAATATGGTAATAAGAAATATACTCCAACATCGGATTTTCGGAAGCGACAGCTAATTGATAATGGTGTATTAAATCTGGTATGTAGAATCTACGAGGAGGCTCTAACTCCTTATAATTAAATTCGTTAATTCTAGAAATTCTTGATGTTCTGAGTAATTCCTCAAATTCTATTTGTTGAATTAAAGCTGAATCAGTATTGTAAGTAAAATTAAATAAAAAAGCCGAACTAAAATTTTCAAATTCTTTACTGCTTTTTTTCTCTTTCGACTCAATTCGTAGAGATAATTTGCCGCTTATCATTTCTTTAGTTAATTCAATTAAACATGGCTTTTTATCTAAAATGCTTGACCAACTACTACTATTGAATCGCGAGGTTGATAAATCTCTTACTGAGCTTATACTAGCGGCTTTAGATATTAAATATAAAGTAAACTCATCTGAAGGTCTCATTAACCGATAAGTAATCTTGTTAATAGGATCTCTGCTTACTAGTTCACTAAAACCGTATAGAAAGAGTCTTTTACTGGGAGAGCTTTCTTCTTTTACAAGTGTTTCAAATGTGTAGTCATTAGAGATAATTGTTTCGTCAACTATAGAAAATTGACTAAGAGATTCGATAATACTATTAAGCTTACTTTTATCTAGTGTTAGTTCGATTTTGCTATCATTTCCGTATGATCGATGATTTCTAAATGTGTATATATATTGATTCTCATTTACTATTAGCTTGGAGCCACATATCTGACGAATCCATTCAGCAAAATCATCTTCATTGAAATTAATTTCCATGTTTTTCACTGTAAAAAATATTTTTGTCTAATCAAAATTTGAAAGAAAAACTAAATAATTAGACAAAAATATACCTGTTTTTACTCTATTAATAATGTTTACAAAGATCTTAAAAATCCCATTGTATTCTTAACATCAGTTAGAGTTTTAAAAGCGGTCTCAGCAGCTTTTTCACGACCATCACGCAAAACTTGATCGAGATAAGCTGGATCATCGATCAATTCCTTATACCTAGTTTTAATTGGACGAAGATGATTGTATACGGCTTCTGTCAACTCCTTTTTAAAATCCCCCCAGCCACGCCATGTAGCTGCATCAGCTTGTACTTGCTCCTTAGTCTTATTGGCAAAAATCGCGTATAGAGTAAGTAAATTATTAGCTTCAGGACGATCAGGCTGATCAAATACTAGTTCACGTATAGCATCTGTTTTACACTTCGTAATTTTATAAGAGATTGTATAAGTATCATCAAGCAAATTAATACGACTCATATCTGATGGGTCAGACTTAGACATTTTCTTTGTACCGTCAGTTAAACTCATCACTCTTGCCCCTTCTTTACGAATGAGAGGGTGAGGAATCCTAAATACAGGCGCAAACTGATCGTTAAACCTTCCCGCAATATCTCGTGTCAGTTCCAAATGTTGCTTTTGATCTTCCCCAACAGGCACTAAATCAGCTTGATATAACAAAATATCGGCCGCCATCAACACAGGATAGTCCAGTAGCCCCACGCCCACATTTTCGCCCTGTTTGACCGCTTTTTCCTTAAATTGAATCATCCGCTCCAACCAATTAAGCGGCGTGATGCAATTGAGCAGCCATGTTAATTCGGCATGGGCGGATACATGGGACTGTACAAAAATTGTCGAAATTTCTGGATCGATACCACAGGCTATATATAAAGCCGCAATATCACGAGTATTACTAGCCAGAGTTTTCGGATCATGGGGAACCGTAATCGCGTGCAGATCAACAACACAGAAGAAGTTTTCGTAATCAGCCTGAGTTTCTACCCAGTTGCGGATTGCCCCCAAATAGTTGCCAATATGAAGATTACCAGTTGGTTGTACGCCAGATAAGACTCGTTTTTTTTGCATGAGATTTTAAAATGAGAGAAGCATTCCCTTGATAATTTTTAGTAATGAAAACGACGGGCGAGAATCCTGATTTTATTGTCAAGAACTTCGTAATTGCCAATAACTATATCAAACATAAAAGACTCAATACAGCCTTCGTAAACAGTATGACTATTAATTTAGGGAGTAGGGCAGCGCTTCGCGCTGCTCTACTCCCTAAATTAATATGCTATAAAAATATTGCGGTATTTGTTGTAAAAAACAATGGCAACCATCGTTAAACTCAGCCTGCCCGACCATACTCAACTCCCTGAGTCCAATGGGGAATTTGTGAAGAACTTCCAAGAGCATCCCCAAAGTTTACTGCTCACCGACACGATCGCCCCCGTTCTTGATCGCATTCATCCTGATGGCAACTATTGTATCGGACAAGACTCTGGCATCTATTGGCGACTTGCAGAACCATTGGAAAAAGGAGCCGAAGCTCCCGATTGGTTTTATGTGTCGAATGTACCTGCGACTCTAGATGGAGTCGTACGGCGCTCCTATGTGATGTGGCAAGAATATATTTCACCGCTATTAGCACTAGAATTTGTGTCTGGTAATGGAACTGAGGAACGCGATCGCACGCCGATCAAGGGTAAATTTTGGGTGTACGAACAAGCAATTCGGATTCCTTATTACGGAATATACGAAGTCGAAAAATCTAACATTGAGATGTATCAGCTTGTCGGTGATAGTTACGCGCTGATGTCGCCGAATGAGCGCGGACATTACGAAATCCCAGCTATGCAAGTCGAGATTGGTATTTGGCAAGGGCTATATCAAAATATGAATTTACCTTGGTTGCGTTGGTGGGATCTTGAGGGCAATTTGTTGCTAACAGGCTCTGACCGCGCTGCCTTGGAGCAACAACGTACTGCCTTAGAAAAGCAACGGGCTGACACTGCTGAACAAAAGCTGGCTGAACTCGAAGCCAAAATGCGATCGCTAGGAATTGATCTCAGTACTTGAAATAGATCAAAATTTATTAAAACCCAAATTTGTTGAGGCGGGCTTCTCCCGCCCCAACAAATTTGGGTTTTATATGAAGGCACAGATGTTCAGGCAAATTAGAAATTAGGTTTGTCTGATGCAGTTTCGTGATATAGGTAATAATTAGCTGTTTCTTTGCAATTTTCTTAGCTTATGTCCCTTACCCCAGAATCAGATCGTGGGGAAAATAAAGCTTCCTCTAAAAATTTCGAGGCAATGCGAAAGTTTTCCGAAAAGTACGCAAAAAACACTGGCACATTCTTTTGTGTCGATCCCAGCGTAACCAATGCCGTTATTGAAGGCTTAGCCAAACACAAAGATGATTTAGGCTCTCCCCTCTGTCCTTGTCGTTACTACGAAGATAAGGAAGCTGAAGTCAAAGACACATACTGGAATTGTCCCTGTGTGCCGATGCGTGAACGCAAAGAATGTCACTGTATGTTATTTCTCACAGAGGACAATCCCTTTGTCGGAACTAAGCAAGAGCTTGAAATTGTGGAAATCGTTTACGATGCATAATTAAAAAAAAAGATGACGCAAAGCGTCATCTTTTTTTTTAGCTTACAGGGCGTTCCCAACAAACCTTGCCAGATTTAGCCATATCCAAACAGGCTGACACCACGTCATCCAAGTTTTGCCAAGTTACTTCGCGGTTAAATAGTAATTTGCTAACTTTAGCGATCGCCTGTTCACGCTCACGGCGAAACTTATAGAACATTAAGTTGTTGATTCTTTGCATATTCTCGTTGCGAGTCTCTAGCATCGATTCATAGACAATAATGCTAACTTCAGAACCAATATTCATTTGGGCATAATGCCGCAAATGCCCAACTCCCTTTGCCGATGTGGCATAGAGAGGCGGCAAACGATTTAATGATTTTGCTAACACATCTTCCAAACGAATAAACTTTAGTTCCACGGGCTGAAAGTTTTGCGCCCGATTTTGCGCCATCTTGATCACCAGTCGCTCTAATGAATGGACCAATTGATTAGATTCGAGCATATAAATATCATGTTCAGCCTGCTGCAATTGATTCGCCATACTCCGTTTTGGTGCAGGTTTACTCAGATACATTTGCGCCTGCATTCGACTGCGCCCTAGAGCGCCATATTTACCCATCAGAGGCGATCCACTCCCCGAATTGTATGTAGCGATCGCCTTTTCTAGAGCATCCTCTAAAGCCTTTGGCAAATCCGCCCACATTAAACAATCCCAGCCTAATAGTTTCTGTGCATTAAGCAGGGAATAGGGAGCATTTGCTAAATCAACTTCTTCAAGGGGTTGATGCTGACGCAATGGATCTTTGCATACAGTTATAAGGGCTTGCCGAACATTTTTGGTAATGTCGGCTTGTATTTCCATACACTCTTGCTTCTTTATCGACAAAGCTTCGTCTGTGGAGGCAAACTTGGCGGGTAATCGATTTAAGGCATAGGCAACTACTTCATTGATATTATAGTTGCCCCTAATCCCAGCGCCTAAGCCTTGGATTTGATTATTTGCCTCCCTATAAACAAATTCAAGCAGAACATTTCGGCTGGATTCCATAGGTTTTAGTGAATATGTATTTACCGTTTCTGCAAATGTAAAATCTATGAATGTAAAATTGCCGATCGCAAAATACTATCGGCGCTAAATAAATAAGCAATTTCGCCGCCTTCATTAACATATCCTGAGAGATACGGCTTTAGGATAGCGGGGATCAATGTACCATTGCTTTCATGGCGATCGCTTGGGATGTTTACAATCCCTAGAATACTCGGTACAACTAGAGCAATCGCTCTTTCTTGAACCTTGACAATAATAACTTCGTAAAGTCCAATCTGTTGATCTAATCGTTGTAATCCCAATAGCATCGCCAGATCGATCGCCCAATATACATGACGACGACGGCTAAGAATTCCCAAAATACAGGATGGCTTGTTGGGAATTGGGTTAACCTCGGTAGACTTAACTGTGATCACCTCTTGGGTAAATTCGCTCTCAAGTAAGCCAATGGTATATGGATCAATCGCAAATTTTAAGTAGGTATTCTGACTTGGCGCAAGTTTTTTTTCCTGCTTAACGTTTGTTTTGATCGCTTGATGACGATCAGTGTTTTGCAAAACTTGGTACATAGACATCTATTAACCCCATTGAACATTAATCATGTATAGCGATGATCCCGATCATTTGGATACAGCATGAATGCTGATGTTTCAAGTTCAGAATTTATATAGCAATCCGAAATGAGTTGAAACAGGCTTCGACTTCGCTCAGCCATCAGTCCCCGCTGGCTGAGCGAAGTCGAAGCCACAAATGATTTAGGATCGCTATAGTCAAGGGGCTTAAGCCTCTTGCTTGTTGATGTTTTAAGCTGATTTGGCAAGAGCCTCTTCTAATGAATGGGCGATATCTGAGAGTTGATATTCTCCGTAAACTTCACAGGAGTTATTGGGACTTTCAATCAATTTGATGCTGTGCAACTTTGCGCCAATCTCGCGAATTGGTTGCGTAAGTACCTTCTGCACATAGACCGCAATATTTTCGGCAGTTGGCACGACTTCCGCAAAATAGGGAATATCTTTATTTAAAAAGGTGTGATCCATCGGATCAAGCACATATTGATCAAGCGCTTTTTGAAATTCGCTTAGATCGGCAATCATCCCTGTGCGCGGATCAATCTCGCCAGCGATCGCTACTTCCAGATGGTAGTTATGTCCATGACCATGCACACGCGCACATTTGCCATAAATTTCAGTATTCTCTTCAAGTGAGAGAGCGTCAAGGGCGAGGCGATGGGCGGCGGAAAAGTGAGTGCTAATCGTTAAGTATGCTTGCATGTCGTTACCTTTGTATTCAGCCCAAAGTTCTGGATGTTCGTATAGACGGATATTGACCAATGGCAGGTGCGATTCGAGTCGCTGCCAAATTACACGGGCGATATTTTCAGTGGTGGGGAGGGTTTGCTGAAACTCTTCCCATGCTTGATTCAGATAGGAGAAGTTAAGCTGGGTGGTGACTTCACGGGCGATCGTGTGCTTGACATCGGAGAGATTTAGCACCATGCCAGTATGGTCGATCTCGCCCTGCATCCCCACATACAAAACGTAGTTATGCCCGTGGGGTGGAAAGTTGGTGCAGGCTCCAAATTTTGCAAGATTTTCTGCGTCTGGGATTTCGGGTAGCCAATAGCGATGACTAGCAGAAAACTCGGCTCGGCGATTAATTACACATTTAGCCATTAGGAATAAGCCATTAAAAACAAGAGCTTGGTCAATTGTAAATTTCTCTTAATATCATAATTTAAATCGCTATACTTTTGAAAAATCCTTGCTGTCAGAGCGATCGCATTGTTTGGGCTATCATACTAAGTGTCTCGGATTAATTGACGCAATCATTACAATTGTGACTGCTTTACAAAATTATTTAGTTAAAAATACGAAAAATTATCCAAAATCTTGAAACTAAAAACTTTTGTTTTCAAATTCATATTATTTACAAGAATGTGGATTGAACGAATAATTACTTAATCATAAATTTAAACCTATATAGTTCAACATGGCTCCAAGAAGAAAGTCTATAACGCCTAAATATTTTGGTCAGGGGGGGATTTCTGACAAAATTCCTAGAATTGCCTATACCGCTAATGCACTGCGATTTCAATCAGAGGAAGATTTAGAAATATACATTGAGAACCATTTTGATGAGCTTTTTCCTGATTTGGATTTACTCCAACGTCAATTCCGTTCACATAATCAGCGCTATGATTTGTTATGTCGAAATAAACATAATCATCAAGCTGTTCTTCTAGAATTAAAAAACGAAGAAGATCGCGGTATTATTTGGCAATTAGTTAGATATAGACACCTTATTTTGTCTAAGCGACCATTTCCAGAGCAAATTGATTATTCCTATCCCATTGAATTAATTGCGATCGCGCCATCTTTTAATGAAGACAGTTTGATAGACAAAGCAGCTTGTAAATTTGAAGACAATATTAAACTACTGAAATTTAGTTTCGCAGTTGAAAATAAGTCTCTTCAGATGGGAGAACGTAATCATAGTATTCCTTATTCAATAACAGGATTATCTAGTGAAATTAAATCTAATGCTATTCCAAATTTTACACAAATCTACAATGAAGCACCTGCCCTAGCTAGGTTGCTACAGAATATCCCTCAAGAAAACAGAGATGATTTTTGGTATTTGCGAAGCTTATTTTTAGCTCAATCTAAAGTTAAAGAAATTGTTAATTCTTTGGGGAGCCGTGTTTTCTATGCAACCAGCAATAGAGAAGGTAGCAGGACTTTAGCCGAGATTGGTGTGTCTGACAAACAAATCTCTTTGTTTTTATATCTCCCTTCTAGACATTCGGGTATGGGATTTTACGATGTGGTAGGGAGTCCAGTAAAGGTAAAAAGATTTGAGCTTATATTTAGTGAGACAACAAGTTTATTTAAACTTGATAAAAGTATTGATTATTTAGCATTAATCTCAACTCGTGGTATCAGTTTAAAAGAAAGAGAGAATTTATCTGCGGCTTTTCAAAAAAATTGTTTAGTTGCTGGAAGAGATGGTATGCCAAAGTGGTGTAAGGGTGATGAATACTTATCTCAGCTAAGTTTGGGTTACAACAATCGATATACTTGTCAAGAGTTATATCCAGGATTAATAATTAAAAATCCTACAGGTTGGTGGCAAGAATTTCAAACTCAAGAAACTGAAACATTAGGTTGGTTTGTCGATCTTGCGATTCGAGCTTGGCGTTATAAAATTTAGTTTAATCAGCCTTTTGAAATTTCTAAGATCTCCTCAAAACTAGGTGTAATTATTTCCGAAGCTTCATCGCTTAGCCAGAGTAAATATTCATGATTCCCAGTCCGTCCCTGAATACTTGAAGGCGTTAAACCCTTAAATTGCCAGCCCAAACTCTGAGCAGTGGTTAAAACATTAGCGATCGCCTCAGCCCTAATTTTCGGTTCACGCACAATCCCATTTTTGCCCACCTGTCCCTTTCCTGCTTCAAATTGTGGCTTGACTAGCAGTAAAGTTTCACGCGGCGATCGTAACAAATTCCACAACGCAGGCAAAATTTTTGTTAAAGAAATAAACGATAAATCCAACACCGCAAAGTCTGGAACAATATCGTCAGGTGCGTATAAATCATCAGGCGTGAGATGCCTCAAATTAGTCCGTTCCCGCAAAACCACGCGCTCATCACTGCGAATTTCCCAAGCCACCTGCCCATAACCCACATCAATTCCGTAAACCTTCGCCGCGCCCTGCTTCAGCATACAGTCCGTAAATCCGCCAGTAGAAATGCCACCATCAAAACAAACGCGATCGCTTACATTCACCCCAAACGTAGCGATCGCCCCTGCCAATTTTTCACCACCACGCGACACAAAAGGCGATTGTTGTTTTACCAAAATTACCGCATCATCCTTGACCTCAGTACCAACCTTATCAATCACCTGTTGATTGACCTGCACCCAACCAGCCCGAATAAACTTTTGAGCCTGCTCCCGCGATGGTGCAAGCTCTAAGTCAACCAATAAAACATCTAAACGCTTTTTCAAAATTTTATAAGTTGATAATCAACATAAACATTACAGGGCAATGCATCTGTTAGTTATTGTTCAACTTTTTATGAAGCAAAACTTGCATTTCTTTTAAATCTTCATCAGTCCTAGGGAAAGGAAATTTCGGACTTTCAGTATTACTTCTTCTAATTAAAGCAGCGATCGCTTCATCATCTTCCCGATTCTTTAAAATGTATTCTCGTAAGTCTTTGCGAGTCATTTTTGTAAAGTTAGGCTTCATCATCAATAAACCTCCATTGACCATCAGGAAAAATTAAAATTTCTAAACTTTCCGATTCGCCAGCAAGAATAAATACTATGCGAGTATCTGCATTATATCGGAATAAATGAATCGGCTGATAACCGTTTGAGAGCATTTGACAGACTCTAACGCAAGCAAGTGCTTGATTGACAGTGGGCATGAAAAAATTACTTGAGCGAATATTAACAGTCTCTCATAATTTTATCCGCCCTCTCGCTGGCTAGCTAAGAACCTTGGAAATAGGCGGTTACACCAAAAATTAGAAACAAGACTCCGCCCACAGCAGTGATTACTCGCTCAGAGATTTTGCCTGCGATGAGACGACCGCCGATGACAGCGATCGCTGTACAAATACCATGTCCAAAAATCGCGCCGAGTGTGACGAAAACTGGATTATAGGCGGCGGCTAAAGCGATCGTGCTAATTTGAGTGCGATCGCCCCACTCGGCAACGAAAGTCATCACAAACGCCTGTGTCCAAATCCCTAACCAAGAATAGCGGGAGAGAATATTGCTCAAAGATTTACCGAAAATTGGTAACTTAGCGATCGCCTTAGGAGAATCTTGAGTTTCTACAGCTTCCGCCGCTTCCTGAACTATTGCTTCTTCAGACTTTGCGGACATCTGTGATGCATCGTAAATTAGTTTTAAACCAAAAATTAGAAATAAGGCGATCGCGCCATAGTGAGTATATTCTTTAGGAAATAAAGAAACTAGCCGCCCCAATGCAACCGATAGCACAGTCATCAACGCCAGCGCCGCCAGCACTGACGAAAACACAATGCGGTGTGAATGTCTTGTCGCCAAAATCACCGCAATAAAAAAAGTTTTATCGCCCAACTCAGAAATCGTAATCAATAATAAACTTGCAGTAAAAGCTGTCAGCACTCGGTCAATCTCCATCAGGTTTCTGAAAAGCCCTGATGTGAGCTTGAAGAGATACGCAAGACCTCACCAAGCTCACATCAGGTGTGAACTCAGTGAAAGTCTCGCTGCCAAGTCTCTAAATATCTTTAAATAAAACTTGTCACTTGAACCAGTCGGTTAAGACAGTATGTTGACTCAAGTGGGGTTACTTTCAGAGCAAATGCTTTTGCTTAAAGTAACTAGCTACTCCCTTTCATATACCTTCTATTTTACAACAAAAAGGGTAGTCCTCATACAATCAAAAATGGGTGGCGCTTCGCGCCACCCATTTTTACGTCGCGCTTGGCGCGGCAAAAACAAACAAAAACATTTTTGGGGTAATGTTTAGTCAGAAGGAGGGCTAACTTGCTCTTTAAAGGATTTACCAGCAGAGAATGCAGGTACTTTAGTAGCAGGAATTTCCATCTTTTCTCCAGTTTTAGGATTGCGTCCTTCTCTGGCCTTGCGATCGCGGGCTTCAAATGAGCCGAAGCCGACCAAAGTTACCTTGTCGCCACTTGCCACGGTATCGATGATCACTTCAAGAATTGCAGAGAGGACTTCATCGGTAGTCTTTTTATTGACTGACAAGCCCTTTTCTGTAGTTTTTTTAGCGATCGCATCAACTAGTTCACCTTTGTTCATAGGTTTCCCCTGATATATATGGATAATTATGAGTATGAGTTACCAATCAAAAGTCTAAATCAAAGTTAAATCAAAATTAAAATCTAACCTTTGCGATCGCCAATGGTTATCACAATTCACGATCACAATTCGCGATCACAATTTGCAATCTTCATTGGCGAAAGTCTGACTGACTATGACTTCTGTTTGCACATTCTAATAGTAATTTGCCACTTGTGTATATACAAAATAGTTAATTTATATGGATTTGAGCAGTTTTTTTGAAATACTTATTGCCCTAATTCTTTATAAAAAAGCTAGAATGCTTGTCTAGAGAGCATTCTAGCTATCTTGCTTTTTGCGAAATTAGTGTAATCCATACAGCGTAAGCACTTCATAAAAGTTTAGATTTACCACAATAAAAGCCGCGCACAGCGCGGCTTTTATTTTAGAATTTGGCTTGTGTGCTATTGAACCAAAAATTGTTGGGGTGGGCTTTGCCCGCCCCAACAATTTTT
>JANMFC010000059.1:0-3814 GCA_031377675.1 Pseudanabaena sp. OTE_70b_metabat_355 | reverse complement strand
ATTCGCAGTTTGCAAAGTTCTTTACCCACCAATCCAACATCTTTTTTCCTGCTCTTTCTATGATTGTTTATATTTTACACCTAAAACTAGGCTTTATTCCTTATTTGCCTGCTCTTAACACTTAACGGGAAAAGTAAGGTCCAGTTGATACACTCACCAATAAATCTAAAATCCAAAACTATTTGGGTGACTATTATAAAAATATGACTCATCTTAGTTTTGATGAACTAATCGAAGTATTAAAGAAAAATAGTAAAAAAATCAAAATCGATCCTGTTGCCCGAAAAGAGCAGGAAAAATTAGAAAAAGAATATCAAGATAGCCTCAATACTCTTTTACCGATCAAAGAGCAGTTAACGTGCTGTGACCAACTAATTGATGCGATCGTCTATCGACTCTATGGCTTAACTGAAGCAGAAATAGCGATCGTTGAAGGCTAAATCACGCCAAATATCCTCGATTCGGCTGTGTGAGGTTCACGATTGAGGCGATCGCTAATTATGAGTTTTAAAAATATCGGAATGTTGGGATTTGAACCCAAGACCCCCACTACCCCAAAGTGGTGCGCTACCAAGCTGCGCTACATCCCGTTGCGTTTTTGACGCTTTGCCATAATAGCATAGCAGGGAACAAATTTTACTAGATCAAATAACTTACGCAATTAAAACCAGAAATTATTGGGGGTGGGCTTTGTCCGCCCCAATAATTTTTGGTTTTAATTACTTCCTTTCAAAATGATGAGAATATGGGGAATGATCACGAACTGTGGTAAATAAAGATGCTAGAAGAGACGCGACAATCAATTTATGCAAAACAGGTGACGATTTCCTCGCTGCTTCTTTACCAAAATTTGTTAGAGCAAGAAGTGGGGACAGCCTATGTGAAACTTTTGCAATGTCTGGCGAACTATGCCCTAGATGGCGAAGAAAATCGATCGCGCCGACTTAGTTATTTATTTGCCTATGGTCAATGGTTTAGGGCGATCGCCTCTACGGGCTACAACTGGCGAGATTACATTATTATCCAAATCCTCAGATCCGATAATCCTTTTAGTCAACAAGTCCAAACCCAAAAACTGGAATCACCACTGAAATCATTACCGATCGCCTTGGTCGCGGCGGCAAAGCATGACCTTCAAGTTTTAGAAGAAACCAGTCTGTGGGGTGGGAATAAACTAGTCGATTTTATTGATGAAGCTTTTGGCGATCGCCCTGTGGTTTGGCAATTGAAGAGCGACCTATCGAAACTTTCGGAATCCAAGCGATCTCTACTCCGCAAATTTCAAGATACCGATGATTGGAAACAACTTTTGCCAGATTTAGTGGATTATTATCAGCATTCGGGAACGGGAATATTTACGGATTATGATGCGTTTCGGTGGACTAATGGTCAATTGGAGGGAATTGCCCATCCTGATTTGGTGAACTTAGCCGATCTGATTGGCTACGAGTCTCAACGTCATGCGCTTTATCAAAATACAGAAGCATTTTTGGCAGGTTATCAGGCGCTGCATATTCTCCTCTATGGTAGTCGCGGTACGGGCAAATCATCAATGGTGAAGTCCTTAATGTACGCCTATCGCGATCGCGGTTTGCGTCTAGTTGAGGTTGCTAAAAATGATTTAAAAGATCTGCCGATTATTGCGGAGATATTACGCAAGGTTCCCCAGAAATTTATTATTTTTGTTGATGATTTGTCCTTTGAAGAAGAGGGCGAAGACTATAAGGCGCTTAAGGTAGTTTTAGAGGGAAATCTTTCGGCACAGCCCCATAATCTCTTAGTTTATGCCACTTCCAACCGTCGGCATTTACTGCGTGAATACTTTAGCGATCGCCCTAGTCTCAGAGATTTGAGCGATCGCCAAGAAGTTAATCCTTGGGACACGGTGCAGGAAAAATTATCCTTAAGCGATCGATTTGGTTTAACCCTGACTTTTTTGCAAGCGGATCAAGAAATCTATCTTAAAATCGTGCATCATCTGGCGAAACAAGTGGGAATTAACTTACCCGATGAGGATCTGAATTTTCGCGCTCTACAATGGGCAACGCGACATAATGGTCAGTCAGGGCGGACGGCTCAGCAATTTATTAACTTTCTGCAAGCAGAATTAAAAATAGGATTGCCTCGCGATCGCGATCTATTTTAAGCTGTGATACTGCAAATTTTTATCTATGATTGAGGTAACGAATTTTTTTCAAGTAATCTCACCGTGAGCATGGGTTTATTGCTTTTGTAGATGGCTGGCTGATTGATGGCACGAATTACCAATACAAAATCGTAAAGGCGATCCCTTTGAGATGCGGTGTTGATAATGCGATCGCTGACCACACACATCATGCGTTGTAGCTAGGCTAGAAGCTAGAAATTAATCTTGAAACATTAAGTCAAATTGGATAGCGTGATTAATTTCGTAGCAAGTTTGACATGATATAATTGATGATATTTTGAAGAGTCTCGTACTATAAAATTTCTGAGTCACGACACAAATGCTTAAAAAAATCATACACATCAAAAATTTAGGGTTGTTTAACGATGCTAGTTGCACTTCTCCCTTATTTGATAAAATCAACTTGATTTATGCAGACAATGGTCGCGGTAAGTCAACATTAGCAAGTATTTTACGTTCTTGTTCCAAGAATGATGCTGAATCTATAACTCTTCGTCAAGCAGTTTATAGCGATCAAGCACCAGAAATAAAATTCTTATTTAACAATGGGACTTCTAATATAACTCCTACTTTCAATGGTAGTGAATGGTCTCATTCGTATTCTGATATTTTAGTTTTTGACACTGAGTTTGTTGATAAAAACGTATATTCTGGTACTGTGATTGAAGCAAGTCATAGAAAAGGATTGCTAGAATTTTCTCTTGGAGAAGATGCTATTTTACTAAAACAACAAGTAGATAGTGAAACACAAAAAATCGCTGATAAGACGAGCGAGATTAACAGCATTGAATGCTCTCTGATACTTTATAGAAAAGAACTACTAAATCGAAGGGATTTTGCTAAATTGCCGCATGATCCAGATATAGATGTAAAAATAGAGTTATTAAGAACAAGACTCACGGCAGCTAAAAGTAATGAATCTCTCCAAAAAAAGGCGATTCCACAACTCCTTATAGAGCCGCAACTTAACTTAAAAGCATTTTTTGCGACTCTCGCTATAACACTTGAGGATATTGAGAAAGATGCTGAAAACACTGTACAGTCTCATATCAGTAAGTACTCCAATGGAGATTTTGAAAATTGGTTAAGTCAAGGACAATCTTTTGGGAATAGAGATGAATGCTTATATTGTGGACAATCTATAGTTAGTAACAATCTTATAAAATCATACAAAACCCACTTTAATCAAGGCTATAGAGACCTTAAAGAGAAAGTTTATAAACTTTCAGAAGCTATTGAGAAAAGATTGTCTGACGGAATTATTAATGCTCTTTTATCAACTGTAGAAAAAAATCAATTAGTAATTGATGAATGGACAAATCACGACGTATCTTTGTCACCATGTAAATATCAATTAAATAATAGTGATTTATTCAGTAGCTTTGAGGAGATTCGTAACATATTGCATGGCTTGGCGAATAAGAAGATCCAAAATCCGCTTGAGTTAGTTATTAATGAGACAGATCAAGAGAGGTCTCAATCCCTTTGGAATGATTTTATTTTATCGTAACTGATCAGGTCAAAAAGAAGGAACTAGACAAAAAGAGGATTACCGCGAAATAAGTTAGCGAGAGAAGCAAGAATATCAAGCCCCTGCTTTCTGAGTGTAGAAATATAACCACGAATACGAGCAAACGCATCAGCGCC
>JANMFC010000058.1:0-2742 GCA_031377675.1 Pseudanabaena sp. OTE_70b_metabat_355 | reverse complement strand
CGCAGAGCGACGCTTTCACTTATTTATAGGGAGTACTTTTGGTATAAAGTTTTGTGTTTTTATTACAAATTCTTGGCTCATTCACCGCTTTTGGTAAACTAGATGGCGATATATTAAATTTCCTATTTAAATTATGAGTGTAGTTAGTCAAGTTTTAGAAAAAGCCGACGAAGAACTGCGATATCCCAGCATTTCTGAGTTGCAAGGTGTCCAAAATTTTCTTGCCACTGGCGCTCAAAGAGTGCGGATTGCCACAGTCTTAGCTGAAAGCGAAGATAAGATCGTCAAAAAAGCGACCACAGAACTATTTAGAATTCATCCTGACTATATTGCTCCTGGCGGCAATGCCTATGGTCAGAAACAACGCACCCAATGCTTGAGAGATTTCACATGGTACATTCGCCTCACCACCTATGGGGTATTGGCAGGCGATAAGGAACCAATCGAAAAAATTGGCATCATTGGCGTTCGCGAAATGTATAACTCCCTTGGTGTACCCTTGGTCGGCATGGCTGATGCAGTGCGTTGCCTCAAGAATGCCTCTCTAGACTTGCTCAGTAAAGAAGACGCGGCTACAACTGAACCTTATTTTGATTACATTATTCAGGCGATGTCCTAATTGTTTTTGCGATAGCGCAAAGCGCTATCACAAAAACAAATAAAAGCGCCGCTTTGCGGCGCTTTTATTTGTTTAAAAACGATCCAGTAACTTATATTTCGCATCATGATTGGGCTTAGCCCCTTCCCCGCAAGTACGCGGAGTCGGCAAAATCTTCGTAGGATTGGCAATCCCATGAGGATCGAAAACATCACGAACCCATCGCATTGTCTCCAAATCAGATTCGCTAAACATCTCAGGCATATAGCACTTCTTATCTGCCCCAATCCCATGTTCGCCCGAAATACTCCCACCAACCCGCACACAGAGTTTAAGGATTTCGCCACCTAGTTCTTCTACAGTTTCCAAAGCACCAGCTTCGGCATTGTTATACAAAATCAAAGGATGCAGATTGCCATCACCCGCATGGAAAACATTGGCAACATAATAACCATATTTCTCACTGAGCTTGGCAATCTCCTGCAATACATAGGTCAGCTTCGTCCTTGGAATTACTCCATCCTGCACATAATAATCAGGACTAAGCCGCCCCATCGCCGCAAAGGCAGCCTTCCGACCTTTCCAGAGTCTGAGACGTTGTTCAGGATCGATCGCTGTAGTCACATTTCGCGCTCCATTTTGATAACAAATCGCTTCGATCCGCTTAGCACTTTCCGCAACTTCTATCTCTAATCCATCAACCTCAATAATCAAGATCGCGGCGGCATCACGGGGATAGCAATTTGTCGCCACTGTATCTTCCACAGCGTTAATGCTCATGTTATCCATAATTTCCATTCCCCCAGGAATGATTCCTGCCCCAATCACATCCGATACAGTTGATCCTGCGGCTTCGACTGTAGTGAAATCAGCTAAAAGAACTTGAATAGATTCTGCCGATTTAAGAATCTTAAGAGTTACTTCTGTGGCAATGCCAAGAGTGCCTTCGGAGCCAACAAAAATTCCTGTGAGGTCATAGCCTGGGCTTTCGGGAATCTTACTACCAATATCTTTGATCGAGCCATCGGGTAGAACGATTTTTGCGCCGAGGACATGATTGGTGGTGACTCCATATTTCAGACAATGCACACCGCCTGAGTTTTCGGCAACATTGCCACCGATGGAACAGATGATCTGGCTCGATGGATCGGGCGCATAGTAAAAACCTGCACCACTGACAGCTTGAGTAACCCAGTTATTAATCACCCCTGGTTGGACAACGACACGCTGATTGGCAAAATCAACTTCTAAAATCTTTTTCATGCGTGAGGTGACGATCAGCACCGAATCTGGCAATGGCAACGCGCCGCCTGATAGCCCCGTCCCCGATCCTCTTGCCACAAAAGCCACCTTGTAGCGATCGCATATCTTCACAACTGCGGATACTTGCTCAGTCGTGAGAGGCAGCACCACGATCGCAGGTTGTTGTTTGTAACTGGTGAGTCCATCGCATTCATAGGCAAGTAATTCTTCGCGAGTACGCACCACATAGCGATCGCCGACTACTGCGATGAAGTGATTAGCGATCGCTTGCCAATCAATATTTGAATTTTTAATATTTGAATTTTTAACTGGTGAAACATTAGGATTTATGGCGATCGCGGTCATGCTTGGTTATCTAGGTAACGACTAAAACAATTTTATCGTATCCAGTAGTTGAAACGCCAAGAAACAATCTCAAGCCGAGATTTGGGTGATAAGTTTAAGTAAGGTTTAGTGCCACGAAAACTATAAAGTTGTACTGATACTAAATAATGAGTGTGTGCTTATGTCTGTCGAAAATTTTCAGGCTGAAATTTCTCGTTTGGTGGGAGAAGCTGAGCAAATACAGCGATCACCGCGAGATGGTAAGCCAGAAGAAGCTACTAAAAGCCGTTTATTGGAGCCTTTGCTAATTGCTTTGGGCTACACGCCCGAATGTCGCACACCAGAAGGGAAAATTAAAAGTCTGATTCGGACTACGACTTGGGTTGATTATTTGCTCAAGCCTGAAGCTGGTGATAGACCTTACTTTTCCCGTTAAGTGTTAAGAGCAGGCAAATAAGGAATAAAGCCTAGTTTTAGGTGTAAAATATAAACAATCATAGAAAGAGCAGGAAAAAAGATGTTGGATTGGTGGGTAAAGAACTTTGCAAACTGCGAAT
>JANMFC010000038.1:0-3199 GCA_031377675.1 Pseudanabaena sp. OTE_70b_metabat_355 | reverse complement strand
TTGGGCAAATAATCATTTGCCGTAGCGCGTTTCAAGCCATAGTCCATTTCCAACTTGGTGATTTTTGTGGAACAGAAAATTACATACTGATCACCGACTTGAGGGTGTGATCGCAATTCACGCAAAAATTTATATCCGTCCTGTTCTGGCAAAACAATATCCAAAAACACGGCGGTGTAGCGATTTTTCACAATCTTGTCTAAAGCCCCTACAGTTGATTCGCAAATATCGACTGTATGCCCTAGCTCTGTCAAGTAACTGTTTAGCAAATGTCGTTGGGTCGCGGAATCATCAATTATCAAAAAATGCTCGCTCATGATTACTGACTTAAAATCCTATGTGACTATTTAATGTGTTTAATGTGTTCAATTTATTAACCCCGTAATTGCATCTAGATTGCAAACTCTAGACTAATGTATCAGTTGATAAGGGAGCCACCTCTCTTAACAAGTTACGCAATTCTTCCCGAAATTGTGGTGTATCCGACGAAGATCGCGGCTTAGCCAAGAAACGACAATTTGCCCATCTTGCCCGAAAATTATTAGTCATACTGTTCTCCGCCGTTACTAATACTAAAGACATCGTTGCTAGATCCCTTTGTCGCCGAATTTGTTTGATCAAATCAAAACCATTGAGGGCTGGCATATTGATGTCAATGAACACAACGGACGGTTTATATTCCAAAATTTTATCCGTGGCAAGTTCGGCGTTATCAGTAAAATCAACTTGATAACCCCAACTTAAAAGTAAACGTTGCATTTGCTGGAGCAGCACAGGCGAATCGTCAACAATATATACTCTTGGCTCGTTTTTAGCCACAGGTGTTGTCGGTGGGGAAGCTCCTCTAGAACCTATGTCCGTATCGGATTTTCGCTCCTCTAACGGCATGATTGACACAATATTTTTTTGAGCTAACTTATCAAGCAGCAGGGCTGTGCGATAAATCGGCTGTTTAAAAGTATCGGCAATCATACAAATGCGATCTTGCCCCGTGGTCACCTTTGCAAACAGTGGAAAATTATCATTACCAACTCTGGCTAGCAAGTTAGCTGCATCTACCAGTTGGACTAGCTGATAGGGATTTTTTACACATTCAAACTTTTGCCATTGCCTTACCTCATTGGCGATCGTATTTTCTAGCATTGATAGCGGCCAAACAGGCAAATTTACTTGCATATCATTGGCTGGCTGCCATACAAACGAAAAACTATCTTCTAAATGTAAGGCTAATAAATTCTCTAAAATAATCTCCTTAGCGACTTCTTTAGTGACTTCGGGATATTTTTTGTAGACATTGCTGATGAATGAATAACAGTAAGGACGGTTAGGTTGGCGCTGCTCCCATTCAGGGATACGCGAAAAACTAATGCCTCTATTGCCATATTTACGGACTAACGTGGGTATAACTTGACCTTCTTCTTCTGCTAATACTAACCCTCCGCCAGTAAGTAATAATTTCCACCGATGATGTTTAGTCTCGACTTGGAGTATTCCAGTAGAGCGACTCATGACTCGCATGGCTGCAAGTAGGATATGTAATGTGGCGTTCCGCACTACCTGTCCGTCCGTTAAATTATTAGACTCAAGGTCTGGATTAGGCAAGGAACCTGTCATAGCAATCATGTTTTGGTGCAGTCATGTTTTGAAAATTAGGGGGCGCTTAGATGAAAAAAAGATTACAGGAAAACCGATTGCCTCGTTATGGATCGCCATCCTACGGATCGTATCAATTTAAAACAACTTAGATTGGTTGTCTGAGATACATTCTGCAAACTTTAACCTAACTAATCACTTTTCGCAATTAAGAATTTATTATGGTAATGATGGGAGGCGCAAAGTGCCACCCATCATTACCACGGCTTTAAATGGGAGCAAACTCTTGCAAAATTGCGCGAACTTGCTCTCGAAACTCTTTGATGTCATCGGATGTACGCGGTTTGCTCAGAAAGCGACAATTTGCCCACTTAGCACGAAAGTTATTGGTAATACTATTCTCGGATGTTACCAAAACTAAAGGTATGTTGGTTAGTGATGACTGTCGGCGAATTTGTTTAATCAGTTCAAAGCCGTTTAAATTAGGCATATTGATATCCATAAATACAATATTTGGCTTTTCCGACATGATCTGCTGGGTCGCTTTTGCTGAGTCATCGACCAGAGTCATTTGGTAGCCCCAACTGGCGAGTAAGTTGCCAAATTGTTTGAGCAGAACGGGAGAATCATCCACAATCATCACTTTGGGCTGGGTTTTCTCATTTTCTGTCTCTTCATTAAGGTTTTCATCGATCGCAATAGAGCTACCATCAAGCGATCGCTTAGTTAATGGCAAGATCGCTACAGTCCGATTTTCGGCGAGTTTATCCAGCTTGAGGGCGGTACGAGAAATATGTTGTTGAAAGCGATCGGCTATTTCGCTAATCCGATATTTGCCATTTGTAACTTGCGTAAACAATGGCACTTGGGCGATCCCGCATTCTGTATCGAGTAGTTGTACGGTCTGATAGGGATGGCGAACATGGGCAAAACCACGCCATTGTTCTGATACTTTGGCGATCGCTTTTTCGAGATCGATTAGTTGCCAAATCGGTAAGACAATTTTGGTGTCTGGTGGTAATGTTTTCCAAAGTAAAGAAAACTTTTTTTCTAGAGAAATTGCTAAAAGATTTTCAAACAGGATCTCTTTAAATACTAGGAGACAATTTTCATTATCAGTGGCATAAATTTCGCTTAGCAAGCGATAGCGATCAATACTTTTGGTATTTTTCAGCGAAATTGCTTGAATGAGTTTCGGGGGGATCTGAATTTTTTGAGCTTTTAGCTTGCGAGCCAAAGTCGCAGAAAATTCTTGTTGATCCTCAATAAAGCAAACCCCACCACTGTGAATAAATATTTTCCAGCTTGAGTAGGCGGTCTCGACTTTGGCAACCCCTGTTTGACTCATGAGTAGTCGCATCATTACCAACAGACTAGAATAGGTCAAGTCTGGGATCACTTCACCGATAGGAACGACATGAAGATTTGGTTTATATTCGCTTTTGTCGATCAATCGATCTGAAGCGTCAGTATCGGATAAAGTCTGAGTCATTGCCGAGTTAAGGTAGTTAAGACTTGATTGATTAAGTAGGCATAGTTAAATATAAAACCCAAATAAGCGGAATCGTCCGCGAAGCAGGCGCTTCCGCTTATTTGGGTTCTTGGT
>JANMFC010000022.1:0-9963 GCA_031377675.1 Pseudanabaena sp. OTE_70b_metabat_355 | reverse complement strand
CGATCAACCATCGCCACAAAAATAGGCGAGAAACTCAAAACAGCCAAAAGTATATCCCTATCAGGACTATCACGCTTAGGAAAAGGACTGGTTAGCACCCACCTATGCCAACAACAAACCAAACCATTACTCATCGTCACCGCCACCGTCGAAGAAGCAACCCGATGGGCTTTACAACTCCAATCCATGTCATGGCGCGTCTATCTATATCCACCCCTTGATACATTTCCCTACGAATCAGCCCAAATCGATTTAGAAACAGCTTGGACAAGGATTGAGATATTAGCGGAACTACTTGCCAAACCACAGCATAACTTAGCGATCGCTACCACCATTAACTCACTACAGCCCCATCTACCATCCACTCAAGTCTTTCAAAAATATAGCCTCTATCTCAATATCGGCGATTCGCAATCGGTTAAATTACTAGCTTCTGCTTTGGCAAGATTAGGATATGAAGAAGTCAAAGAAGTAAAGGAATCAAAACAATGGAGCCGTAAAGGATTTAGTTTTGAAGTGTTTCCAGTTAATCGAAATCTACCCGTTCGCCTAAGCTGCAATCGTGGCACTGTCGAGAAAATCAGAGAGTTTGACCCCACTAATCTCAAAATTTTCACTGACCTATCCAGCATAGCGATCGCCCCTGTCGATTTGCATGAGTTTGTTTCTGCTCACAAAACCACATTACTGCATTACTTACCCAAGAACTTTATTGTTGCCCTTGATGAACCCGAACAATGTCAGAGCTATAGCGATCGCTGGTACGAAGCTGCGGAAGAACTTTATCAAAATCAATCGCAAGCCGATACACCAAGACTGCATTGGGACTTTGCTAAGTGCATGACTGAGATAAAGAAGTTTCAGATGCTTCAACTTAGCGAGCGATCGCTTAAACCC
The DNA here is from genome assembly GCA_031377675.1 of Pseudanabaena sp. OTE_70b_metabat_355. Lineage (GTDB taxonomy): Bacteria > Cyanobacteriota > Cyanobacteriia > Pseudanabaenales > Pseudanabaenaceae > Pseudanabaena. The sequence goes on along the minus strand of JANMFC010000022.1, from coordinate 9,066 downwards.
AAAGCCAATATTTTTGACTTTGCTAGTGCCTCTATTCCGATAATTCCCCATCAGTTTGACCAGATTGCTTCTCTCATTCGTGAATATCTCAACTCGGAATATCAAGTCACCCTGATTTCATCTCAACCTTTGCGCGTGGCAACTTTGCTCAAAGAGTATGACTGCATTGCTAACTTTGTCAGTGATCCTGATGATTTACAGTCAATTGCGCGGATTCAGAAAGCTGGTAAACCCGTCATTTTGAAATATTCGGGACTGATGGAGATGGAAGGCTTTGTTCTGCCCAGTTGCAAGCTTGCACTCTTGACCGATCGCGAATTATTCGGACAGCAATTACTAGCATCACCAACCTTTGTCCATCCCTCACGCATAACTTCTGCTAAGTCAGTTAATCCTGACGAGCTAAATGTGGGTGATTATGTGGTGCATCGTAAATATGGGATTGGCAAGTTTACGCGCTTTGAAACCATTGAAGTGAAGGGAGAAAAGCAACCGCATTACATCGTTGAGTTTGCTGATGGTAAGACTGCTGTGGCGATCGCGCAGGAAAATGAGAAGATCCTCTCCCGCTATCGCAGTGCTTCTAATAAGCCGCCCAAGTTAAATAGTATCGCTAATACAAAGGCGTGGGATAACGCGCTAAGCAAATGCCAAAAGGAGATTTACAAGTTAGCAAGGGATTTACTGCAACTCTATGTCCGCCGCGCCAATTTAGTTGGCTATGCTTTTCCACCTGATACCGATTGGCAACAGGAGATGGAAGATTCTTTTCCCTATCAACTTACGCCCGATCAGGTCAAAGCTGTTCAAGATGTGAAGCAAGATATGGAAAGCGATCGCCCAATGGATCGGCTGGTTTGCGGTGATGTCGGCTTTGGGAAAACTGAGGTGGCGGTAAGAGCAATTTTCAAGGCGGTTTGTGCAGGTAAACAAGTGGCTCTGTTAGCTCCAACGACGATTCTGGCGCAACAGCATTTTCATACGCTCCAAACTCGGTTTGCGGCTTATCCTTTTGTTGTAGAGATCGTGAATCGGTTTCGCCCTGCGAAGGAGCGCAAGCAGGTTTTACAAAAGGTTGCGGATGGGAAAGTTCAAGTCATTGTCGGTACGCATCAACTTTTGTCTAAGGATGTTGAGTTTCACGATTTGGGTTTGCTGGTGATTGATGAGGAGCAACGCTTTGGGACTTTGCAAAAGGAGAAGATCAAGGCGATGAAGGGGAATGTGGATTTATTGACTTTGAGTGCAACGCCGATTCCGCGTACTCTCTATGCGGCGCTTTCTGGGGTGCGGGAGATGAGTGTGATTGCCACTCCTCCTCCCTCAAGGCGATCGATTCAAACCCATTTGTCTGCTTATGATGCGTCACTTGTGAAAACGGCAATTCGACATGAGTTAGATCGTGGTGGTCAGGTGTTTTATGTTGTGCCGCGCATTGAGGGGATTGATGCGATCGCTGTCTCTTTGCAGGTGATGTTACCGAATGTGAGATTAGCGATCGCGCATGGACAGATGCAGGAGTCGGACTTAGAGGCGGCGATGGTAGCTTTTAATAACAATGAGGCGGATATTCTCCTCTGTACCACGATTATTGAGTCGGGTTTGGATATTCCGCGTGTGAATACGATTTTGATTGAGGATGCTCATAAGTTGGGCTTAGCGCAACTATATCAATTGCGTGGTCGGGTTGGACGAGCGGGGATTCAGGCTCATGCTTATTTGCTGTATCCTCCTAATCTTGAATTGACAGATTCAGCGAAGAGGAGACTGGATGCGATTCAGGAGTTTAGTCAGCTTGGTTCGGGTTATCAACTGGCGATGCGCGATATGGAGATTCGCGGTTTGGGGGATCTCTTGGGTGAGGAGCAATCGGGTCAGGCGGATGTGATTGGCTTTGCGTTGTACATGGATTTGCTTCAGGAATATATCAATGAGTTGCGGGGGAAGATTCTACCTGAAGTTGCGGATACTGAGCTTCAGTTGCCGCGTTTGGTGGCTTTTATTCCTGATAGTAAAATAGAGGACAATGATACGAAGATTAATGCTAATTTGACTTTGGCGAAGGTGAAGTCGAAGGAGGAGATTCTCAAGTTGGCTGCGGTTTGGGAGGGGCTGTATGGGGCTTTGCCTGAAGAAACGCAGGTATTGCTCAGGGTGATGGAATTGAAGTTGGTGGCGCGTAAGGTTGGGGTGTTTCACATTTATGCGTCAGAGGATGGGCGAGATCTGTTTCTGGACTCGAAGCTGACGGATTCGCTTTGGGAATTGCTTCATGCAAAGATCCCGATTGAGTTCTATTATCGTTTCTCTTTCGAGAAGGGCAGAATTAAGATCACGAGTCTGGCTCTCCTGCCTGGGGATAAGCAGGTGCATTTCTTGATTGAGTGGTTGAGCTGTTTTTTGAATTGAATCTATGTTTGTTTCTGTAACTTAGGCGATCGCTTGCCAATATTTGGCGTTTACAAATCTTTCCAAATGTCCCACGTTTGTTGTGGCTACTACGACAATGCGATCGCCCTGTGATTCGGCAATTAATGAAGCTTGGGCGGCAAGGATGACATCGCCATCTAGTGCTTCTGGACTGGCTGTTGGTTTACCTGTCTGTCTGGCTTCTGCCCAAAATTCAGCAGCTTTTTGCATCGTTGCTGTGGTCAGGGGTAAATACTCCAATCTATTTTTAAGCTGATCTAAACGCCTGATACCTGCTAGTTTGTTGGCTCTTAGCAATTCGCGTCTAACTTCGTAGTCGGTAATTTCAGGAACAATTAATCTATAACCCTTTGCTACTAATCTCTCTGACCAATAGCGGCATTCTAGGGTAGCGGGGGTGGAGTTGGGGTTTGATAGAATGCCGAGTGGGGCTGAGTCAAGTAAAACAATCATGCGGTGAGAGAGAGTGGACGTTCAGTTATCGATTCTTCGCCTAGAGCCTGTTGCAAATATTCCCATGTCTCTCGCTGTTCATCAGCATCATCTCGGAGATCCCATTCATCGAAAAGATCGATCAATGCTTTTGCTCTTGCTGCAATTTCTTCGGGTGTCCTTGTTGGCAATATGTAAACGCCTTCAGCATTAACGTAGGGCTGATTGGTGGGGATGGTTAGCTCTGGTTTAACTGTGGTAATTGATGAGTTGGGTTTGCCAAACCATTGCTGTAGCTGCGTAACTACTACTTCAGTAATCACGGCTTTGAGATCTTCTATGGTTAGATCTGTAATTCGTTTCTGGTTCATTTTACACCTCCTAAGAGATCTCAAGCGTTTACTAGCTATATATTACCCCATATAAATCGCTGTTTTACGATGCGATCATCTCAGAGCTTATGCCAAGGCATATCCAGTATGCGCTCTCACTTGAGGCGGATGAAAAGCTAGGACAATATGATCTTTGGGAACTCCTGCTGCAACCAGTTCATCAGTAATGCCATCTTCGATACCATCATAGTGAATCCAGATTTTGTCGTTACGAATTTCGGCATGAACAACACATCCATGTACTCGCCGACTGTTTTCCCATCCTTCGCGCATCAGCATAAAGTGGTTGCGATCGCGGCTAACGACAACGTAAGCACTCACGTCTCCATAGCGATAGGGAAGATCAGCATAATATTGGAGCAAAGTTTCTAGGGTTTTGCGCCATGAGTCTAGGGTGTTGTCTGTGGTTGCCATTGAATTATGTCCTCATGATCTGGGTCAAAAACAATAAGACGAAAATCTGGTTCTTCTATTATAAGCTGTCCAGCTTCCTCTTGAAATATTGTCTCAAATGTACTGAGACTAATCGCTAAATACAAACAACGATCTGGCTCTCTTTTTTTGAGCGCTCTGGCATATAAAAAGAATTGTCCCCAAGCATTTTCCAGATCGCGAATGGGAGAAGGACTTAGAAAACTTTTGATTTCAACGGCAATTTTTTGATTGTCTCGTTCGGCGGCGATTAGTTTTTCTGCACCTAAGTCAATATAGACGGAACGTGTTCCTATGCTGAGAACAAGGGGATCATCTGTGATCGTCCAACCGTCTTTGGTGAGAGCGTTACAAACGTTATCGTGATAGATGTCTTTAGCGGGCATACAGGTTGCGCTGAGATTGCGTTGATGTCATTGCTTTTGACAGACTCATTGATCGCTCTTGCTTGAGGATGCTGATTATGATGGGCGATCGCTTAATAATTATTTGTCTTTGAGATCGCTGATAATACCAAATCTTATTTGATTAATGTCTATACGTACATCGGTTGCAACATCTACTACATGAGCAATGCCCACCTTCGCGGACTCGAAAAATAGGGATACATAATATGGCTTCTTGGAGCCTTCTTGGAGCTTAACAACTAAGCTAACCATTTCTAATGGCACAATTTCGACTAGAAACAGACAAACTTAACGGATTCATAACTTTGGCATAACCTTAATGCTGCGGAATTTAGCTCTAAGTTTCTATGTTGTAAAACTCTTTCATGGCATCCCTAATAATCATTTCCATTTTGGGTTTTACAATACTATTTGTAATTAGATTTTTAGCAGAGTCTTTGAAATGTTCAGAAACTTCATATCCATCACTATTGCCACTCTTATTTGGAATCTTTGTTAAAACATTCTTTAATATTAGGAAATCCAAGTATCTGCTTAAAGGAAAATCCTTAGGAGAAGCTTCTGTCTTGTAAACCCCCTGCGATTTCCATGAAAAGCGGTTTCCACTAAATCCAACCTTTAAAATTCTGGTTATGTCGTCACGAATGCGTACATAGAAGTTACCTATTGATTCATTACCTTCAATAACTGCTCGCTTTAATTCCTCATTTAATTTGCAGTTTTCAAAGAGTTTAGTGTTTGATGTCATGTTGATTTTAGGATTAATTCCTTTAAAGGTTGAATCATAAAAAACTACTGTGTTATCAGGAAATTTACATTTATCAAAGCTTTCATATCTTTCAAACCAACCATCATGGACTTCAAGCTTTGTAAAATCTAAAGGAAAAAATCTTCCAAACACACACATGTTATAAAGTTTATTTGTATTAAATAACTGGATAAGAGCATCTGAGTTCTCACTTCTATTTTTGCCATTTCTTCCAGACAAGCAAAAATAGAGCAGACCAGCTATTGACTTCCGAATCCGAGAAATTTGACGGTTGTCTTGAGCCGCTTTGTAGGTTTTAATCAAGCCGTTTAAAATAGTATTCCCTGTCTCAAGGTATTCTATCTGAATAGCTGCCTTAATCCTAATAAGCTCCTCAAGCAATGGCGAAGAACCATCATACAATTCAGCCAAGAGGCTTTGCATGTTGACTGTAAAGTTACTATTTTTGTAGTTAAAGAGGAATAATCTAGCCTGAATCCACATCACCAAGAAATCATACTTGATTCCAAATGTCTGACTACTCTCATCGCCTAGCAAAATAGGGCTAACATAGATTTGCTTGTATCTTTCCTGATCATTATGTGCGGTAGCTTCCAAAGGAAAGGAATATGCTATATATTCGTTTAAATCTTCTCTAGTAATTGAACCTTTGTGTACAATTGAAATCTCTGCTAAAAGGACAAAGTAATCATCGCATGTAATATCAAGAGATTGTTTGACAATTTCTCGACGCAAGAGCTGGTAAACTAATTTATCTAAGGGAAATTGATAGTAATAATACTTACTCTCCGAAAGTTCAAAATCCTGCATATCTTCAAATAATTCTTCTCTCTCAAGTAGATCAGAAATTAGCGCAAGATAAAGAGGGGTATGCCGATCTTTATCAGTAATTCGGAAGTCTGATATATATCTTTTTGCCTTGTTTATTAACTGAGGAGATAAAAGTCTGTTCTTGAAGTATTTGTCAACTAAGTCATTATTGAAGCCAAGCAGTTCCAATGTATCTACTGAGCTTCTTTGGGTGTATCTATCTAAGTAGTAATCTCTAGAAGTAATGACAATTGAGCATCTACGATAGGTTTCATTTAATGAAATAGCAGATACTAAAAAACGATCCAGATTGAAATTACTTCCCAATGTTGACTCTATTTCATCTAGTCCATCAATTATTAGAACTATATTTCCACAGCTTATATTTATCTCAAGATTGTTTGCTTCAAGAACATCATTTGCATCAATATTTTTAACCTTTAAGGCAAATAGTCTATACAAATCTGCAACACTACTTACTTCAGAATCAGGCGGGATATTGCGTAAATCCGTAGATGATATTAGTAAAGCTTTCTTCTTGGAATATGAATTAATCAGACCTACTGCTTGCTCACAGAAAGTAGTTTTTCCAACGCCTCCTCTTCCAACTATGACATTTATCGGTTTTTTCTTTTCACTAGATTCTAGTAATCCTCTTACAAAGTTAAGGCTAGGTTGGGGTTGAATTCTCTCTCCATCTTTTATCTGAAATAGTTCCTGATCAATGAAATATTGTTCCTGATCTACATAAAGATCTAATTTTTCAGCGTCTTGTGCTAAACAATACTCCCAGACAAAATCATCAATAAAGAAATATTCCGATCTGTCAGACAATTGATTTTCTGCTAAATTAATAAACTTCTCTCGAATGCTCCGTAATCTATCAACTTGCTTTCCTGTTTCAGGAATTATCACTCTTGGAGAACATATCTTTAAACTCGACAACTCAATCTTTAAATTATCGAGGAAATGCTGAAGTGTATTGTCAATAGTAATATTCTCTTTGACGAACAGATGACCAATTATGTTGTTTTTGGCAACTTCAACAGCTATAAACTCATAGCTAATTTTTCTGCGAGTATCGCTGTGAGTTGTTTGAATTGCAATTTTATGTCTCGGATAGCAAAGCTTAACAATATCAAGACCTCTTACGTCTTCATAATAAGTACTCTCCTCATCCCCCTTAACATAGGTTGATCTTGCATCATTTATATACTGTGCTAAGATTTTAGGTACTGGCTCTTTTAGGTATTTATCATGTAGCCAAATAATTAACTCGGTTAATGCAAATCTTGCTAGCCTTACATTCCCTAAATCACTCCTAACTTCTGGAGTACTGGGATCATGAGAAGCAGGATTACCATGAGCCTGTATAACATTCAAATTACTACGTATCTGACTTCTAATATTTTTATTTGAAATTATGATGTAATCATTTTCGTCGGTTACATGATTAATTAAAGTCTCAAAGTTCAACTCTTTAGGATTTCTTGATGGAATTGTACTCCCATCTCGCTTCGCCTGACCACGAATAATTTTAATTCCTACTTCGTCACCAAAGTGTTTGAGTAATACTGCTTTGCATAAAGCCTCCCCCGACTTCCTTGCATTATTCAATATGTCTTCAGGTACAGTGTCTTCAAACGTTTGCAGTACCCACTTGGTTAAATCAAGAATTTTATCAGAAAGCTTCATAAGCTTAATATAATAGCTTGGCTAGGTAATTGTATTGCGATCATTATTATACTGCTAGTCGTGATTTTTAAGCGATCGCAGCTTACAACATCTTACTCAAGCCCAAAAATGGTGGATTATTTATGATGTGTTGGGATTAAGAGGCGATCGCGTAAATTTACACTTGCAACCATCTTGCTATAATAGCCGCATCACCTTAACTCACCAAAGACTTCTATGCTCTCTCAACAGCTTGAAGACAAATCTCAACATCTAGAAACTAGAGTTGCCGCATTAGAAACAGAACTCTCGCAAATGCGACAGATGTTATCTGTATTTCTTCAGAAAAAAACACCTTGGTGGTTAAAAGTCGCAGGTAGCTTTGAAAACGATCCCACCTTTGACGAAGCCAATCGCCTCGGTCAAGAATGGCGCAAATCTGCTGAATAGATCATCATGTATATTTTTGACACCGATCATCTCAGCCTCATTCAGCGCAACGGACAAGAAGGCAAGCGAATCTTAGCCAAACTTGCAGAGATAGAAGATCCTGAAGTTGCCGTTACCATCATTACCTACGAAGAGCAGATTAGAGGAAGACTCGCTTTTTTAGCTAAAGCAAAAACATTAGATGAACAAATCTTTGCCTATCAAGGATTACAGCAACTAGCAATCAATTACCAAGCGATCGCCATTGTCCCTTTTAGCCGTGCATCTGCCCTAGAACATCAACGCTTACGCAAAGCCTATCCCCGTCTAGGAAATATGGATCTCAAAATTGCCGCGATCGCCTTAACAAACAATGCAACCTTAGTCACCCGTAACAAATCAGATTTTGGACAAATTGTAGAGTTATCCATAGATGACTGGTCATAATTTATCCGTCCCTTTGGCTTATGCCTGACAACATCGACTACCTCCAAGGCATCATCGAACGCCTCACCTTTCACTCCGAAGAAACAGGCTATACCGTAGCGCGGCTAAAAGTACCCAAGGCTCAAGACCTAATCACCATAGTCGGTAACTTTGCCAATATCCAAGCAGGACAGACACTTGCCCTAGAAGGCACATGGCGATCGCATCCTAAATTTGGCGACCAATTCCAAGTCACTCAATATTGTGAAACTAAACCCGCCACAATTACAGGAATTGAGAAATATCTTGGCAGTGGTCTGATTAAAGGCGTGGGACCAGTCACCGCTAAACGCATCGTCACTCATTTTGGATTGGATACCCTTGACATCATTGAACATGAGATTGACCGTCTGATTGAAGTTCCTGGCATTGCCAAGAAACGGGTGAAGATGATCAAAACTGCTTGGGAAACTCAAAAGGCGATTAAGGAGGTTATGGTATTTCTGCAAGGACATGGAGTATCCACCACCTATGCAGTCAAGATTTTTAAGCACTATGGTAATGATTCCATTCAGACCGTTTCCGAAAATCCCTATCAACTGGCGACAGACATTTATGGCATTGGTTTCTTTACTGCCGATCAGATCGCTCGGAATATTGGCATTGAAGTTAGTTCTGAGTTTCGCAGCATAGCGGGAATCTTTCACTGTTTAGGGGAAGCTGCTGTACCCCTGTTAAGGTGACATTTAGCGAAATCTGAACGAATAAAAGTAGGATTCGATTATAATCAGAGATAAAATCTAAAAACAATCGCTAAGAGGGAATAAAAAATGATAAGTGCAATTTTTGAAAGATTTGTGGAGGC
>JANMFC010000547.1:0-7859 GCA_031377675.1 Pseudanabaena sp. OTE_70b_metabat_355 | reverse complement strand
ACATCACCTATCAAAAAGGTAGAGAGACTTTCCCCGAAAGACTGCGAATGAATTTAGTTTGGAATGAAGCTTTGGGACAATGGCAAATTAATGAGACAAGTAAACCCTAGAGCTTTATCCGCCGCCAACGATGGTGACAATCTCAAGGCGATCGCCTTCTTTAACCATCGTGTTTTCCCACAATTGACGATGTAAAATCTCGCCGTTATATTCGACGGCTAATAAACGTGGGTTGAGTCCCAAAAATTCGAGTAGTTCGGTCATGGTCAAGTGAGCATCGCAAAGGCGATTGTCACCATTTATTTTCAAAGTAATCACAAGCTTAATTTTTTTAGATTATCTTATCATTGACGGCGCTGTGCGCTCAAACAATTCTTTATCTATTTTTTCTACGGGTTAGGATTTTGAATAAGCGTTAAATTTTAGGGTGACATCATATATGCTATCATTTTAAAATGAAATCTCGAATTGTCATTGATACTAGCGTTTTCATTAGCGCTCTACTAGGCTCCACTGGAGCAAGTCGAAGGTTAATCCGCCTCTGCCTTCAAGGAGAATATCAACCACTAATGGGAAATTCCTTGTTCTTAGAATATGAGTCAGTAATTCTTCGAGAAGAAATTATTACAAAATGCACTTTGACAAAACAAGAAATCTTTACCTTGCTTGATGCATTTATGGGTGTTTGCCAATGGATTGATATTTACTATTTGTGGAGACCTAATTTAAGAGATGAAGCAGATAACCATTTAATCGAACTTGCGATCGCAGGCAATGCCCAAATTATTGCCACAAAAAACACAAAAGACTTTCTAAACAGTGATTTAATTTTCCCAAATTTATCTATTCTTAAACCAGAACAAATCATTAAGAGCTAACAATCATGGCAACATTAACAATTCGACTTCCCGATGACAAACACACAAGATTAAAGGAACTAGCTCAGTCGAGAGGAATTAGCATCAATAAACTGATGGAAGAACTTTCTACTATCGTTCTGACTGAGTTTGACACCTATACTAGATTTAAAGTAATGGCAGCGAGAGGGAATGTAGAAGAAGGGCTACGCATACTAGATAAATTAGATGCACAAACATGATATCTACTGAAACCAACAAGTCTTGCTAAATAAGGGTATACTGCCAACTAAAATTGTGATCTAATTGCTATCTAAAAGTGAACCCTGAGCCTATATGACTGAATCACAACATAGCACCTCTCCAGCTAATGCTTCAGATATCACGCCTGTTGATCCTGCTCATACAGGCTTAAGTGAAGCTGAAGTCTCTGACCGAAAACAAAGCGGCGATATTAATGTCGTGGTCATGCGCTCTAGTCGCACTTATAAAGATATTTTCCAAGAAAACGTTTTTACCTTATTTAACGTTACTTTTGGAGTGGTGTTAATTCTGCTGACGGCGCTCGGACAATTTACCGATGCGATTTTTTCAGGGTTTTCGGTATTTATGAATATTTTGGTGGGGGTTGTCCAAGAAATTCAAGCAAAGTTGACCTTGGACAAACTAGCGCTGTTATCGGTACAGAAGGTAAAAGTGCGCCGTAATGGACAATCGCAGGAAATTCCCGTCGGTGAGGTAGTGCGTGATGACCTGATCGAGATTAATCCAGGCGATCGCGCTCCTGTCGATGGTGCGGTTTTGATTTCACAGAATGTGGAAATGGATGAATCATTGCTAACGGGAGAATCCGATCCTGTGGCAAAACAGATTGACGATATTGTTTTGTCAGGTTCCTTTTGTTTAGCAGGAAGTTGTGTATTTCGCGCCGATAAAATTGGCAATGAAAGCTATGCAGTGAAACTATCGCAGTCATCGCGAGTTTATAAGCGCGTATTTACACCGTTGCAAAAAAAGATTGATGTTTTAGTCGAAATTTTAGTGCTTGTGCTGATTGTCGCGGCGTTTTTGCATGTGGTTTCTAGTCTCAATTCAGGGCGTACTGTTGTCGATACAATTCGTTATGCTTCAGTAATCATTAACAGTTTTGTTCCCGCAGGACTAATTCTCTCCATTAGTGTTGCCTTTGCGATCGGTGCGGTGGAAATCAGTAAGAAACGCACATTGATTCAAAAAATTAATGCTGTCGATTCGATGAATAGCGTCAGGATTTTATGCACTGATAAAACGGGAACGCTCACTCAAAATAAACTGGTAGTCAAATCGATTGTCCCATTAGGCGATACCGATGAAGATTCACTACGCGAGTTAATTGCGCTGTACACAAACCTAATGGGAACTCAGAATAGTAGTGCCAAAGCGATGGCAGCTTTTACAGACAAGCCCCGATCGCAGTCACAATTTGTCAGCGAGATTCCCTTTAGTTCTAGTCGCAAATGGGGAGCGCTCGCTATTGATATTGGCACAACAATTATGGTCGGTGCGCCTGAGATTTTGCTAACTAATCCTGAAATGCAGGAGGAGGCAAAACAATATGCGCGTCAGGGTTTGCGAGCGATCGCCGTTGTGACCAGTGAAGAAAGTATTGATATATCCGATAAAAATCCTGCTTTATCCAACAATCGCCGCGATCGCGGTTTGGTATTACTAGAAGACAGTCTGCGCCCTGATGTAATTCAGACGATCGCCGAATTACAAAACAAAAATATTCGTCTCAAAGTTATTTCAGGCGACAGTGTGGAAACGGTGACTTCGATCGCTCGTCAAGCAGGAATCGCGGTTCCCGATGATGCAGTTTTCACCCAAAAAGATTTAGAAGCAATGGAGGCTCAGACCTTCAGTCAAGCCGCCGCCTCTGGTTGCGTATTTGGTCGAATTACGCCCGACATGAAACGTCGTTTGATTTCGGCGATGGTGAAGCGCGGTGGCTATGTGGGCATGGTCGGCGATGGAGTCAATGATGTGCCTGCGTTTAAAGAAGCACAATTAGCGATCGCCATGAATGACGGCGCACAAATCAGTAAAGATGTCGCCGATATTGTCCTGTTAGATAATAATCTCTCGGCTCTCCCCCAAGCCTTCGCCGCAGGTGATGACATCAAACAAAAGATTCTCTCCTCAGCGCTGCTTTATCTCACCAAGAATATTATGGTGATTTTGACGATTTCCTTCACGGGATTTGTGCAGCTTCCCTTTCCCGTAGAACCTCGCCACATGACAGTTTTAACGATGGCAGTAGTCGGTTTTCCGACAATTTGGATCGCCTTTGGTTGGTTGAAACCGAAACGTCTGGAGAACTTCCTGCGTGATGTTTTAGGCGCTAGTTGCCTTGCAGGAATTTTTGGGGCGATCGCCATGACCACAGGCTATGTGTTTTCCTACTACATCAGTGGCTGGGCGTTGCTGAGAATTCCCAATGGTACAACTATGCTCGATTCCGATACTTTCCAAGATATCGCCAGAGGTCAAGCCCAATGCGTCAGCACCTTTATCGGTACAATCTTCTGTCTATTTGTATTTTGGAGTCTGACCGATATTTCTGTATGGAAAATCCGTAGCTTTACCAAGAATTCCACTTCGGCAATTCTTGGTTTTGTCTCAGTCGGATTGTCACTTTTGTTGATGTTGTTATTTCCTAGCTTTTTTCAAATCGCAGTACCCGATCAGTTTGGCTGGACGATGATTCTCTTTCTACCAACCTCAAGTTATTACCTATTACGGATGTTGCAATCAAGTAAGCTATTTCGGCATCTGCCGCGTTATCTTAGTCAGCCGTAAAGCATAAAAAAATACGCGACCTTAGAAGCATTCTCTAGATCCCCACCAGCCCTTCTTGAAAAGGCTACCGTGTACACACAAGCCTAAATACCCCCTTTAATTCCCCCTTGCAAAGGGGGAAAACTAGAAATCTTGTTCCCTCCCCTTTGCAAGGGGAGGGCTAGGGAGGGGTAATTGATGAGATTTGCAAATTCCTGTAGTTGTGTGTACACGGCAGCTTGAAAAGGGGGGCGAATAAATTAAATTATCTTCTTCCCCCTTTCTAAGGGGGATTGAGCAGGGCGGTTTCATTTTCGGAAAGGGTTGTCGTGTAAGGAGTACAGAAAAAAGCAAACCTTAAAATTCGTGGTTTTGTCACCTGTGTGGCACTTTACTGTTTCCGTACGTCCCTTGTCTAGTCAACCTTACGGAGAATGAAACCGCCCTGCTTTCTAAGGGGGATTGAGGGGGATCTCTTCAGCTTTTTGAACTCAGAAAGTAATTCTTAAATGACTTCTTGAAGAGACAGTTGAGAGAGATTTACTTCAAAACGTTCCCAAGGTTGAGGTTCAATTACTTCAGTGCTAATCTCATTTTCAGCCAGTAGCGATCGCAATGAATCAACCGTTCCTTCTGCTTTTAATAGATTTAATAAAAATCCACTATAGGTTAAATCCCCACCTGCGGCAGTTGGTAAAATCACCCTTGGCTTTAGCCATTTCGCGACCTGTACCGCACCCTGCTGTCCTTTGATCACCGTACCGATGAGGGGCAATTTCAAATCAATAGTTGGCGTAATCACTACATCCACAGGCGCAAATTCTTGGAGAGCCGATGTATGATAACCGTGCGGTTCATAATAGATAGAAGTCCCTGCGACCAAATCCTTTAAGATATAGCCATTTTCAATCGTAGTCGGTCCCGTGGGTGAACCAACTACGGCGCGAATTTCTAATAAATCAGGAATAGTAAACAATTCGCCGTGGGCAAGAGCCGTAACTTGGCTATAACCTATTTCCTTAACTAGTTTTGCCGCACTTGGTGAACCAACGACAGGGATTTGGTGATCGAGTTGTTTGAGGGTGGCTGGATGGGCATGATCTTCTAGTCCTTGAGATAGCAAAATCAAATCAATATTTGGGGGGATTTGCCTTACTGTCTTTCTCTCAGACTTAAAGAACCAATCGGCTTTTCCAAACATCAACGCATCAACTAGCCAAGGATCAAGCAAGATCCGTTTGCCTGCGATTTCGATTAGCCATGAATTACTGTCCAGCCATGTTAAATGCATAATTCTTTAGATTGATAACTTTGCTAACAGCAAAACTCGATGAAATCCTGCTGTTGGCATATTGTAACGAATTATTTACATACATAGCAAAGCGCTGACCGCACTCTCTTTTTGTCATAAAAAAACCCGCAAGAGGCAATCTCGCAGGTGAAAAATTATGTAGATACGTCGCTAGTAAATTAAGAATGTTTCTTTTTGTTGTTTTTGGTAGTGACTCAACTCACAACTACACCGCGATCGCTAAACATATTTCCTGTGACAACGATCACACATCTGCGGCTTGGGCTTACCCAATTTAGGTTTCAAGATATTCTGTCCAACTGATTGTACTAATAAGTACTTTTGCAGATCTAGCTTACTAGTATAAAAAGTCAGGGATTACATCTTTGATTATATTGCAGCGTGTAGAGTATACAAATGGTAGACATGGCAAAGGTTACAACCCAAAGGAAAAATCATTTTGCGCGTTTTGCCGCGATCGCGATCGGAGCCGCAATATTCGCCGCCCTTACGCCCACGATCGCCCATGCAGTCGAAGCTCCCACCCTTGAATCTTTAAGCAAAACGACAAATGAACTGCGATTGTCAGTTGATACTGGTTGGGTGTTAATCACTGGGTTTTTAGTGTTCTTTATGCAATGTGGTTTTGCGATGCTAGAGGCGGGGCTAGTCAGACAGACTGGCGTGGTTAATACCCTTGCCGAAAATTTTGTTGATGCCGCGATTACGCTCTTAGCGTGGTGGGTTACAGGTTTTGCGATCGCCTTCGGTACAACTAGCAATGGATTTTTTGGGGTAGATGGGTTCTTTTTGAGTAACGCATTGACGATCAATAATGGTGCGATCGAATATGCAATGGGGGCGGGCGGTTCGACTGCACCAGTCAGTACATTCACCCTTTTCTTCTTTCAGTTTGCTTTTTCGGCAACCGCAAGTACGATCACCACGGGTTCTATGGCTGAGCGCACCGATTTTAAAGGCGACTTAATTTATGCTTTTGTCATGGGAGCAGTGATGTACCCCATTGTCGTTCATTGGGCTTGGAACAATGGTGGTTGGTTATATAAACTCGGTTTCCATGATTTTGCAGGAGATGCCGCCGTACATACTGTGGGTGGGTGGACAGCTTTGGTTGGTGCATATATTCTTGGTCCTCGCCCTGATCGAGTATGGGGGCAGACCCCACCAGCACATAATCTTGGCTATGCGACCATTGGCACGATGATTTTATGGTTTGGTTGGTATGGTTTTAATGCGGGTTCAACCCTGACGCTTAGTAATCCCGGACTAGCAGGATTGATCGTTGTCAATACTTCTTTAGCGGCGGCGGCTGGCGCGATGACGGCATTTCTCTACATTTACTTTCGCATTCGTCAGTGGCATTTATTCTGTGGACTAAACGGTTCACTTGCTGGTTTAGTCGCAATTACCGCAGGATGTGCTTATGTCATGCCTTGGGCTGCGGCTTTAATTGGTGCAGTGGCTGGCGTAATTGTACTTATTGCCGTAGATATTATTGAATGGTTTGAAATCGATGATCCTGTGGGAGCCTTTGCTGTACATGGTGTGTGCGGCATGATGGGGATCATCTGTGTCGGCTTGTTTGGGCATCCACTGTTAACAATGAATAAAAAAGCTGGCTTATTCTTGGGTGGTGGGTTTGACTTACTGGGAATCCAACTGGGCGGTGAAGCAGCGATCATTGTTTTTGTGGTTGCCTTCTCATTTGTTATGTTTGGCTCACTTAAGGCAGTTGGACTGTTGCGAGTCAATGCGGAAGCTGATCGCATCGGTATTGATGTCTATGAGCATGGTGCATCGGCTTGGCCTGATGTTTATCCGATTGACGATTTACAATTTGAGGAAGACGAGGAAGATGAAGATGATTAACGCCATAGTTTGAATTTCAAAACCCTGTGGAATTTTTTTTCTTCAAAAAAATTGGGATACAGCCTATTGAAGCTTTAAAGAGTACAGAGAAAAGTTTAAAAGTTCCGCTTCGCGGCACTTTTAAACTTTTCTCTGGGTTTAGTTTTAGCGCAAAGCGCTGTAATTCAAGAATTGTCCCCACTTTTTTGATTTTATTATTTCTTTGAGGCATTTTTGCTAGTATTATTCGCATAGATTGTATTGCTGAGACTAACCAGTAAATTGGACTGAGCAAGACATTATCAAGCTATCGGCTACATTCATGACTCCTAATTTAGGCTTGCCATCAGAAATAACTGAAGGTTTGTCCCACTCAAATCCACAGTTATTAAATAATCAGGTATTAGAGCAACTTCGCGATTACGAGAGCTTGCTGGAGGATCTGATTGCCTTGTCCCTGTCGTTATCTGGCAATAACGACCTCAGATCTTTTCTAGAATCAGCATTGACAAGATGCCGAAAAATGACATCGAGTGATGCAGGGAGCATTTACTTGATTGATCGCTCTACTCCCGTGCATACAGTTTGTTTTGAAGTCTCACAGAATGACTCACAACCAGAGCGATCGCTAGTTAGCTTTGCTGTGCCACTGAATAAAGACAGCATCGTGGGTTATGTCGCTTTAACTGGGGAAATATTAAATCTGTCAGATGCCCATGATTTGCCAGATGATGCGAACTTTCGACATCACAAGACCTTTGACTACGATATTGAGTACCACACCCGTTCGGTTTTAGCCGTTCCTATGTTTGATTCCCAAAATAGGACAATTGGGGTTTTTCAGTTAATAAACCGCAAATCACAAGATATTCCCATTACTAACGCCAATGTGCAAGAGGTGGCACTTGCTTACTCAGTCATGGATGAAAAGCTATTAAAGGCGATCGCCAGCCAAGTATCGATATATATCGATACTTGGCTGGCGATCGCCTTTAATAGCTTTTCATCCATGACTGAGTAAGCAA
>JANMFC010000542.1:0-6754 GCA_031377675.1 Pseudanabaena sp. OTE_70b_metabat_355 | reverse complement strand
AAAAATAAATTGTCGAAATCAAGAAGATAGTACATCCAATATCAGGTAATAATCGTGATTACGCCTTGTTTTTTGGGTAATTAATTGCTTTTGTTTTTCGTGTTTGCCTCTCTTAGCCTTTTTTAGAGATGCCCTATAGTTTCCCTCTCTACAAATAATCCAATACGATAATCACCCACGCGGATTCGGTAAAAATCTTCATGTCCCTGAAGCAATTTGATATTGCGTATATCTGACAAATTATTCGCTAATTCAACTTCTTCAACGACTTTTTGAATACGTTTCAGAACTTTACTATCTTTGAGATTTTTTAAATCTTGCTTAAAAGTCTTACGAAACTCAACCTGCATACTTAAATCTCAAACAATTCAAAGATTTCGTTTCTTCCCACATTTTCACTGTCTTTCCCCTCAGCGATCGCCTTTGCCATCGCCACATCTTCCATTGCCTCATAAAACAAATCTAGAATCCAGCTACGTTCTTGCATTAGCAACTCGTGCAAGGCTTCTTTGAGCAAAGGTTTTAGCTCTTCTACCTGTAAATTTAACATAAGTTATGTATAAGTCACAATCTATATTTCTATAATAGACCAATTGACGGAGCAATCGCTGGTTATGGGAGATTAGATAAGCGATCGCTGGCTGGTTTGTTTTTTTGAGGGGCGATTGCTGGCTGTGGTGGTGGAATAGGCGATCGCTGGTTTATAGCAATTATTGATTCTATTTTCCTAAATGCTAAACTGTAAATACTCAAAACAACTCTAATAACCAAAATGAACACATTCAACGATATATCTGTTATCGATAAGTCCTCTACGATACCAGTAGCGCAAATACACAATCAACTGAATGAATCAATTAAACAACTATCTCCAGAAAGATTGAAAGCAGTTGCAGATTTTGCAGCATTCTTAGCAAATGCCGAAAGCGAAGCAGCAACTCAAGAGTTATTATCAATTTCAGGACTATTAGAGCGCATTAACCAAAATCAATCAACTCCTAAAAGTGAGTATGTAAATTGGAGAACGGTGCGTTCTGATGTATGAAATTTTACTCCATCCTGACGCTCAGAAAGTTTATGCTAAAGCAGATAAAGCTTTAGCGAAAAAGATTGCTAAATGCCTACAACAATTAGAACAAGATCCGCGATCGCACCCTAACATCAAAGCGCTCAAAGGAGAATATTCAAATTTCTATCGCTATCGCATTGGCGATTATAGGATTATTTATTCAGTCGAAGATGAAATAGTACAAGTGTTTGTTGTAGCGATCGCACACCGTAGTAAAGTTTATGAAATATAGCGGATAGCTAGTTGGTTAATTTTTTTGAGGGGCGATCGCTGGTTATGGGGAGTGAATAGGCGATCGCTGTTTGGGTTATTTCTTGAGAAGCTATAATAGCTAAAATAGCCAATATGGTTATTTTAGCTAACAACAGTGTTATGAGTCATTGTCATGAAAACGTTAGGTGCATCAGAGGCTAAAAATCGCTTTGGCGAACTATTAGATCTAGCTCGTAGAGAACCAGTGCAAATAGCCAAGAAAGGGCGTAATGTCGCCATTATGATGTCAATTGAAGAATTTGAAAGATTTTTAGATTTAGAAAATCAATTTTTGGCTCTAAAAGCAGAGCAATCTAGACAAGAAGGTTTTATCGGCATTACAGAAAGTGAGGCTTTATTATCAGAGATTCTAAATGCTTAAGATTAACCTGTCTCGACAAGCCGCTAAACGCTTAAAAAAATTGCCAGAAAAGCACGCCAAACAAGTTGCAACCAAAATTACCGAATTAATCTCAAATCCTTATCCTCAAGATTCTCTAAAGTTAAAAGGTTATCCCTATCACAGAGCCGATATTGGGGAATATCGGATAGTTTATTATGTGGAAGATCAAACACTAGAAATCTTATTAATTGAGAAACGGAACGATGATGAAGTCTACAAACAACTAAAAAGAATGATATAGAATCTATGAGATAAAGAACCCCATCATGAAGAGATCGCTGGTTGTGGGGAGTGAATAGGCGATCGCTGTTTGGTTGATTTTCTAGATAGAAGATCGCTGTTTTTTGGGGATGGATAGGCGATCGCGGTGGCGGTTTGCTTGATGGTGTATTGGGAGTGTTGTTGTGGAATCAGAATAAGGAGGCAATGGAATCTAAGGTGAGATAGCAACCAATAATGATTTATAGCTTTTTATAGAATTGTAAGAAGCCCCTTTGAGGTTAATTTTTTTGATGCATTCTCGGAATTTGCTAAGAACTACGCTAGATTAGCAGCAGTGCTAAAAATCAGGGTTCGCCATGAAAAAATTAATTAGTCTTCAGGGTATGTGGCAACGATCGCTGGTTGCAGGTGTGGCGATCGCGATGATTAACGTCGTTGGTGAGCAGTTTGCGATCGCGCAACCAATTTCTCGAATTACCCAAAAAGTTTCACAATCGGTTTCGCAATCAATTCCTCAAAAAATTGCCCAAAAAGATACTACGCAAGAGCGATCGGCAAATGTAGAGACAAATATACAAATGATGCAGGTTGGGGATTTTAACTTCCCTTTATGGGTATGGGCGATCGGCGGCGTGGTGGTGATATTTGTCTTTTTGCCGCAATTGGGTTGGATTTTAGGGCTGATTGTGGTGGGGGAGAGGGAAGTGGGGATTGTCGTCAAGAAATTCTCATTGCGCGGTGATTTACCCCCTGGGCAATTGGTCGCACTCAATGGCGAAGCTGGCTACCAAGCTGACACCCTCGCCCCTGGTTGGCATTTTAGCTTTTATCCTTGGCAATACAGCATTCGCAAAGAGTCAGTAATCGTCATTCCTCAAGGCGAAATCGGATTGATTATTGCCAATGATGGCAAATCAATTCCACCCGATCGCATTCTTGGTAAAACAGTAACCTGTGATAACTTCCAGAATTCCAGAGAATTCCTCTTGGCGGGTGGTGAAAAAGGGCGGCAACTTCCTATTCTCACCGCAGGAACCTATCGTATTAATACGGCTCTATTTACGATTATTACTTCCGCAACTGCGGCTCAAAATGGTATGTCACCAACGGAATTAAAGCTCTATTCCGTTGCTACCGAAAAAGTGGGCATTGTCACCGCCTTAGATGGAATTCCCATTGAAGCAGGGGCGATCGCGGGGGCGATCATTCCTGAACATGATAATTTTCAAAATGCTCAATTATTTATTGATGGCGGCGGTCGGCGGGGGTTGCAGGAGCAGGTAATTCTATCGGGATCATGGAATATTAATCCTTGGTTCGCGCAGATCGAACAGGTGAAAATGACCGAGATTCCGATTGGCTATGTCGGTGTGGTGATCTCCTTTGTCGGTGGTACTCAAGATGATGTCAGTGGCGCTCTGTTTACCCACGGACATTTGGTGAACGTCGGCGATAAAGGCGTATGGATTGAGCCGCTCTATCCTGGTAAGCATCCATTAAACACTCATATAATGAAAGTGGAACTTGTTCCTACCACTAATATTGTGTTGAACTTTAGCGATCGCATTGAGGAACATGGTTATGACTCCAAACTGCGGGCTTTGAATGTGCGGTCTATTGATGGTTTTGCCTTTAATTTGGAAGTTGCTCAAATTATCCATGTCGGCTCACTGGATGCTCCAAGGGTAATTTCGCGAGTTGGATCGATGCAAAATCTGGTCGATCATGTGTTGCGTCCCACGGTTGGCAATTATTTCCGAAATTCTGCTCAAGCCTATACGGTACTTGATTTTCTGATAGCGCGTAGCGATCGCCAAGCCGAAGCTGCGGACTTTATCCGTGCGGCGATGCAAGCATACGATGTGCAAGCCGTGGATACGCTCCTTGGTCAAATCGAACCACCTGAAACCTTGATGCAGACATTGACCGATCGCAAAATTGCCGAAGAACAGCGCAAAACCTATGAAGTACAGCGTATTTCTCAAACTCAGCGTCAAGAACTTGTCCGTGAGACTTCCCTTGCGGATATCCAAAGAGATGTGGTTACGGCGGAACAGGGCGTGCGAATTGCGGAACTACAGGCTAATGCCAAGGTTAAGGAAGCTAGTGGGGAAGCAGAAGCAATCAGGGTAACGGGTGAAGCCAAAGCCGATGCCTATCGCGCTGGGGTCGATGCCCTTGGCGGTAACGCTTATGTGGCGCTACAATTGATGCAGACTATAGGCGATCGCAATGTGCGAGTTGTGCCAGATGTCGCTGTCAATGGTAGCGATCGGGGTGGTGGTTTGCTGGATGGTGTATTGGGAATGTTGTTGTGGAATCAGAATAAGGAGGCAAAGGAATCTAAGGTCGATAGCCTGACAAGACTGCCATAATCAAATCAAATTTCTGCCCTCATCCCCCAGCCCCTTCTCCCCTCTTGGGAGAAGCTGCCGTGTACACACAAGTCTCAAAAACCCCCTTTAATTCCCCCTTGCAAAGGGGGAAGCCCAGAAAATCTCGTTCCCTCCCCTTTGCAAGGGGAGGGCTAGGGAGGGGTAATTGATGAGATTTGCAAATTCCTGTAGTTGTGTGTACACGGTAGCTTGGGAGAAGGGAAGTAAGAGTCGTTTTTGGGTTTTTCTTGTCCCCTCTCCCTTTTTAGGAGAGGGGCTAGGGGTGAGGGTCTTAAAACCTTCTGCGTAACATCAGTTTTTAAGTAATTACCGTGGGGCGATCGCGTCCTGTGAGAACCTTAATCTGAGCAATTTGATCGGCAATTTCAATCAACTCCTTGAGGGCTTCTTGAGGATCGAGAGAATGCTTGGCAATATTTGGCTCATAACTCTCCACATAGAGTCGCAAAGTTGCGCCTTCAGTGCCAGTTCCAGATAGACGGAAGACGATGCGCGAGTCATCGGTGAAGCCAATCCGAATTCCTTGTTTGCTGCTGATACTGCCATCAATGGGATCGGTATAGCTAAAATCATCACAGAAGGCAACTTCATAATTACCAAATTTCTGACCGACTAAAGCCGTTCCATTGTTGCGAAGATTATCGACTAGGGTATTAGCGCGATCGCTATCGACTCCTTCATAATCATGGCGTGAATAGAAATTACGTCCGTAAAGTTGCCAATGTTCCTTAACGATCGTTTCTACGGATTCTTGACGCGCTGCGAGAACATTCAACCAAAAGAGAACTGCCCAAAGTCCATCTTTTTCGCGAACATGATTGGAACCCGTACCAAAGCTCTCTTCACCGCAAAGGGTTGCTTTACCTGCATCTAATAAATTGCCAAAAAACTTCCAACCTGTCGGGGTTTCATAGGCGGGAATTCCTAATCTTGCCGCAACGCGATCGGGAGCTTGGCTGGTGGGCATGGAACGGGCGATTCCTGCGAGTCCACCTTTGTAGGCTGGCACAAGATGGGAATTGGCGGCGAGAATTGCTAAGCTGTCGCTAGGAGTAACAAAGAATTTGCGTCCCAAAATCATATTGCGATCGCCATCACCATCGGAAGCCGCGCCAAAGTCAGGTGCATTTTCGGCAAAGAGGACATCGACTAGATCATGGGCATAGACCAAGTTAGGATCGGGATGTCCGCCGCCAAAATCTTCGAGGGGAATGCAATTTTGCAAAGCGCTGGCAGGTGCGCCTAAGCGATTAACGAGAATATCTTCGGCATAAGGTCCTGTTACCGCGTGCATTCCATCAAAGCACATCCGAAAATCGGTGGAGGCGAGTAGGGTTTTGATGCGATCGAAGTCAAATAACTCACCCATCAGTTCCGCATAATCGGCAACAGAATCGATTACTTCCACAGTCATCGCACCTAATGGCGCTGCACCTAAGCGATCAAGATCAAGATCGTCAGCTTCAAGGATTTTGTATTCCGTAATCGTCTTAGTGATGTCATAAATCGCATCGGTGATTTTTTCGGGTGCGGGACCACCATTGCCCGTGTTGTATTTGATGCCAAAGTCGTCATCTGGTCCTGCGGGATTATGGCTAGCCGAGAGAATAATGCCGCCAAATGCCTTGTATTTGCGAATAATACATGAAGCCGCAGGTGTTGATAAAATTCCGCCGCGTCCAACTAAGACTTTACCAAAGCCATTAGCCGCCGCCATTTTCAAGATTACTTGAATTGCATGGCGGTTGTAATAGCGTCCATCGCCGCCAACTACGAGGGTTTGTCCAGCAAATCCTGCGAGGCTATCAAAAATGGATTGAACGAAATTTTCGAGATAGTTAGGCGTTTGAAAAACCTTAACTTTTTTTCTCAAGCCAGAAGTACCAGGCTTCTGGTCGGAAAAAGCGGATGTAGAAACGACTTTTATGCTCATTAATCTTGCAAGCTATAAATTCTCTAAAAACTTTAAAAAGCCCATACCTTTAGGCTTGCTCTAATTTTACGAGTGATTGGTAAGCTAGGCAAAGAAAAAAAGCAAAGCTGGGAAAAAGCCAGAGAACAATTTGATATTAGCTAAAAATCACAATTATGACTAATTCAACTAAAAAGCGATCGCGGTTACTGTTTTTTGTGAATGGTTCTCCATCAAGTGCGGCGGCTGTGCGATCGCAATTGTTTGCCAAGCGATTTAATGATGATTGGGAAATTCAGTTTTGTTATCGCCCACTCCGTAAATGGCAAGGGATAATTCCCTTTATTCAAACTGCATTGAGTTTCCGTCCTCAGATTATTTATGTGATGGATACCGCCTATACAGGAGTTTTAGCGGGTTTTATTGCTAAACAAATTCTGCGGTGCAAATTAATCGTCGATTCGGGCGATGTCGCCTATGAATTAGCCAAATCATCAGGG
>JANMFC010000110.1:0-8372 GCA_031377675.1 Pseudanabaena sp. OTE_70b_metabat_355 | reverse complement strand
TATCTAGTTGATTTCGTTTTTTTTTTTTTTGTTTTTTTTTTTTATTATTTTTTACTTTTTTTTGTGTGTTTTTTTTTTTTTTCCGTACTTGTAAAAATATGTAATTTAAAACCCAAAAAATTGGGTTGGGGGGTTTTGCGCCGCACCGCTATTTTTGGGGTTTTAATGTCCATTTTTAGACTGGGAGGGAAGTATAAATACGACACCAATTCATTCGTGACTCATGTTACAATCATGACCTGAAATGACGACAACGGATCGCTCGGAGTTACGATGGAAAGCACACAAACTCTAGTTAAAGCCACTGTAAAACAACCCGTACAACAACCTGAATCCGTTGGACAAAATAACCCCGTTTATCCAAAACTTAGTATTCCCGATCATAAGCAACTGCCAGAAACTGACGGAACTTTCGTGAAAAACTTTCAGGAGCATCCCCAAAGTATTGTTTTAACAAGCTCGATCGCCCCAGTCCTAGAAAAATTACATCCCGATGGACAGTACTGTATTGGTCAAGATAGCGGTATTTATTGGCGATTAGTAGAACCGCCTGAAAAGGGAGCCGAAGCCCCTGACTGGTTTTATGTTCCGAATGTATCACCCTTTCTGGATGGTGAATACCGCCGTTCCTATGTGCTGTGGAAAGAATCGGTTGCGCCCTTAATTGCCATAGAATTTGTGTCTGGAAATGGAGCCGAAGAGCGAGATGCAACGCCTCCTAGTACAAATGAAAAAGCAGGGAAATTCTGGGTGTATGAGCAAGCAATTCGGATTCCTTTTTATGCGATTTTTGATGCATGGAAAGATATTTTAGAAGTTTATCATTTAGTCGATGGTCGCTATGCCAAGATGGAGCCTAATCAACGCGAACATTTTGCGATCGCGCCAATGGGAGTCGAGATGGGATTGCAACCACAAATCCAACAACGTGAAATCACGACATGGCTACGCTGGTGGGATGATGATGGCAACTTGCTGCTGACGGGTGATGAACGAGCTGTGCAATCTGACCAGATCGCTAATCAAGCAAATATGGCTAAACAAGAAGCTGAGGCGATCGCTACCGAGCAACGCATGATCGCTACCGAGCAACGCACGATCGCCGTCCAGCAGAGCATGATCGCTGCTGAGCAGCGCACGATCGCCGATCAAGCAACCTTAGCCAAGCAAAAGGCGGAGGCGATCGCTGATCAAGAGCGTCAGCAAAAAGAAAAATTAGAGACTTATTTGCGATCGCTGGGTATTGACCCTGAACATCTATAAAAAAGTAAGTATAGGCGGCGCTTCGCGCCGTCTATACTTACTTTTTTGCTACACTTGACAGAAGTAATTAAACGTTACTAAAACATCCGCGATAATAATTAAGATAATAATTAAGATGAGAAGTAACCTGCTACTGACCAAAGAGCTATCAAATTTGGAATATTCCACCGTAGGCGATCGCTTTGATGAAACATGGGAAGCGCCGCTCTCGATCTTGCTAGGACTAGGGCGAGCCGCAGGCGCAGATTTTGTTGAATTTTTCTTAGAGCGAAATAATTACATTAGTTGTTTGGCTGAAGATGACACGATTACTAGCATCTCACCAAGATTATCTACGGGCGCAGGGATTCGCGCCTTTAAAGGTAAAGCCGATTGCTATGTCAGTACCAATGACCTAACTTTCTTAGGGTTAAAATCTGCTCTCGAACGCGCACTTTCGATTTTGGGTTTAACACTTCCTTCTCAAAACTCAGTTATTCCCTCAATTCATCTTGAACTTTTTCGGGATTACGCGACCAAAAAGAATAAGGAATCTTGGATCGCTCAATGCAGTCCGATGCGGGAGATGGGCGATATCCTCCTTGGCGCAAATCAACTAATGAGCCAAAAAGGTAAACATATTCAATCAAGGCGATCGGGGTATTTTCGCGATTGGCAAGAAATTCTAGTGGCGGCGAGTGATGGTACATTTGCACGCGATATTCGCCTCACTCAGTCAGTTGGTTCAAACCTGCTCTGTGCCGATGGCACAAATCGCTCATCGATCGGTAAGCGGGTTGGTGGTACGAGCGATCCTAGCTATCTCCGCAATTGGAATTATGAACCCGTAGTCGATGAAATCGTGGAAGCGGCGGGACAAATGCTCTATGCCGATTATGTTGAGTCTGGCTCCTATCCGATCATTATGGCGAATCAGTTTGGAGGCGTGATCTTCCATGAAGCTTGTGGACATTTGTTGGAAACTACGGGCATCGAAGCCAAAACTACGCCGTTTGCGGAAATGAAAGGACAGAAGATTGCTCATGAAAATCTGACTGCGTGGGATGAAGGTCGATCAGAAGAAGCTTTCGGTACAATCGATATGGATGATGAAGGAATGCCAACCCAGCGCACATTACTGATTGAGAATGGCATCCTGAAAAACTTTATTAGCGATCGCGCAGGTGAGTTACGCACAGGACATCCGCGCACAGGTAGCGGTCGCCGTCAGAGCTATGCATATGCTGCGGCGAGTCGGATGCGAAACACCTATATTGATGCGGGTAATTTCTCATTAGATGATCTTTTTGCCTCAGTTGATCAGGGCATCTATTGCAAAAAAATGGGCGGTGGTAGTGTCCTACCGACAGGGCAATTTAACTTTGCGGTGGATGAAGCTTATTTAATTGAAAAGGGCAAGATTACCAAACCGCTAAAAGGCGCAACTTTGATTGGCGATGCTAAAGAAATCATGAAAGAAATCTCCATGAGTTCCCGTGATCTGGAACTAGCGGCAGGTTTTTGTGGCTCTGTCAGTGGCAGTGTCTATGTCACGGTCGGACAACCCCATATCAAAGTTGATGGGATCACCGTTGGTGGTCGTTAACCAGAACCCAAGAATTTTTTGAAATTGTTGCGAAGCAACAATTTCAAAAAATTCTTGGGATATCGTAATATCATAAAAACCACTATATTAATTACAGACTTTTTAACAAGGTGATTGGGTCGTGCAAGCAAATGAGATCGATGTTTATCAATCAACGATATTGGTTGTTGACGATGATCCAGATATTCGTCATGAATTAGCATCGGCTTTAGTAGATCAAGGCTATACAGTCAAAACCGCTAGCAATGGTAATGAAGCTTTGCTATGTGTGCACTTACATACGCCCGATTTGATCTTGTTAAATGTCTCAATGCCATTAATGGGTGGCTATGAAGTTTGTCGCATCCTCAAAGCAAATACACTTACTGAAAATATTCCGATTATTTTTATTAGTGGCAATGATGCTATTCAAGACAAGCTCCAAGCTTTTGCGATCGGCGGTTCCGACTATATTATCAAACCACCACAGCTTCCAGAGGTCTTTGCGCGGGTACATTTACATTTAGCCTTAAGACATTTACAAACAAATCTTGCTCAAAAAAATCACGAACTTTCCCAAGCCGTGTTTGACCGCATTAAAATGCTGCGCGATTTGCAACGCACAAATCTACTGCTCCATGCTCAGAAAGAAGCTGCGATCGATGGTATTTTTGCGGTAGACGAGCAAGGACGAATCGCCAGTTTTAATCACCGATTTTGCGAAATGTGGAATATTTCCGATGACCTGCTCTCAGGAAAAGCTGTTGATAGCGAATTTAATTATGGATCGCCGTTAGGAACATTTTTGATCAAATCAGTCCTTCCTGATGTATTGGCAAATCTATTAGAAACTACCTATGATGATCCTGATGTGGTGAGACGGGGAGAAATAGTCTATGGCGATCGCGTGTTTGATTATTACACCAGCCCCGTTAGTTCGGAACAGAATAAGTTCTTTGGATTGATTTGGTGTTTTCGAGATATCTCGGCAAAAAAACAAACAGAATTGCGACAAATGCAATTGATGGAAGATCTGCGTAAAGCTAAAGAAGAAGCCGAAGAAGCGGTTCGGACTAAGGCGGCTTTTTTGGCGATGATGAGCCATGAAATCCGTACTCCGATTAATGGTGTGATTGGCATGACTCAACTCCTTGCAGGTACTGATGTCACTCCTGAACAGGCAAAATTTATCCGCACGATTCAAGTCAGTGGGGAAATGCTGCTGTCGGTAATCAATGATATTCTCGATTTCTCTAAAATCGAATCGGGTAAATTGGAATTAGAAAATGCGCCCTTAGATGTCCGCGCTGTAGTCCGTGATATTTACGATGTCCAGTTAGCCAAGGCAAAGGAAAAGAAACTCAAATTTGAAGTGGGTATGAATTCCCATGTGCCACCATTTATCATTGGTGATGTGACCCGCATCCGCCAGATTCTTTTAAATCTGGTATCTAATGCGCTCAAATTCACCGATACAGGATTTGTAAGAATTGGGGTGCGCTTAGTCGCCGATGAAGCCCCAATTGCCGATCGCCCCTTTCAATTGTTGTTTTCGGTCAGCGATACGGGCATTGGCATTAGCGATCAGCAGATGCAACGGTTATTTCAGCCCTTTAGCCAAGCGTCAGTTTCGACATCGCGTAAATATGGTGGGACAGGCTTAGGGCTAGTCATCTGCAAGAAATTAGTGGAAACGATGGGAGGCAATATTCAAGCCGAAAGTAAAGCCGATCAAGGTTCTATTTTTTCGTTTACGATTACCACGCAAATTGCTAAGCAGCATCCAACTTATACGTTACAGGATGCGCTCGATAAAAATAATGAGGTGCTGGGACGGCTCGGCGATCGCTTGCCGTTGAAAATCCTCATTGCTGAAGATAACTTAATCAATCAAGAGTTAGCGATGGCGATGCTGATTAAAATGGGTTATCAACCTGATGTCGTTGATAATGGCTTAGCGGTTCTAGAAGCACTACAAGTGGAACATTATAATCTGCTGCTACTCGATGTGCAGATGCCAGAAATGGATGGATTGGAAACTGCGGATTATCTCGTCAATCATTGGCATGAGTTACATACAGGTTATGAACGTCCCACGATTATTGCGATGACTGCGAGTGCAATGCAGGGCGATCGCGAGATTTGTTTACGCGCTGGCATGGATGACTATATCAGTAAGCCGATCATGATGGATTCTCTGCAACGGACAATCGAGAAATGGGCGGTAAGTAATGCTAGTGATGATGTTGAAGGCGATCGCACAGTCATAAAAGCCGAAAAAACTAATACTACTTCCGTAATTGATCAAGCCGCCATTCGTAATCTTGAACAAATTAATCCCAAATTAATCGGACGTATGATCCATTTATTTACTGCCGAAGAAGCTCCTGCACTAATACAAAATCTCCGACAGGCGATCGCTAATCATGATTCTAAAGAAGTCAATTACAATGCCCATACGCTAAAAGGAAGTTCTAATATTTTAGGCGCTAAAGTTCTTGGCAAGTTATGTCTTGAGGTCGAACTCAAGGGCAAAAATGGCGATAATGAAGGTTTATCCGAACTATTTACCGAAATTGAACATCAGTATGAATTGGCTTGTCAAGAACTTGCTAAACTTGGAAGTTAGAAACCGCACGAGCTTCTCTGTCTACGTTTCAAACTATAGATCCCCCCCAGCCCCCCTTGTAAAGGGGGGAGAATTAATTATCTTCTTCCCCCTTTACAAGGGGGATTGAGGGGGATCTCTTCGCTGCTTTCCCGAAATCATATCCATTAAAATTTTTATGCTCTCCATTCAAAATCTCAGCTATCATCCCCCCGCAACGCCTAATGCGATCTTACAAAATATCTCCTTTGAGTTAAAAGATCGGCAACTGGGTTTAATGGTTGGTCCTAGCGGTTCAGGCAAAAGTACCCTATTAGAAATTTTGGCAGGATTTGTGGAATGGTCTAGTGGTGGCATTTATTGGAAATCACAGGAACTTACCCCCGATCATTTACAGCAAATATGTGGGTTAGTTTTTCAGTTTCCAGAACGTCATTTTTGCGGGAGTACGATTTTAGAAGAATTGAGATTGGGACATATTGACTTAGATAGCGATCGCATTCAAGGCGCATTGAGTTCAGTGGGGTTAAGTCATCTCAATCCCAACACGTCACCACAGTCCCTCAGTGGTGGACAACAGCGCCGTTTAGCCCTTGCTGTGCAGTTAATTCGTCAGCCGAGTTTGCTATTGCTAGATGAGCCGACCGCAGGTTTAGATTGGTCAATGCGTAAACAAATTTTGGGAATATTGCAAGATCTCAAAAAAGACTGGACAATTCTGGTGGTCAGCCACGATCCCGAAGAGTTAGACTCGATGGCTGATCAAACTTGGGCGATCGCACAGGGAAAAATCGCTGGGAAAAATCGCTAGATAAAAGGCAATGGGCTTAAGCCCATTGTTCAATTATTAAATTGTTCAATTGTTCAATAAATGGGGGCATTTTCTAAACATCTTGGCTATTGTTATAAAATTATCGGTGTGATATCAAGCTCAAAAAAATGATGATTTCCAGAATAAAGTTTTTGAGAATGCGATTTTTGCGCGTAGCGATCGCTGCGAATATACTTATCTTGTTCTCACCAGATTTTGTTTTTTTGCAAACTAGAGCTTGGGCAAATGCTGGAATAAAAGCACGAGAAACCACCGCAAGCCCAGCGCAGTTTCTATTCATCGACCTCCAAAATCATTGGGCGCGAAAATTTGTGGAAGGGTTAATGACCCACCCAGACTTAAGCGCTGCCTTAGTTACAGATGGCTCCACGGGAACTTTTCAACCCGATCGCCTGATTACCCGCGCCGAACTTGCTAATTTTGTGGCGATCGCTTTTGGTAATCCAAGTCTGTCCAAAAATCTGCCAAAAAACTTGACTCGACCAGATGAATCTGCCACCAAAGCCGAAGCGCTAACGGCGATCGCTACTGCGCTTAACCTCAACGATAAATCCAACAAAAATCCGCAAACCTATTTGTCATCAATGTATCGTGATAGCGCTCAAATCCCCAAAGAAGCGATCGCGGCGATCGCCACAATCACCCAAGCAGGTTTAGTTACTAATTATCCCGATCCGCGCATTCTCTCGCCCAATAATTCCATCTCCAAGAGTGAGTTAGCTGTGCTGCTCTATCAAGCCCTTGTCCATCAAAAAAGATTACCACCCTTAAAATCAGCCTATACAACCAATCCCAATCGCAGGTTATTTGACTTTGAACTAAGTCCTGTCACGCGCCTCGAAGTTAGTATCAGCCGCCGCACTGTCACCGCTTTTAACGGGGAAACTCGTTTAAAAACTTACCCTGTAGCCGTGGGGCGCGCAGGATGGAGTAGTCCCATCGGTGAACATCGTGTCCTACAGACGATTGAATATCCCGCTTGGCAAAATCCCTTTACGGGGGATGTGATTCCTAGTAAAGATCCAGAAAATCCATTAGGCGATCGCTGGATTGGTTTTTGGACAGATGGCAAGGATTGGTCTGGCTTTCACGGTACACCGAATCGCAGTTCAGTCGGTACGGCTGCATCTCATGGTTGTATCCGTATGTATAACGAAGATGTTCGGGAATTATTTAGCCAAGTAAAAGTAGGTACAATCGTTAAAATTTCACCATAGGTAGCCTCAAAGATAACAATCAGGCGAGGAGAAGCACTCTTTATTGTTTTGTATTGTCGGGATCTCCTTTTCATATTAAGGAACACAATCAACACCCAAACCGCGCATTTGCCGAATATGCTCATCCAACGCCACCACAATCGGAATATTTAAACGCTGCGACATCACTAAAAGCGAACAATCCGTATAGCTCCATGATTTATCGTCATATCGACAGAAAGCTTCCCATGTAGCATGATCATCCGCATCCGATAAAGCCACATAGCGATGCTCTTGGCGTAACAGCCGCCCAACAGTGATCGATTCCCCAATTGATACCTTAACTCGCAACCATGTCACCGTCTCATCAAAAACAGTGGAGAGAATCACCCATCTTGAATCAGAATGAGTTAAAAAATAATTTTTCACAGCCAAGTGATGCTTCTCAGAACCAACAAAAAAAGCAATCAGTGCCGAAGTATCAACTAGAACTTCCGTCATTACAGATTGCCATATAGAACATCATCAATATTTTCTGCATAGTTAGTAACTACATCTGGATTCTGTTTAACGTGCAAACCACCGCAAAATTGCCAAGTTTGGGTACGAACTGAAGCTATTTCTTGATGTATATGTTTTTGAATTGCTTGCATGATAAATTCCTGCACAGAAAAGCCTATTTGACTTGCCTGTAGCACAATTTCGTCAGATATTTCAATAGTGACTTGCATTTCTTTATAACGTTGATTATAGATCTAGCGATTTATATGTTCAATTCTACCCCAAAATAAATCTGACATCCATATAGCAATCCGAAATGAGTTGTGGGGGTTGACCCAGGCGTGGGCGGCGAGAACAACAACAAAAAAAACATAAAAAAGATACTGTAAGATAAGAACACAACAAAGA
>JANMFC010000476.1:0-2218 GCA_031377675.1 Pseudanabaena sp. OTE_70b_metabat_355 | reverse complement strand
CTCAATGCCATTGAGGTGCGCTACCAACTGCGCTATAGCCCCGAAACCCTAATAAGCAGCTTTACTATTAATGGCTGATTTATCGGCTTATCTATAATCTCTCAAATTTGGTTTAATGTCAAACGCGATCGCCGATTTTTTGAAAAGTTACAACTTATGCAATTAAAACCCAAAATTGTTGGGGCGGACAAAGTCCGCCCCAACAATTTTGGGTTTTAATAAATTTTTATTGTTTGATTGTAACTTAGTGACGGAATTTGTTATAATCATCATCCGTTCGGCATCATCCGTATGGCGGCGTAGCCAAGTGGTAAGGCAGGGGTCTGCAAAACCCTCACCCCCAGTTCAAATCTGGGTGCCGCCTTTAATTAGAGCGCTTTGCGCTAAAAATGAAAAAAAGAGTTGCGGTGCAACTCTTTTTTTATGCCGAGACAATTACCATGCCGAAGTATCTTCGGCGATCTGCTTACCTTCAGTCTGTAAATATTCTAAAAAGGCTTGAGCCACCACCGATAGTTGCTTACCTGCCAGATGAATCACATACCAGTTGCAGGGAATCGGGAAATGCTCCACATCTAAAATCGCAATCTGTCCTGAAGCACCCTCCAAAGCGATCGTGTGTCGCGACAAAATTGAGATCCCTAAACCACCTGCGATCGCTTGTTTAATTGCCTCATTGCTAGATAATTCCATCTTCACTTTGGGCTTGACCTGATGTGCATCAAATAATTTCTGGACATAGCCTCTTGTGCCTGAACCAGACTCCCTTGTAATAAAAGGCTCACTGGCTAACTTTTGAATAGGAATATTTTTTTCTTTTGCCAAGGGGTGATCGTGATTGGCTAGTACCACCAGAGGATTTGGTAAAAACTGGTGAGATTTAACATCAGGTTCATTGGGAACATCACTTAAAATATACAAATCATCTTTATTTTCAGCCAATCTTTCTAAAATACCACTATGATTTGTCACATTCAAAGATATTTCTACTCCTGGGTAGCGCTGACAAAATGGACCCAATAAACGCGGAATCACATATTTTGCCGTCGTTACCACGCTAATTTTTAAGTATCCTTGCTTCAGCCCCTTCATATCGGCAATTTTCATCTCAAACTGGGAGATTCGTCCAAAAATCTCCTGACAGGTGGCAAACAACTCCTGCCCCGCCTGTGTTAAGAACAGTTTTTTGCCAACTTGCTCAAATAATGGCATTCCCACGGCCTTAGTCAGGTGCTTGATCTGCATCGAAACCGTAGGCTGGGTCAGAAATAGCTCTTCGGCGGCACGGGTATAGCTCCCATGACGTGCAGCTACTTCAAAAACTTGCAATTGATGTAAGGTGACGTGAGTGGCTAATTGATAATCTGCTAATCGTGGACTCATGGGAGGTTTTTATCATAGATTTTATTCTATGATATTATCATATAGTTGCGATTTCGATCTATAGCTTGAGTTTTCTAAAAAATAACAAAATAAGTGTTGCTTTGCAACACTTATTTCGTTATTTTTGAATTTAATATTGGTCATGATTCACGGCGAATTTCTAGACACAACAAAGTCGTATCGTCATTAGCGATTTCATGCCGATCGCGCAACTCGTCTACCCAATTTGCAAACATATCTGGAGAGCTAATCTCATCTATTTTTACCCAAGGATCTTGATTAGCTTCCAGTTGCTTAAAAATCCAACAGGCGATCGCATCAGTCGCCAAATAAAAGCGATCGCCCACTTGAGCTACCCCATTAATTTCAGAAAAAGAAATTTGCTCAACCTTACTCTGTGTGCCAATCAATCGTGGTCGATTACTAAATTCTTCACTTTGTTCTAAAGGAAAACTTTTTCGTAATTCGTAATTCGTAATTCGTAATTCACAACTCCTAACCACAAACAAACAAGAATCTCCCACCGCGATCGCTTGCCAACTCAAATCATCCACAATCTCTAAACCCAAAAAAGTCGCAAATGCCCCTTGTTCTACCTTGCGCTTAGCAAACCAAGATAAATTCTGATTTTCTAGCCATTGCCGCCAATTTTGCTGCGATTTTCCCAACCAATTTAATGTTTTGGGGTCGCGATTTATAAAGGCTGTAACTAACTCCTTTGCCCATTCCTGTGAAAATGAAGATTCGGTTGCGCCATCGGATAGGGCTATGGAACATAAGCGATCGCTGTTACCATAATTCCAAATATCTTCACATTCACCAATCTCATTTCCTG
>JANMFC010000437.1:0-3499 GCA_031377675.1 Pseudanabaena sp. OTE_70b_metabat_355 | reverse complement strand
GTCAATGCTTTTAATGACGGGTATTTCAGATATCGAAGCCCTCTGAGGCTAAAACTATTGCCCATCAAGCATTTTAGCTAAAACATCTCCCCAAAAACCATCTTGAGACTTGAAATTATACCCAGAACAAGAATTAAATCTTTCTAAATTTTTCA
Organism: Pseudanabaena sp. OTE_70b_metabat_355; assembly: GCA_031377675.1. Taxonomy (GTDB): domain Bacteria; phylum Cyanobacteriota; class Cyanobacteriia; order Pseudanabaenales; family Pseudanabaenaceae; genus Pseudanabaena. Next base: position 3,344 of record JANMFC010000437.1, on the reverse strand, counting down.
GATAATAAGTAATAATGCTCATCCTTAACACATCATGCCCGATCGCCCTGTAGTACACTAACTTATTAAAAGCGTCTCTACAGTAAACTTTGCGTTTCAACGCGACCTATGGACTTTGCATATCAATACGCATGGCTGATTCCCTTGCTGCCACTCGCCGCAGCACTGATTATCGGCACAGGACTGATTACCTTTAACAAATCCACCAACAAACTGCGATCGCCCCTTCATCTAAATGTACGAATTACCAGACTCTCGGTTGTAAATTCCGACTATTGGCAATAATCACAGAATCTCCCGCAGGTTCAATTAGAAATAGTCCTTCTTGGGTGGCATATTCATCAGCTTTTTCATCAATTTTTATTCCTGCTACGGCTCCATAAAGTTTGTAATTTTGATATTTGGGAAATGCTTCTTTAAATCTGGCTAATACTTCCAAAAACCTCTTCACATTGCGAACTTCTAAGTGAGATTTCACCTCTATTGCTACGATTTCATTCCCATTTTCCACGAGAATATCAATTTCCATAGAGCCGCGATCGTCATCACCTCTCACACGCATGGCGGTGTAATGCACGTCTATTCCCTGTTCTCTAAAAATTCTAGCGGCGGCGGGTTTGATGAGGTTTTCCACAAATTCTCCCCATCGGCTGGTTAGCCCTCCAACCTGTTTGTTTGTTTCAGCAACTAGCTTTTCAGTTTTGGCAAGGGACGCTCGTAATTCTGCCATTTCTTGTGCGGCAATACGTTGACGCTCCTCGAAGGCTTGTTGATATTCTTTGCGCTGTTGTTCGCTTTCGCGGAAGAGGGCGAAGATGTCGTCTAGGGTGATAGTGGTTTCAGACATGGTTTTCATGAGGTTGACTGCCTTGTATGTATTTTAGCAGTTTCGATAAAAATTCTTAGAACTAAATCACTGACAAAATTAGTTTTCGTGAATTTTAGGTGTGACGTTATTTGCAATTATCCCCAGAATTAAAAATCACATCTTTCTGAATTTTTTATTTAATAAGTAACAATGCTCACAGTTAACACTTCGCAATAGATCGCGCTGTAGTAAACTGACTTATTAAAAGCATCTCTACAATAAACTTTGCGTTCAAACGCGACCTATGGACTTTGCATATCAATACGCATGGCTGATTCCTTTGCTGCCACTCGCCGCAGCATTGATCATCGGCGCAGGACTGATTTCCTTTAACAAATCCACCAACAAACTGCGATCGCTTTGGTCAACACTCAGCGTATCGGCTACGGGTGGCGCAATGGTGATGGCTTTTAATCTACTCTGGAGCCAGATCCAAGGACATGATCCCTACCTCTATACCTTTGAGTGGGCGCAAGCAGGTACTTTTCATCTGAACATGGGGTTTGTGATTGATCACCTCACAGCGATGATGCTCGTGATTGTCACGACCGTGGCTTTTTTGGTGCAGATCTACACCGATGGCTACATGGCGCATGATCCCAGCTATGTCAGATTTTATGCTTACCTAAGTTTGTTCACCTCCTCGATGTTGGGATTAGTAATTAGTCCTAACTTGGTTCAGATTTATATTTTCTGGGAATTAGTGGGGATGTGTTCCTACTTGCTGATTGGCTTTTGGTTCGATCGCAAGGGAGCCGCCGATGCTTGTCAGAAAGCATTTGTAACTAACCGCGTGGGTGACTTTGGACTATTACTGGGCTTACTTGGTTTGTATTGGGCAACGGGTACGTTTGAATTCACAGAAATGGGAGAAAAGCTGACCCAATTAGTCGAATCTGGCGGCTTAAGCGTGGGACTGGCCACTTTATTTGCGATCCTCGTATTTATGGGCCCTGCGGCAAAATCAGCCCAATTCCCGCTCCATGTCTGGCTACCTGACGCAATGGAAGGACCGACCCCAATTTCTGCTTTGATTCACGCCGCAACTATGGTGGCGGCGGGTGTATTCTTGATTGCGCGGATGTTTCCCGTATTTGAAGAAATCCCTGCGGTAATGAATACGATCGCTTGGACAGGGGCGTTTACAGCATTTATGGGCGCAAGCATCGCCGTTACCCAAAACGATATTAAAAAGGGCTTAGCCTATTCCACTGTTTCCCAATTGGGTTACATGGTTATGGGTATGGGCGTTGGTGCTTACGGCGCTGGGCTATTTCACCTAATGACCCATGCTTATTTCAAAGCGATGATGTTCCTCGGCTCTGGTTCAGTCATTCACGGCATGGAAGAGGTCGTTGGACATGATCCCGATGTTGCTCAGGATATGCGGGTAATGGGTGGTTTACGCAAATATATGCCGATCACCGCAATTACGTTCTTTATCGGTACTCTCGCCATTAGCGGTATTCCTCCCTTTGCAGGTTTCTGGTCAAAGGATGAAATTCTCGCCTCCACTTTTAGAGCCAATCCTTTTCTTTGGGCGATCGGTTTTGCAACCGCAGGGCTGACCGCTTTCTATATGTTCCGTATGTACTTCACCACCTTTGAAGGTGATTTTCGTGGTACAGACAAAAAACTCGTGGCAATGGTCAAAGCTGAAAATTCGGCAGGTAAAGAGTCCCAAGCTGAGGATTCCCACGGTCATCATGCCAGCAAGCCCCACGAATCACCAATCACGATGACTTTTCCTCTGATGGTCTTAGCGATCCCCTCAATGGCAATCGGGCTGGTTGGTACGCCTCTAGGTAATTACTTTGAGTACTTTATCCATGCACCATCCGAAAAAGTTACTGAAGTGCCTGTAGAAGGCTTCACTCCTGAATTTCTATTAATGGCTGGAAGTTCCGTTGGGATTGGTCTGATCGGTATTTCGCTGGCAATTCTGATGTATATGCAAAAGAAAATCGATCCCAGCGCGATCGCCAAAGCGATCGCCCCTCTATACAATCTCTCCAAGAACAAATGGTACATTGACGAAATTTATGAGGCAGTATTCGTAACTGGTTCTCGCCGCCTCGCTCGTCAAGTACTAGAAGTCGATGCCAAAATCGTCGATGGTGTCGTCAATCTTGCAGGTTTTGTAACTGTAGTTTCTGGCGAAGGTTTGAAGTACTTTGAAAATGGCAAAGCGCAATTCTATGCCCTAGTCATTTTCATTGGTGTTCTTGGTTTCGTAATCGCAACTTCGATTTAGTTAAATAATTCCAAAACTGAAAAAGGGAGTTGCGGGACAAAGTGCCGCCAAACCCATTTTAGGGTTTTGAAAATATATTTAGTTACCGAACCCAAACCACAAAACAAAAAAAAAAACAAAAAAAAAAAAAAAAAAATGAAAAAACAAAAAATATATAAAAAAAAAAAAAAAAGAAAATTTATTTTTAAAATAACGAAAAAAAAACGAAAAATAATAAATGTA
>JANMFC010000429.1:0-20976 GCA_031377675.1 Pseudanabaena sp. OTE_70b_metabat_355 | reverse complement strand
GCCTCCACAAATCTTTCAAAAATTGCACTTATCATTTTTTATTCCCTCTTAGCGATTGTTTTTAGATTTTATCTCTGATTATAATCGAATCCTACTTTTATTCGTTCAGATTTCGCTAAATGTCACCTTAACAGGGGTAGGCGATGAAACCCAAAGAGAGTTGGCTGTAGAACTTGCTGATTATCTCTCCAAGCAATTAGTCACAATTCGTCCCGAAGAGCATAGCGCCGCAAGGATATTATGCGAGATGATTAAAAATCAGCGATTGGGGTGATATTAATTTTATGGAAAATCAAAGTTTTACCAAAATTTAGGAGCCTAAAATGCAGACACAAACAGCGATCGTCGAATCAGTTTTGCCACCAATAGCAATTCATATTTCGTTTGAAATGTTATTGGCAACTATAGAAACCCTGCCACAACAGCAACAATGGCAACTATATCAAACCCTTAGCACAAGACTTGCCCCCAATTCAGCCGAGGCAAAAGCAATCGATCCCCCTGTAGGGGCTTAGCATTCCCACGGAAATCTATAAGTTTTCAGGTAATTTTTGTTTGGGAATGCTAAGCCCTAAACTCGCAACTACAAGTTTGTGTTTATAGGGATTTGAGAGCGCGAATAAATCATGGCACTAACAATATTAAACTTGGTATAAGCATTATCTTAGGGATCTGAAATGCAGACAACTACAAAAGCAGCGATCATTGACTATGCTTAATCGCTTTTCTTCCCGTCATCAACGCCTTGACCATGCCTTCCTACGCGATCGCCTCAAAGATGCGAAATCCTACAAACGCATCGCAGGCTATTTTCGCAGTTCCATTTTTGAGCTAGTCGGTGAAGAAATTGCTAATATTCCCAAAGTGCAGATTATTTGCAACAGCGAATTAGATGTTAATGATATCGCGATCTCTAAAGTCGTGCGAGAATCGGCCCTCAAAGAAAAATGGAACCAAGTTCCCTGCGAAGTTGAAGCATTACTCCATCGCGATCGCTACCGTTATCTCTATGAATTGCTGACCAGTGGTAAAGTCGAAATCCGCGTTGTGCCGAAAGATCGCGTCTTTATTCATGGCAAAGCAGGGGTAATCGAGTTAGAAAATGGCTCAAAAACTAGCTTCCTCGGCTCGATCAACGAAACCAAAAGCGCCTTTACGAATAACTACGAAATCCTTTGGGAAGACACTTCAGCAGAAGGCGTGGCATGGGTCGAAGCCGAATTTAATGCCCTCTGGACAGATGCCTATCCCTTGCCCGATGCAATTATTGAAGAAATTAAAAGAATAGGCGATCGCATTGAAATTAAATTTCCCGAAGTCACAACTACCGAACTCCCCGCCGCCGCCATTGCCGAAAGCCCGATCTATCGTGGCGGTGAACAATTACAACCTTGGCAGCGATCGTTTGTGACCTTATTCCTGCAACACCGCGAAACCTATGGCAAGGCGCGATTGCTTTTAGCCGATGAAGTGGGCGTAGGCAAAACGCTTTCTTTAGCGGCAAGTGCGATGATTTCCGCATTACTAGATGATGGTGCGATTTTAATCCTCTGCCCATCGACCCTGACTCTGCAATGGCAAGTCGAACTAGAAGACAAACTAGGCATTCCCAGCGCCGTCTGGCTATCTAACAAAAAAGTATGGCTCGATCAACAAGGGCATAAAATTAAAACTCGCGGAGCCGAAGATATTCTCAATTGCCCCATGCGAATTGCGATCGTTTCTACGGGGCTAATTTCTCAAGGTACAGATGAGAGCGAATATTTACTCAAACGCAGATATGGAACGGTGGTTCTTGACGAAGCACATAAGGCAAGACGGCGCGGAGGCTTAGGTTCAAAAAAAGGAGAGCCGAATAATTTACTCGCTTTTATGTTGAAGATCGGCGATCGCACCCGCAATTTATTACTTGGTACAGCCACACCAATCCAAACCGAAGTTAGCGAACTATGGGATTTATTAGATATTCTCAATCGTGGCGCAGGGTTTGTCTTGGGAAGATTTAGCAATTGGAGTGATTGCGATCGCGCATTGCCGATAGTCAAGGGTGAGCAAACTATGGAAACCGAGCCACAGGCTTGGGAATGGCTACGCAATCCTTTACCACCTGCCGCAGAAGACCGTCTATTTGCTAACCTCAGACTGCAATTAAATCTGCCTGAACAAAAGTTTTTTACTGATTTAGGCTTTGGATCGCTAGGATTTTTGGAACAACAGGCGATCGCTGTCGCCCTCGATCCCAGTTTTTTCCAAGAACATAACCCAATCTTGCGCCATACCGTGTTGCGCCGCCGTCAAACCCTCGAAGAAGCTGGCTTACTCGAAAAAGTCGGTGTTGACATTCATCCAAATCCCCATGCTCCCAGCAATCAATACCAAGGTATCGTTTTTATCGATCAGGGCTTACTTACCAATTCGCCCTTTGATAGCGCCTACGAAGCCGCCGAAGACTTTACCCGCGCTTTACAAAAACGTACTAAATCAGCAGGTTTCATGAAAACGCTGCTCCTACAAAGAATTTGTTCCAGCTTTGCCTCTGGTCGCCTCACCGCCGAAAAAATGTTGCGCCGCGAAATCCTCGAAGAGGAAGACCAAACTCGTCTCTTAGAAGAAACGCTAAACGATTTGACCTATGAAGAAGAAACGCATCTGGAAACGATCGTGACTGAACTATCACGGGCTGAAGCTCGCGATCCCAAACTTGCCGCCGTGCAGTACTTTCTCACCCAACATATTACCGATGGCAAAACATGGTTAGAGCATGGCTGCATCATCTTTAGTCAGTATTACGACACCACCTTTGCGATCGCCTCAGAACTTGCAAAATTATTACCCAATGAAGCGATCGGTGTCTATGCAGGCGCAGGCAAAAGTGGACTATTGAAAAATCAAGACTTTATTTCTGAAGAACGCAACGAAATTAAAAAGTTGGTTAAAGACCGAGAAATTCGCCTTGTGATCGCTACCGATGCCGCTTGTGAAGGGCTAAATCTGCAAACCCTCGGCACTCTCATCAATGTCGATCTGCCTTGGAATCCGTCCCGCCTAGAACAACGTTTAGGGCGCATCAAACGCTTCGGGCAAGCAAGACGCACTGTTGATATGCTCAATCTCGTCTATCACGATACTCAAGATGAAAAAATTTATCAAGTCCTATCAAATCGAATGAAAGACCGTTACGATATTTTTGGCGGACTACCAGACACCATTGAGGACGACTGGATCGACAGTAAAGAAAAGTTAGAACAAATGATGGATGAGTATATCCATCTCCGCCATCAAGCGCGTGATGTCTTCGAGATTCGCTATCAACAAACCATTGATCCTCATAAAGATCGCTGGGAGCTATGTTCACGAGTATTATCACGCCGCGATGTCGTTGACCGATTATCTTTACCTTGGGGAATCACTCAAAAATAAGGCATTTGCTGAGAAATAATGTATCACCAAGTTTATATGGCTTCGACTTGGCTCAGCCAAGGTTGGCTGAGCCAAGTCGAAGCCTCTGGTATTTTAATTAACAGCAAGTCCCTTGACTACCTTTTAAAGAAATGTGGCTGTAAATTTTCATGCAATAAATGCATTAAGACTTTGCAATTGTTAAATAAAGCTTAAAAATATGTATTCAATTATACTAATCTATGTCAAAACGTTAAGTAGTGTAAAGGTAATATAAAGTTAAAATCGCGCTTAAAAATTAAAAAATTTGAGATCTGCCCTTAATTAGCATTTTGAAGCGATCGCTAAATTTAGAATTCACAAGCATGAGCCAAGGATAAACAGTATGGCAAACAAAATTGAAGCTCTGAAAGCTGCAAAAGATGGGCTGACGGTAAAAGCTGATATTGAGCATTTTGCCAAAATTGGTTGGGAAGCGATCGACGATGACGACTTACAACATCGATTGAAATGGCTAGGAGTCTTCTTTCGCAAAAGCACCCCAGGGCGTTTTATGGTGCGAATGCGAATTCCTAATGGCTTGATCAATAGTGAGCAAATGCGGGTACTTGCTTCGATACTGGAAAAGTGTGGCGAGCATGGGGTTGCTGATATCACCACCCGTCAAAATCTGCAAATGCGCGGCTTCCCCCTCGAAGATGTGCCTGAAATGTTCGAGAAATTTCGTGCCGTTGGACTGACTAGTGTGCAGTCAGCCATGGACAATATTCGGAATATTACGGGTTCGCCTGTGGCGGGAATAGACGCTAACGAGCTTTACGATACTCGCGAATTAGCGATTCAAGTTCAGAATTTACTCACGAATAATGGTGAAGGTAATCCCGCTTTTACGAATTTACCGCGCAAATTTAATATTGCGATCGCGGGTTGTCGCGATAATTCCACCCATGCCGAAATTAATGATTTAGCCTTTGTGCCTGCTTTTAATGAAGAAAACAAAGAAATATTTGGATTTAATGTATTAGTGGGTGGATTCTTCTCTGCAAAACGAATTGCGGCGGCAATTCCTCTTAATGTATGGGTTGCGCCCGAAGATGTGGTTGCGCTTTGTGAAGCATTACTAATCGTATTCCGAGATAATGGACTCCGAGACAAGCGTGACAAATCTCGTTTAATGTTCTTGATTGACGAATGGGGAATTGAGAAATTCCGTGCGGAAGTGGAAAAGCAAATGGGTAAACCACTTGCCACCGCCGCTCTCAAAGATGAGATCGAATGGGAAAAGCGCGATCATATCGGGGTTCATAAACAAAAGCAAGCAGGAATGAACTATGTCGGGCTGCAAATTCCTGTCGGACGGATGTATGCCGCCGACATGTATGAATTTGCGCGGGTTGCTGACACCTATGGTGACGGCGATATGCGTCTCACGGTTGAGCAAAATTTGCTCATTACCAATGTGAGCGATGAGCAAGTGTCAGCGCTTCTGCAAGATCCCCTACTTCAGAAGTTCCCTGCTGCGCCTGACAACCTCATGCGCGGACTGGTTTCCTGTACGGGTAATCAGTTCTGCCCTGTGGCGATCGTGGAAACCAAAAATCGCTCCCTTGCCCTTACCGCACAACTTGCGGAAGATTACGATCTGCCGCAAGTTGTACGGATACATTGGAGTGGTTGCCCCAACTCTTGCGCTCAGCCGCAGGTTGCCGACATTGGCTTTACGGGTTGCAAAGCTCGCAAAGATGGCAAAGTTGTCGATGGTGTTGACATTTACATGGGCGGCACGGTGGGCAAAGACGCTCATCTGGGAACCTGTGTGATGGAAAAAGTGCCATGCGAGGATTTACGTGAAGTTGTCGGTAAGCTCTTAGTTGAAAAATTTGGGGCTATCTCAAAACATTAAGCGGCTTGTCACAGTTCACACAGTTTTGAATTCAAAACTAGATTAAGTTAATTATTAAGGATATTAAGTAAATAAATGAGTACATTCTCTCGCCGTAAATTTTTGACCACTGCTGGGCTTTCTACCGTTAGCGCGATCGCTTTAAACGCCTGTGGTGGCGAAGCTACGAAAACTGAAACCAAAGCTACTACCAGTGCTGCGCCCGAAAAAACTACGGCTCCTAAAATGAGTGCTGCTGACGCTCCTGAGACAACTAAAGCCAAACTGGGCTTTATCGCTCTCACTGACGCGGCTCCTCTGATTATTGCTAAAGAAAAAGGGCTATTTGAAAAATATGGCATGAAGGACGTTGAAGTCCTTAAACAAGCTTCTTGGGGAACTACTCGCGACAATATCGTCCTTGGCTCCGAAGCAGGTGGTATTGACGGCGCTCACATTCTTTCTCCGATTCCTTACTTGATTTCCGAAGGAAAAGTTACCAACGGGAACAAAGTCCCCATGTATATCTTGGCTAGGTTGAACACCAATGGTCAAGCCATTTCGATCGCCAATGATTTTAAAGAACTGAAGATTGCACTCAAGAGCGATTCACTGAAAGATGGTTTTGCCAAAATCAAGGCTGGCGGTAAAGACATCAAGTGTGCGGTGACATTCCCTGGTGGAACCCATGACCTCTGGATGCGTTATTGGTTGGCTGCAAACGGCGTTGATCCCAATAAAGATGTTGAGACAATCGTTGTACCACCACCACAAATGGTTGCCAATATGAAAGCTGGTAACATGCAAGCGTTCTGTGTCGGTGAACCTTGGAATGCCCGTCTAGTCGCTCAAAACACTGGCTACAGCGCTCTAATTACTGGCGAGCTTTGGAAAGATCATCCAGAAAAAGCATTCTCACTTCGTGCTGATTGGGTTGACAAGAACCCTAAAGCTGCCAAGGCGATGCTTGCAGCCATTCTTGAAGCTCAAGTTTGGTGCGAAAAAGCTGAGAACAAGGAAGAGATGTGTAAGATCATCGGTGCTGACAAGTGGCTCAAAGTTCCTGCTGCTGAAATCTTGGGTAGAATTCAAGGTAAGGTTGACTACGGCGATGGACGCACCCTTGACAACCCTGATTTGGCGATGAAATTCTGGAAAGATAATGCTTCTTATCCATACAAGAGTCACGATCTTTGGTTTGTAACTGAAGATATGCGTTGGGGCTATCTTGATGCTGACACTGATGCGAAGAAGTTGGTTGATAAGGTTAACCGCGAAGATATTTGGAAGGAAGCCGCGAAGATGATTGGCAAAGAAGCTGACATTCCTAAGAGTACTTCTCGTGGTGTTGAGACTTTCTTTGATGGAGTCAAGTTCGATCCTGAAAATCCTAAAGCCTATTTGGACGGACTCAAGATAAAGAAGGCGTAATATCCGATCCTGACAGACAAGGGGCTTAAGCCCCTTGTTCTATATGTCTAGTCACAAGAAAACTTAAAAAGCACAGGTTAAGATCCCCGACTTTTTTTGTGAATTTACAAATTGTCCTTGCTTGCTTAGAAAAAGTCGGGGATCTGTGGATTTACAGGTTTCTTTTGATGCCCCACTTATCACTGGCTATAGCAATAAGCCCCATTTAGCTAAAATTAGCAAAAAAAATTAATTACTTCCAATTTAGGAGACAAAAAAATGGCGGCAGGTAGCATAACTTCTAAGTTCACACTCAATAACATAGGTGAATGGTTTCAACAGCAAGCAAAATCTTTTATCCCACCATTGTTAGCGCTAATCTTACTTTTAACGGCTTGGCAAGTAATTTGTTCTGGCAAAAAACCACCATTACCACCACCAAGTAAAGTTTGGGAAGAAACTCAACCATACATTTGGCATCCTTTCTTCGATCGCGAATATTACGATGTCAACTCCAAAGAAAAAGTTGATAGCCCCGCCCGCAAAGAACTTAAAGAAAAAGTAACCATCGAACAGGGCTTAGGTGTCAAAACCATGATTAGCGTTCGCCGCGTGGCGATCGGTTATACAGCCTCAGCGATCGTCGGAATTGCCCTAGGCATTGCGATCGGCACAAATGCATTTCTTTACCTCGCCTTTGATCCCATCTTCCAAGTTTTGCGAACCATTCCCCCTCTCGCATGGTTGCCGATCGCGTTGGCAGCGTTTAGTGGCATGAATGAATCCCTGCAAACTATCGGATTGAACGTCAACGAAGCGGCGGGACTATTCGTGATTTTTGTCACTTCGATTTGGCCGATCTTGATGAATACGGCGGTGGGCGTGCAGCAAGTTCCCCAAGACTATCGCAACGTAGCAAGAGTATTGCGTCTCAGCAAGCTTGACTACTTCTTCAAGATTTTGATACCATCCGCCGCGCCTTATATCTTCACTGGTTTACGCATCGCCGTTGGTTTATCTTGGTTAGCGATCGTGGCGGCGGAAATGCTGACCGCAGGTGGTGGCATTGGCTTCTTTATTTGGGATAGTTACAATAGCGGCAAACAGAGCGAATTGATTTTAGCGCTGTTGTATATCGGTTTAGTTGGTTTGTTGCTTGACAAACTGGTTTATTACATTAGTAAATTTGCCGTTCAGTCAGACTCGTAAAATTCATCATACCGAACAAGGGGCTTAAGCCCCTTGTCTGTGTAACACTCAATCAAAACTCTCTATAGCAATATGCAGACACTAGATATTACCGACAACAACCAGAAAAAAAATCAAGATCCATTTTTGGTGATTGATGGAGTTTCCAAAGTTTACCAAACTGCTAGAGGTCCTTATACCGTTCTCGAAAACGTGAACTTAACCGTATATGAAGGCGAATTTATTTGTGTGATCGGTCACTCTGGTTGTGGTAAATCAACATTGCTGAATATGATTGCAGGTTTTAATAGACCGACAACTGGCGAGATTTGCTTAAAGTCAAAACCAATCCTGCGTCCAGGTCCCGATCGCATGGTGGTATTCCAAAACTATTCGCTCTTACCTTGGATGAGTGCATTTGAGAATGTCTATCTTGCGGTCAAACAAGTTTATACCGATAAATCTAAAGAAGAAAAAACCAAGATTGCTAAAGATAGCCTCGCCTTAGTCGGTCTAACCGAAGCGATGAACAAAAGACCGAAAGAACTCTCTGGCGGGATGCGTCAACGAGTATCGATCGCCCGTGCATTATCGATTCGTCCTGAAGTCTTAATCCTTGATGAACCCTTCGGCGCGTTGGATGTAATGACCCGCGAAGAGTTGCAAGAAGAACTACTCTCAATTTGGCGAGCCAATCGAGTTACCGCGCTGATGATCACCCATGACATTGATGAGGCTTTGTTCCTAGCCGATCGCATTGTCCTGATGAGTAATGGTCCCGCCGCCAATATTGCCGAAGTAGTCGAAATACCCTTTGCCCGTCCTCGCGATCGCAAAGCCATTTCTGATGATCCGCGCTATTACACTCTCCGCAACTACATTCTTGAATTTCTATATAGCCGTTTTGCGCTTGCGGATGAGGCGGAGTAGTTCAAGGAAAAAGTAAAAGGGAAAAAGGAAAAAGCATTACCTATTACTCATTACCAATCATCAATCCTAAATCACTAATCCCCATACCACTATGTCAGCATTCCTCGAAATTGATTACGTCAGCCGTATTTTTAAGACCAAAAATGGAGTTCCTTATGTTGCGGTTAAGGATGTCTATTTTGAGATGAAGGAAGGTGAATTTGTCTCGATTATTGGACATTCGGGCTGTGGTAAATCAACGGTTTTAAATATTTTGTCGGGCTTGGATAAGGCTAGCTCTGGCGGTATTGTCTTGCAAGGTCGGGAAATAAGTGAGCCAGGTCCTGATCGGATGTTGGTGTTCCAGAACCATTCGCTGTTGCCTTGGTTAACGGTGCGGCAAAATATTGGTTTGGCGGTAAATCGGGTATTGAAAGATTTATCAAAAGAAGAGCGTGGTCGGATTATTCAAGAAAATATTGATCTAGTTGGGTTAAGTCACGCTGCCGATAAGTATCCCAGAGAAATTTCGGGTGGAATGAAGCAGCGCGTGGGGATTGCACGGGCGTTGTCGATTAAGCCGAAAATTTTATTGCTAGATGAACCTTTTGGGGCGTTGGATGCTTTGACCAGAGGGCGGTTGCAAGAAAAGCTGATGCATATTTGCGATGAGAGCAAAATCTCGGCGGTGATGATTACCCATGATGTCGATGAGGCGCTGTTGCTAAGCGATCGCATCATCATGATGACAAATGGCCCCGAAGCGAAAATTGGTCAGGTTCTCACTGTCGATCTGCCCCATCCGCGCAAGCGCTTGGAAGCAGTCAATCATCCTAATTACTATCGACTCAGGGGTGAAGTGGTTAATTTTCTGGATCGCCAGAAACAAATCAAAATTGAACGCGCTAAGAACAAAAGTAACGCCGCGATTAGTATGGGCAGTATCGAGAAAACCAATCTCACGATTGGCTATATTCCTCTGACTGATTGCGCTCCCTTTGCGATCGCGCAGGAAAAAGGATTATTCGCTAAATATGGGCTAGATGTGACTTTATCGAAGGAAACTAGCTGGAATGACTTAGCAGAAGGAATTCGTGAAGGTCGTCTCGATGCCGCCCAAATGGTGATGGGAATGCCCCTCGCCATTACCCTTGGCATGGGTAATAAGATCCCTGTGCCAGTGGTAACTTCCTTAACCCTGAGCCGTAATGGTAATGCGATCACCCTTGCCAAAAAACTGCAAGATGCGGGTGTCCATGACCTTGCTTCCCTGAAGGACTATATCGGTACATTCCAAGATGCCTATAATCCTGCGATCGGCATGGTACACCATGCTTCGATGCATAACTTGTTGCTGCGTCATTGGCTAGCAAGTGGCGGGATTGAGCCAGATAAAGATGTCGATGTAATTGTGATTCCACCGCCACAAATGGTTTCCAATCTGATGGCAAATAATATCATCGGCTATTGTGTCGGTGAACCTTGGAACGTGCGGGCAGTCCATGATAATGTCGGCTTTGTGGTGGCAACTGACCTTAATATTTGGCGCGGACATCCTGAAAAAGTATTAGGAGTTCGCAAAGATTGGGCTGAACAATATCCCAACACTCATTTAGCGATCGTCAAGGCGCTTCTTGAAGCTTCTCAATTCTGCGAACCCTTAGCAAATCGCGATGAAGTAATTCTAACGCTAGCCAAGCCCAACTATCTCAATCTCGATCCAGTTTATATCCGTCCAGGATTCGCGGGTCCTTATCGCGTCAGCACGATGGAAGCGAAATATGAGAAGGATTTCTGTCAGTTTGGTGTTGGTAATATGCCATCTAAAAAAGAACATCTCTGGACATTAACCCAGATGGCGCGTTGGGGGCTGGTCAATTTCCCTGAAAACTACGCTGAAGTGATTTATAACTTACTAGCAACCAACGTCTATCAGCAAGCTGCAAGGGAACTGGAGATCGATATTCCTGAAGAGGATAAAGAGCCGATTGTATTGGGTGATGGTTCGATGTTTGATCATAACGATCCGATCGCCGCTTTACAATCTATGTCATACTCAAAATTTACAGAAGCAACCTATTTCGATCCCGTCAAAGGCTTTGCTTCTAAAAAAGCAGCCATTCGCCACTAGTCTAATATGCTCTCTGTACCTATTCCATCTTCCGACTCTCAGCCGATTACCACAAATCAAACTGTCAAAACCCTCTGTCCTTATTGTGGTGTCGGCTGCGGTTTAGAAGTCGTGGAAACAACTAGAGAACCTTCCGTAAAGTTTCCCGATCGCTTCAAAGTCAGAGGCGATCGCGCTCACCCATCTAGTCAAGGCATGGTCTGCGTCAAGGGCGCAACCATAGCTGAATCCATTCAAAAAGATCGATTGTTACATCCAATGATGCGCGATCGCCTCGATCAAGAGTTCCATCAAGTCAGTTGGGATGAAGCTCTCAATGCAATTACTCAGCGTATTCAAGCTGTAATTGCGGATAAGGGCGCTGATGCTCTCTGTATGTATGGTTCTGGCCAGTTTCAAACCGAAGACTATTACACGGCTCAAAAGTTATTTAAAGGCTGTTTGGGAACGAATAATTTTGATGCTAACTCGCGTCTCTGTATGTCTTCCGCAGTTTCTGGTTATGTCAAAAGTCTCGGTTCCGATGGACCGCCCTGCTGCTATGAAGATTTAGAATTAACCGATTGTTTATTTGCGATCGGTACAAATACTGCTGAATGTCATCCGATTATCTTCAATCGCTTTCGCAAGTATCACAAAAAGAATCCCCACGTTAAGCTGATCGTCGTCGATCCGCGCCGCACCCAAACCGCAGAAGTTGCTGATTTACATCTAGCGATTCAACCAGCAACCGATATTGATTTATTAAATGGCATCGCTCATTTATTATTGCGGTGGGGAAAATGCGATCGCGCCTTCATTGAAAATCACACCACAGGTTTTGCCGAATTTAGTGAAATCACCCAACTCTATACGCCCGAATTTGTAGCGCGGCGATGTGGAATTAGCATCGAAAATTTAGAACTTGCCGCTAAATATTGGGCTGAATCTTCGCGAGTTCTCTCAATATGGTCAATGGGTGTCAATCAATCCACTCAAGGCACAGCCAAAGTTCAAAGTATTATCAATTTACATTTACTCACCGCTCAAATTGGTAAGGCGGGAGCAGGTCCTTTTTCTCTCACAGGACAGCCTAACGCAATGGGTGGTCGCGAAGCGGGAGGCTTAGCGAATTTACTCCCTGGATATCGATTTGTGGCAAATCCCCAACATCGTGCCGAACTGGAATCTTTTTGGGGCTTGCCTCAAGGTCAAATATCCGATCGCGTTGGACGTACAGCTTGGGATATAATCCGTGGCTTAGAAGCCGATGAAGTAGATTTTCTCTGGATTGCCGCGACAAATCCCGCCGTCAGTTTTCCCGATCTAGTCAGAACTAAAGCCGCCTTAAAGCGATCGCCTTTTACGGTATATCAAGACGCATATTACCCGATCGAAACTTCTGCTTTTGCCCATATTCTCCTACCTGCGACACAATGGAGTGAAAAGACTGGCACAATGACTAACTCCGAACGTTGTGTCACCCTTTGCCAAGCCTTTCAGCCTCCCCTAGGCGAAGCCCGCGATGATTGGGCAGTTTTTGCAGAAGTCGGACGTAGGTTAGGTTTTGCCGATAAGTTCCCATTCCAAACTTCAGCCGATGTCCATGCAGAATTTGTGCAGATTACCCGCGATCGCCCCTGTGATATGACAGGAATCAGTCACGCAAAACTGGCGCAACTGGGCGCGATCCAATGGCAAGCTTCTGATCAAAATTCTAATCAAGATCAAGTTCATAATAAACGTCTCTACACCGATCTACAATTTCATACTAGCGATCGCAAAGCTAGATTTGGAGCTTATCATTCTAAGGGTGTATTTGAAGTTCCCGATGAGCAGTATCCATTTATCCTCACCAATGGCAGACTTTACGGACATTGGCATACCCAAACCCGCACAGGACGCATTGACAAAATCCGTCAGATGTACCCAAATCCCTTTGTCGAAATCCATCCCAAGGATGCGAACAAATTTGGCATTAATAATGGTGATTTAGTAGAAGTGCGATCGCGCAGAGGTTCTTCGCGGTTTCCTGCGCTGGTTACAGAGGCGATCGCTAGAGGTGTGTTATTTGTGCCAATGCACTGGGGAACGCTCTGGGCAGATAACGCGGAGGCAAATGCGCTCACCCATCCTGAATCCTGTCCCGACTCGAAGCAACCAGAGTTAAAGGCTTGTGCTGTAGCAATCGCTTTAGCTAGTGTGGATTAATCATGTACGGTTTTTATTGATTAAATCTAGTTTAGTTAAATAATTATGTTAACCTTATGGGTGAATAATATTAGTCTCGTCCTGTTATAATAGACATTGTATTCAAAAATAAAAAAATCGATAAGTTGTTTAACAACCAAAAACTTTTAGTCAAAGAATTTGGTTTAGATAGAGCTAAACGCATTCGCCGCCGACTTGATGATCTTAGAGGCGTTGCGGTGCTAGAAGATATGCGAAGCTTTCCAGGACGTTGTCATGAGTTACTTTATGACCGTTCAGGGCAATTGTCGCTCGATCTCGATCATCCTTATCGACTTATCTTTGAGCCATTTCAAGATCCATTGCCTCAAAAGCCTGATGGTGGACTTGACTGGACGAAGGGACGAAGGTTTCATCGATAACAATTATTGGAATAGAGGACACTCATGATTAGCACAGTTAAAAATCAACCTAAAAATCAATATTTACCAGATTATGTTTCTCCCCCTGGTGAGACATTGCTAGAGTTGCTAGAAGATCGCGGTATGAGTCAAGCTGATTTGGCTGATCGCACTGGGAGACCGAAGAAGACGATCAATGAAATTATTAATGGTAAAGCGGCGATTACCCATGATACAGCTTTGCAGTTAGAGCGGGTTTTGAGCATTCCTGCTAATTTCTGGAACAGTCGAGAGCAACACTACCGTGAGTTCTTGGCACGTCAGCAAGAGCAAGAGCATTTGCAAGAACAGATTGCTTGGCTTGATCGCGTTCCTGTTAATGAAATGGTAAAGCTCAATTGGATCGAAAAAAGAAAAGAGAAGGTTGAGCAGTTACAGATTGTCTTGAATTTTTTTGGTGTGGTTTCCCCTGAGCAGTGGGATACCTACTGGAATTCGCGATCGCTTGCTTTCCGTAAGTCTGTCAAGTTTGAGGATAACCGCATTGCTACAAATGCTTGGTTGCGAAAGGGTGAACTTGATGCTCAAAAGATTGAATGCGCTCCTTATCAGACAGAAAAATTTAAGCAGGTTTTGCAGGAAATCCGTAGTTTGACGGTGCAGCATCCCAAGGAAGTGATTGCTCAGGTAAAGCAGTTATGCGCCTCGGCTGGTGTGGCGATCGCTTTAGTCCCATCGCTCAAAGGGGTAAGGGCTAGTGGTGTGACTCGTTGGCTAACACCTAGTAAGGCGATGATTCAACTCAGTTTGCGCTACAAACGCGACGATCGCTTTTGGTTTACGTTCTTTCATGAGGCGGGTCATGTACTTCAGGAGAAGAAGCGGGATGTGTTTATTGAGACGGATGAGAAGCAGGATTATGACCCTAATGATTCAATGGAGCAGGATGCTGATAAGTTTGCGGCAAATTTTTTGATTCCAAAGCAAGATTTACAGAGGTTTCTGGATAAGAATATGCTGGATGATCAAGAGATCGTTAAGTTTGCCTCAGAAATTGGGATTGCATCTGGGATTGTTGTTGGTAGGTTGCACCATGACGATTGTTTGTCGTATAAGCGTGGCAATGATTTGCGGCGAAAGATTGACTGGAATGATTTTGGGTAAGATGTTTCGTGTAAGGAATTTCTGCTATTGCAGAAATCTAGGACTATCAAGGGGGAAAGCCCCTACTGAATCTAAATCATTTAGGTAGATATATTGAATAGACTTAACTTATGAGATGATTAAAAAACTTTAAGTTAATAAATTTATGTCTTATGTCTACATCTAAAATTCAAGATTCTATTCAAAAGCTTAAAAATCATAACAAAGATTTAGGTATTTTCCCTAACCTTGAGACGATTGGCTCATATGATGATTTTTCGCAAATAGTTTTTCTTGACTATTTAGATGAACAAAGTTTTTCCGAACTAATAAAAATATTTAAATCAAGTACTGAATCGTATCGAAAGGGGGAAATATCTACACTGCAAGAAAATCATGAATCAATAATAAAGTTTGGATCAACTTGCGTGCATGAATTTACTCATTGGTTAGATCATACATCTACTCTTTGGGGACAAAGACAACTAATTCTTATTTACAATGCTATCAATGCGTGGACTAATCAAGATGAACAGGAATTTTATAGAATTGTAATTGCTAATTCCGAACGCTATAGAGCAAGGCTTGCGACTTATTACACAGAGAATTATAAAATAGAGCAAGAAAGATCAGTTGGGATAGAACCTTGGGGATATGAGTACAGTTGTGGTATTGAATTTGGTGCTGATGGCAAACCAAGAGTGGATAGACCTTTTGTTTGTACAGTTTTTTCTAATTCTAGTAAACAACGTATTGTCCGTGTTCCATTTAGTATGTTTGCTTTAACAGAAGCCAATGCAACCTATGCAGAGTTTAAACTTAAAGCTCAGGGAATTGGATTGTTGGATCATGATTCTAGATTGGTTCAACAAAAAATCTGGACACAAGAAGTTATGCAAAACCTTTACAATCCTAATCTGGTGATTTATTCAGTTGCAACGCACTGTCTAGCCAACTCAATTAAAACCAATGACGTTTTACAAGCTTATGAATTTTCGTCAGCATTGGCAACACTCTGCCTTAATTTGCCAAAAGATTTGTACCATTTATTAACTGTGCCAAATGAATTTAAGATTTGGGGGAATAGAGTCCAAGCACTCCAAGAAATTGCAGATCCAGGATTTGCTTTTTTCACTATTGCACGGCAGGCTCCTAAATTTCAGAGTGAGATGTCAGTTGGACAATGGCTGGAAGAATCTGTTAAAAATGCTGGACTTCCTAATTTAGAAACAATTAACGATTTAGTTGCGGTTGAAATGAAAAAATTGGAAGATGAAGTTATACAAGGAAAATACACACAAAAATTACTGTCTCTACTTGCTACAGGAAGGCAAAATTTTGAGTGTAGAGGCGTTTGGGGAGAAAACGTTTTGTCGATGGAAACCTTAAATCAAGATTTAATGTATCTTCCACCTATAGTTTTAGGAGATCAGTACACAGTTTCTGTAGCATCTAAAACTATACCTATTAGTCCAAAGGAGATGGAAGAGTGGATCGATCAAATAGTTAATATTGAGGTTTCCATAGGTCAATTTATTCGTAGTTGTCGTTTTTAGTTTAAAAAGCTTAAATGAAAATCTATTAGAAAGAGAATATGAATACAAAACTAGTTGATTCAATCGTGCAAATAGTCTTATCTCTAACCAAAGAAGAACAAGACCTTTTAACCGAAAGATTATTTTATTCCTTGTCTGAACCATCTACCCGCGAACTAGCTCAATTAGCCCAAGCTAGCGGCGCATTCAAATTTCTTGATGATGAGCCAGACTTATATACTCTTATGGATGGAGAACCAGTCTAGTGAATAAGGGTGATATTGTCTTAGTCCCATTCCCATTTACAGATCTCAGTCAAAACAAACTAAGACCTGCGCTTGTCCTATGGTCTACACCTAAAAGCAATGACGTTACTCTTTGCTTTATCTCATCACAAAGTGTTGAGAATTTAAGTGAAGGAGAATTTATAATCCATCCATCTGATACGGAATTTAGGGATACAGGCTTAAAAGTTGTGTCCAAAGTGAGAGTCACTAGAATTGTTACAATTGAGCGATCGCTAATTTTAAGGCGACTAGGCAAATTAAGCAAAAAGCACGTTCAACAATTAAATTTAGCCATGATTCAGGTATTTAGGCTTCTGGATAGTCTGCAAACGGATGTTTGAATACTAAAACCACCCATCAGGTAAAGTCAGAGAAATAACCTAACCGATAAGCAGTTTCATCGCTATTCCAAGCAACCAGAGTTAAAGGCTTGTGCCGTAGCGATCGCTTTAGTTAATTCTTGAACTAGCGATGAATCTATACGAAAATCAGCGATCGCTCTCCTGCGATTACTTCACCAATGCGATTAGTGGTAAACCCTTGGGATTGAAAATAAGCGATCGCCTCATCTGCTTTTTCGGGAGCAACTACCACCGCCATGCCAATTCCCATATTAAAAGTATTGAACATATCTAGTTCGGGAACTTCTCCTTCCGACTGTAGCCATTGGAAGATGGTGGGAATATCCCAACTATCACGAACGATCTGTACGGCTTGACCATGACCTAAACAACGGGGCAAGTTTTCGGGTAAGCCGCCGCCTGTAATGTGGGCGAGTCCATGAATACCTAAATCAGCTTTCAGGGCTGCCAAAACTGGCTTGACATAGATTTGAGTAGGTGTTAGAAAAACTTCAGCCAAGGTCAAACCCTTAGTTTCAGGCGAAATTTCTAGCTTGCCACCCCAGTTGTAGCCCTTACTTTCAATGATTTTACGGACAAGGCTATAACCATTGCTATGAATACCTGAACTAGCTAAACCGATGACGACATCACCGATATTTACCTGAGTACCATTTAGCATTTCGGACTTTTCGGCGATCGCTACACAAAATCCCGCCGCGTCATATTCACCGACACCATAAAACCCTGGCATCTCCGCTGTCTCGCCGCCGAGTAAGGCACAACCCGCCATCTGACAACCATCGGCGATCCCCTTGACTACTTCCGACAATTGATCGGGTTCCAGCTTACCTGTAGCTAAATAATCTAAGAAAAATAATGGCTCTGCGCCAGAGGTTAGTACATCATTTACGCACATCGCGACCAGATCAATGCCGATGCTGTCATGCTTATTCGCGGCTTGAGCAATTTTTAGCTTTGTGCCAACACCGTCTGTCCCTGAAACGAGAACGGGTTGTCGATAGCCTGTGGGTAACTCAAAACAGCCACCAAAACCACCGAGATCGCCTAGTACACCAAGTCGATGGGTTCTTGCAACGGAATCGCGAATTTTTTCAACGAAGGTACGACCTGCTTCGATGTCTACACCCGCTTGACGATAATCCAAAATCTCTTACTCCCAATCTGCTCAACTACATACCTAGGATCGGGCGTTGCACGACCCTACGCAAAAATAACTACTTCCCCAACTCGTCAGCCCGACGGGTTGCTGCAAGCACGGCTTCTATCATAGCGGAACGTAAGCCAGCTTTTTCTAAATGGGCGATCGCCGCGATCGTTGTTCCCGCAGGACTGGTGACTTGATCCTTTAACTGAGCAGGATGAATTTGGGTTTTAGTTAATAACTGGGCTGTGCCTAAAACGGTTTGGGTGGCTAATTGCATGGCGATCGCCCTCGGCAAACCCGCCGCCACACCACCATCCGCCATCGACTCAACCATGAGCGCAACATAGGCAGGACCAGAACCAGATAAACCTGTCACCGCATTCATCAGCGACTCGGCAACTTCGACCACCGTACCGACCGCACTAAAAATTTTTCGCACAGCCTCTAGCTGTGCGGGATTCACTAACGCATTAGGGGCGATCGCGGTTACTCCTGCACCAACTTGCGCGGGTGTGTTTGGCATAGCGCGGACAATCGGCTTAGAGGGAAACATCGCCTCTAGTTGTGCCAAGGTCACACCCGCCAAAATTGAAATGATGCAATTAGCAGGAGGGTTTTCAAGGGCGATCGCGGCCGCGTTCAGTGATTGAGGTTTGACTGCGAGCAGCATAATCTCTGCATCAGCAGCCACCAAGTTATTCGGCGTAACTTTTACGCCATATTTTTTTGCCAAAACCTCTCGACGTTCTTGCATCGGATCACTGACGCAGACATCGGATGGCAGATAAATCTGACTATCAATAAGGCAAGACAAAATTGCCTCACCCATTACACCGCCACCGATAATACTGAGTTGAGCTTTCAAAAGTTTACCAGTACAAGAATTTACCAATAATTAACTAAGCTATCCCGCGAGATACGATCCCGCAAAACACTATTGCGCGAAACGGCTAATAGGTGCTTCGGAAGCCCATGCAGGTGCAGGTGCGGCAGTCGGACGGACTACGCGAGGCTGACTCATGGGTGCATCGTTTAGTACGGAAGACTGAGATGTGACCTGAACACAGGAAGGGGCAAACAAGAAGATGCTGTCGCCAATGCGTTCTTGATGTCCGTCAAGGGCATAAGTACCGCCAGCTACGAAATCAACTGCACGCTGAGCTTGTTCTGGGTCCATCATCGTCAGGTTAAGCACAACCGATTTGCGCTCGCGCAATGCTTGGATGGCTTGGGGCATTTCTTCAAAGCTGCGCGGTTCAACTACCAATACTTGGGATATACCGTTTGCAGCATTGGGCATACCGATCACATTGCTCATACCTTCAGGCGTAGCTCTCAATGCTGTAGGACGCTCACGGGTGCGACGAGCTGGTGCTTCTTCAGGTTCTGGTGCAGCGATCTCGCCATTTTCTTCTTGGTAAAGTCCTTGATATTCGTTGCTAGAGGCTTCGTCGTACTCATATTCGTACTCTTGAGCTTCATTCAAACCAACAAAATCTTTGAGCTTGGTAAAAATTCCCATTGTAATTAACTCCTAGTGTTTGCTCCTCAGTCTGGATTCTCAGTCTGGGTTTTCAGTTTGGGTTTTCAGTTTGAGATTAGAAACCGAAACGTCACACCACTAAACTAGATTACATTCACTCCGCGCTGTAGCAACGAAGCTTCCTAAGACTTACGACTTAGGTTAATGTTCACTCGCAAACTCTAACCGATAAATGTAAAAAAAGATAGATATATCTGTTAATTTTTTTTAATACGACAAAATAAGTAGATAGGCATAATTAAATATAAAACCTAAATAAGCTGTAGCGCACGCTGCGCGTGCGCTACAGCTTATTTAGGTTTTAAGCAAAAATTTGCGCTAAAGCTGAATCAATATCAGGATAGCTGAACACAAATTTGTTAATCTTGGCTTTTTGGGGCAGAACACGCTGACCATCCAACAGCACGATCGCACTTTCACCAAACAACAAAATCAAAGCTGCCGCAGGCACTGGTAAAAAAGCAGGACGTTTAATCGCTTTGGCAAAGGCGATCGTAAAATCATCATTGGTGACAGGCTGAGGCGCGGTGGCATTTAACACACCGACAATTTGCGAATCAGTCAGAGCAAATAAAATTAAGTTGACCAGATCATCGCGATGTATCCATGAAAACCATTGCTTGCCACTGCCAATTTTGCCGCCACCCCCAACTTGAAAAATCGGTAGCATTTTGGCGATCGCTCCACCCATGCCCAACACAATTCCTGTGCGGAGCTTGACCAGACGCACACCCAAATCGGTCACTCTTTCTGCTGCTGCTTCCCAGTCCTTGCAAACATTTGCGAGAAAGTCTTGACCACCATCACTATATTCATCAAAACTTTTATCAAGACTAGTGCCGTAAAATCCGATCGCTGATCCACTGATGAAGACTTCGGGCTTGACTGAGGCTTTAGCGATCGCCTCTACCAAGATTTTTGTGGTGAGAATGCGACTATCACGAATTTCCTGTTTGCGCTTGTTTGTCCAGCGTACACCCGCCAAAGGTTCGCCTGTGAGGTTGATCACGGCGTTACTGCCAGCGATCGCTTCAGCCCAATCACCTAATTTCAGGGGATCGTAGCCAATTATTTCCAGATTCGGAAATAATTTTTGGGGAAATTGGCGGGCTGCTTTTTGGGGATTACGCACTAAAACAATAATCTGATGGTCAAGCGCTTGTAATCGTTCTACTAACTTCACGCCTACAAAGCCCGTAGCACCCGTTAATACAATTTTCATGGTCTGTTTTTGGTTAAATAAATTTTTCATCCAAGTAGGTCAGCATAATTAAATATAAAACCCAAATTAAGTTGATTCGCCCGCTTCGCGGGCGAATCAACTTATTTGGACTCTTGTTTTTATGAAGCCGACCTACTTATATAGAAATGTCGCATGGTAAACGATATTAAATGGCTTAAGTTTGCTACTTTTGGAATTACTTAGGAATGAAAATCAATTAAAACCGAATTTTGTTGGGGCGGGCGAAG
>JANMFC010000420.1:0-6182 GCA_031377675.1 Pseudanabaena sp. OTE_70b_metabat_355 | reverse complement strand
CTTCGCCCGCGCCAACAAATTTGGGTTTTAATTGATTTTCATTCCTTAGTCGTTGAAAATTTGATAAGGTTGATATCGAAACAAGTCTCAAACCTAACTGTTTGGCACATCTTTGAGCTTTTATAATCTCGGTGAAAAATTTTGTCTATTACAACAATGTCCAAACCCAAAAGCGATCGCTTAGTGCTAGCTAATGGGCTTGTCATCTTAGTTAATGAAAATCCTACCGCCGATATTATTGCCGCAAGGTGCTTTTTTGCGGGTGGTGAGCTTGTGGAAACCGTGGCAAAATCGGGCTTAACCCATTTGGCTGCCTCACTGATGACCCGTGGCACAGAGCGCTATTCCTCCCTAGAAATTGCTGAACAGGTAGAATCGATTGGCGCTTCATTGGGAACCGAATCTGCGAGTGATTATTTTGTGCTGTCCCTGAAAACGATTACCTCAGATTTTCGAGATATGTTATTGCTGAGTGCCGAGATTTTGCGATCGCCTAGTTATCCCGATAGTGAACTAGATCTCGAGCGCAGGTTAACAATCCAATCGATCCGATCGCAACAGGAGCGACCATTTACCATTGCCTACGATCGCTTACAACGCTTAATGTATGGTGATCATCCTTACGGATTTTCTAGTCTGGGTACAGAAGAGAGCGTAAGTCAGATTACCCGTGACGATCTCGTGAATTTCCATCACAAGTACTTGCGCCCTGATCGCATGGTGATCAGCATTGCGGGTAATATTCAACCCGAACAGGCGATCGCTGTTGTCTCTGAAGCTTTTGGTGATTGGCAAAATCCACCCGAACCCGTAGCGATCGCCACCCCAACCCCAGAATTTCAACCAATTTTAGCAACCCACGAACAGGACACGCAACAGGCGATCGTGGTGATTGGCTATGCCGCACCATCAGTTAGTTCGCCCGACTATGCCGCCCTGAAAATTATTTCTACCTATCTAGGCAATGGTCTATCCAGTCGTCTATTTGTAGAACTACGCGAAAAGCGGGGACTTGCCTATGAGGTTTCTGCCTTTTATCCCACTCGCTTAGAAGCATCGCAGTTTGTCGCCTATATTGGCACTGCTTCTCAAAATACGGGTACGGCTTTAGAAGGATTGCGTTATGAATGTGAACGCTTAGCAACGGAGATGCTTACGGAAGAGGAATTAAGAATCTGTAAGAGTAAATTGCTGGGGCAGTATGCTCTCGGCAAGCAAACCAATAGTCAAATCGCTCAGGTATATGGTTGGTATGAAGTGATGGGTTTAGGTTTGGAGTTTGATCGCCAGTTTGTGGAAGCGATCGCTGCTGTGACTCAAGTTGAGGTGTTAAATGTGGCGCAAAAGTACTTTACTACTCCCGCGATTTCTGTAGTCGGTTCCGCAGAGGCTTTAAAGCAATTACAATAATAAAGAAGGGGCTTTGTGCCTTTTCTATTAAATAGATTTTATGCAAAGACCAATTTATCTCGATTGTCAGGCGACCACACCCGTTGATGAGCGAGTGCTAGAGGCGATGTTGCCATATTTTCGAGAATCCTTTGGCAATCCTGCAAGTTCTGGACATCTCTATGGTTGGGAAGCCGCCGCCGCCGTCAAATTAGCGCGGGAGGCGATCGCTGATTCGATTAATGCATCACCTGAAGAAGTTGTTTTCACCAGTGGCGCGACTGAAGCGAATAATCTCGCCATTAAAGGCGTTGCCGAAGCCTATCACCAAAAAGGACGGCATATCATCACTGTCCAAACGGAACATCGCGCCATTCTCGATCCCTGTGCTTATTTGCAATC
The DNA here is from genome assembly GCA_031377675.1 of Pseudanabaena sp. OTE_70b_metabat_355. Lineage (GTDB taxonomy): Bacteria > Cyanobacteriota > Cyanobacteriia > Pseudanabaenales > Pseudanabaenaceae > Pseudanabaena. The sequence continues at coordinate 4,391 of JANMFC010000420.1, read as the reverse complement.
TCTCGGTTTTGAAGTTAGCTATTTACCCGTGCAAGCTGATGGATTAATTGATTTGTCGCAATTAGAGCAGTCTATTCGTGCTGACACAATTTTAGTTTCGGTAATGGCAGCCAATAATGAAATTGGGGTGCTGCAACCGATCGCTGATATCGGCAAAATCTGTCATGATCATCAAGTTCTCTTTCATAGTGATGCAGCTCAAGCGATCGGCAAAATCCCCCTTGATGTGAATCGGATGCAAATTGACTTGATGTCTCTGACGGCTCACAAAATTTATGGTGCAAAGGGAATTGGAGCCTTATATGTGCGGCGGCGTAATCCGAGGGTTAGTATTGCACCGCAACTGCATGGGGGAGGACATGAACGGGGAATGCGATCAGGTACACTCTATACCCCCCAAATCGTTGGTTTTGCCAAGGCTCTAGAAATCGCGATCGCCTCTCAAGCATCGGAACAACAACATACTTTCAATCTACGTCAGCATCTATGGCAAAGATTAAGTGAACTTGATCGCATTATTCTCAATGGACATCCGACCCAACGCCTTGCGGGTAATCTGAATGTCAGTTTTCCCAACATTAACGGTCAAGCATTGATGCTTGCATTACAACCAATTGTCGCTGTCTCTTCAGGTTCCGCTTGTTCTTCGGCAAAAACCGCACCATCCCATGTTCTCAAAGCTTTAGGACATTCCCATGAACTCGCTAATGCTTCAATTCGATTTGGGATTGGTCGGTTTAATACTTTAGAAGAGATCGAAATCGTTGCTAATTATATGTTGCAGTCAGTGCGATCGCTATCTGAACCCAAAAAAGCTATAGCGCACGCGCAGCGTGCGCTATAGCTTTTTTGGGTTTATCGAAAAAGACGTTTGTAATGGGAACTATACAACTGCGACTTCGTAATTTGTAACCCACCTTGTTGAATATGATTTAAAGCAGGACTAATCACAAATAAAGTCGTTCTAGTTAAATTCTCTTTTTGCGTGACCGAAGCCATATCTGCCAATGGAACCGTGAGAATCTTTTCATCTTCCCAACCCAAGCGATAACAAATAGCGACAGTAGTATTAGATGGATAATGCTCCATTAACTTTGCTTGAGCATTCTCAACATGGTGAGCGCTGAGATAGAGGCATAATGATGCTTGGTGAGCCGCGAGACTCGATAATTCTTCTTTTTCGGGAACTTGAGTCCGTCCGCTAATGCGCGTGAGAATAATCGTCTGCACTAACTCAGGAATTGTAAGTTCTACTTGTAAACGCGCCGCCGCCAATTGAAAAGCGCTGACCCCAGGAATGATTTCAAAGGGAATTTCTGCTTCGGTAAGGGCGATAATTTGTTCTTGAATTGCGCCATATAGACTCGGATCGCCGTCATGGAGACGTACTACAAGTTTTTGCGATCGCACCCGCTCGATCACAATCTCCAAAATTTCCTCAAGAGATTTACTGGCGCTGGGGATAATTTCGGCATCGGCGCGACAGCATTGCAACATCACATCGGGAATGAGAGAATTTGCATAAACCACGACATCGGCTTTAATTAAGAGATTTCGCCCCTTAACGGTAATTAAATCAGGGTCGCCCGGTCCCGCACCGACAATATAAACTGGTTGCATTGTAAAACTCTAAGATCAAAAAACAAAGAAAGCGCAAAGCGCTTTAATCAAGATGTTATCGTAATACTAGATTACAGTAATACTGAATTATGGCATTACTATGCAAATAACCCAAAAGCTTTTAGCCTCAAAAGTAACTTCTAAATTTCAGACAACAATTCCTCACGCCATTCGCAGTGCGATGGGAATATCTCAAGGTGATGTTGTTGTATTTGAAATTGATGAAGATCGCGTGTTTATTAAAAAATTGCCGCCCTTAGATTTAGATTATCTCAATGCGATCGAAGGAACTCTAAGTGAGTGGGCATCTCCAGAAGATGAGGAAGCATATCGTGACCTTTAGAGAACTAACTTTCCTAATCGATCGCACAATATAGTTTTAATTTCGACTTGGCGATCGGTATATTTCTGAATATATGCGGTGGCGCGTTGGGTAATCTGGTTGGTGAGATATCCAAAAATTAGGCGATCGCATTGATTCTCAATCAATAATTTATGTACAGACTCCGCCGTGGGCGATCGCTCAATCTGTTGAATTATCTCTATAGGCAAATTTACATGGACAGCCGCTCGCACCAGAATATCGATCCGCGCATCAGCTAAGTGACTCGAAGTATTAAAAATTCCGCCTGCTAGTTTGAGTAACTTACCATGATAGCCAATCAAGGTAATAGAAGTTATACCTAAAAGTGCGGCTTCCACTAACATCGCCCCAATCCAATTGGCAGTCTGGACTAATTGAGAATCTGAGAATCCTAGATTTTGCGCTACTTGATAGCCATTTGCACCGATATAAAAAACAATTTTTGGGGCAATTTTGTCAGAACTTTTTGCTTTTGTCTGTAGATCTTTGCGGAATTCTTCTAGTTTATCTTCGATAGAAAGCGGTTTAGATATTGCCGAAGTTCCTAATAATGACAGCCCTTCTAAAATCCCAAAAGCCGCATTAGATGTGCGCTTAGCAAGCGATCGCCCTTCGGGTAAAATAAATCTAATTCGGGCAATTATATTTGGTGGCAATAAAGGTAAAAGATTTATCTCTGCTAAGTTTTTTGCTAATTGATAGATCGCGGGTTCACCAGTTGCCCTTCTTCCTAAACCTTCTCCTGCTTCTAAGATCAATCTTGATTGAGGTTCTTGATCCGTTGAATTTTCTAGCTGCACCCATGCCCAGACTGGAGTTCCTGCGGTGAGATCGAGATTGTCCCCAGGTTCGCTAATGGCGATCGCAAGGGCGGTATTTTCGTCAATGATCGCACTTTGAGCGATCGCAATTTCACCCGTTCCCGACTCTAATAAATCAAGATTTACAGATTGTAATTGTTCTTTTTGGAGAATTAAAATGGCAGCTTTTGCCGCAGCGATCGCAAAAACGGGTAGGGTATAACCAGATTTCATAAATTTATTTGTGGTTACTCAAATTCTCAAAACGGCTTAATTTGGCAACATTAATTCTTGGCAACCGATGTTTGAATCCGCACAGAATTTCCCAAGAAATCGTACCTAACAAATTTGCCCAATCATCGGCGGTATTTTCAGAATCACCACCCAAAAATGTCACTTCGTCTCCCAAATTTACATGGGGAACATGGGTGATATCAATCGCACATTGATCCATCGTAATTGTGCCAATCTGAGCCACTTTCTGACCATTCACCGCTACGCGAATGCGATTAGATAAACCACGCGGAATGCCATCAGCATAACCGATCGCCACGGTTGCAATTTTCATATCCTGTAGGGCAATGAACGATCGCCCGTAGCTGACACTTGTGCCTGTGGTAATTTCCTTAACTTGAGTAATTCGCGCTTTAACGGTCAGGGCGGGACGCAAATCAATGATATTTTTGAGGTGGGGCGCTGGATATAGCCCGTAGATACCTAAACCAGTTCGCACCATGTCGTAATGTATATGGCGATCGCATAACATCGCGGCGGTGTTGCAAATATGAATGCGTGGCGGATAAATACCTTCCGATTTGAGATCGGCGATCACCTGCTTAAATCGCTGTGATTGTAATTGCATAAACTCGCGATCGTAATCATCGGCAGTCGCAAAGTGGGAATACACGCTCATGATCTCTAGGTTTGGTAAATGCTGCACCAGCTTAATAAAAGCGATCGCCTCTTGCCAATTCACTCCCAGCCGCGACATCCCCGTATCAATTTTTAGATGGACAGGTATCTGCTCACCCATACTAGATAAGACTTCGTGATAAATCAGGGCTTGTTTAGAATTACAAATCGTGGGCTGGATGCGATATTCGGCGATCGCTTTAATTTCATCAACCCCATTGGTTGCGCCCAAAACCACAATCGGCGCAGTGATCCCCGCCCGCCGCAACTGAATGCCTTCAGGAATAGTCGCCACGCCTAGCCATGCCGCTCCAGACGCGATCGCGATTTGGCTAACATCGATCGCTCCATGTCCGTAAGCATCAGCTTTGACGATCGCCATTAACTCCGTTGGCGATGTCAGTAGAGATTTTAATTGATGGATATTGTGCTTAATTGCCGATAAATCGACTTCGACCCACGCACGGTGGTTCTGCTTGAGCATTACAGCGCACTCCTGATGCGAAAGGTGTTGAGATTTTAGCAGTAGCCCCTGCAATAAATTGCGGTCTGAAAGCTTAAACCCGTTGAAACGGGTTGATTAGAGAGATTCTTTTAGTCTGCTTTAGCTGACTTTAGCTTTGAGCCAAGAACTTTAGTTCTTGGTTGGGTTGCGTAAGTTCTAACCAAGAACCCAAATAAGCGGATTCGCACGC
>JANMFC010000419.1:0-7346 GCA_031377675.1 Pseudanabaena sp. OTE_70b_metabat_355 | reverse complement strand
CTTCGCCCGCGCCCATTTTATTTTTAAGAATCAGATTATTTTGCTCAAAATAGAAATTGTGCCGAAGCCGATCAAAATAATTCCACTTCCCAAATTTAACCAGCTTGACCAACGCCGTAATTCTAAAAACTGTTTGATAATTCCCGTAAATGTGCCAGCGATCGCTAAGGGCAGGACGGAACCGATCGCATAAGCTAGCAAAAACTCTGTACCCACCAGCAAATTTCCAGAGCCGCTTACCCAAGCTAACAGCGTCACTAGTACGGGCGTACTGCAAGGCGAAGCCACAAAACCAAATGACAAACCAACTAGCAGCGATCGCAATCCCTGCGGTAAATTTTGCGATATTTCCCAATTACCAAAACTTGGTAAACGTAAAGAAATTACTTCTAATAACTGCAATCCCATCGCGATCGCAATTAGCCCCATCACCACTGACCATCCCCAAGCGGTTTGCCCATAAATTTTGCCAAGGAGAGCGGCGGCTATGCCAAAACCCGTGAGGGCGATCGCAAATCCTAAACAAAACCAAGCCGATTGCAACGCCGATCGCCATGTACTTTTGGACTCATAGCCACCAATATAGCCAATCGTGAGCGGCAACATCGATAGAGTACAGGGCGTGAGGCTCGTGACTAGCCCCGCCAAAAATACGATACCCACACTTGTCCAAGAGGCTTGATTGAGTTGATTATTCACCAAGACATCAGCCCATTGTTCGAGTTGATAAAACCAATTGGCTAGCGAGTTGAAGAGTGTTTCCATATCCTGAGCATTATTTATGGGCTATTTACGAAGTTGGCGCATGAGATTTGCCATTTCGATCGCACCCATCCCAAATTCCCATCCTTTATTACTCTTGATGCCAGCGCGTTCTAGAGCCTGTTGCATCGTGTCAGTAGTCAGCACCCCAAAAATAATCGGCACACCCGTTTGAAAGGAAGCGGCGGCGACACCCTTGGAGACTTCACTCGCTACATAGTCAAAATGGGGTGTATCGCCACGAATGACTGCACCCAAACAAATAATCGCATCGTAACGACCTGAAACGGCTAACTCCTTTGTCACCATCGATATTTCGAGGCTACCAGGCACCCAAACATAGTCAACCTGACTACCATTTTCAGAAACATCAACCCCATGTCTTAGCAGGGAATCTTGACAACCTTGGAGGAGTTTACCAACGATCAAATCATTAAACCGAGCAACCACGATCGCAAAGCGCAAACTATCGGTATTGGTAAAGCTACCTGAAAAAACAGTCATAAAGTTAACTATTAAAAAACAAGATTAAAAAATTTAATTTTGAAAGAGCGCATGGCGCTCTTTCAAAACATTAGTTAAGCGACAAACGCATTCAAAATACCAATGACGATAACAAATGCTAACCAGATCACAGAGCCGAGGAATAAAAGAGGCTTTGATTGATTCCAAGAGCTAGGAGATGCATAGGCTACAGGAACACCAACTACCAATACGAAGGAAAAAAGCACAAAAGCGGCTAATAAAAGTTGAAAGAGAATAGTCATTTTTTTAACTCCGATTACTAAAACAAAATGCCGAAATAAATCCTTTACACCAAATTAGCAGAAAATGCGTCTATCTTACAGCGCAAAGCGCTGACATCAAACCCAGAGAAAAGTTTAAAAGTCCCGCTTTGCGGCACTTTTAAACTTTTCTCTGGGTTTGACTATAAAGCACCTGCGGCGGTGCGATCGAGAATGCCCTCAGATAGGTGGGTGGTGATATTACCCGATTGTAAAACTGGACGACCCTGTGCGCCTTGAGGATAATCAATTACACTTACACCGCCATTACCCTGCTTAAATATCCAGAACTTTTCGGGTGTTAAATCGAATAACAAACATAAAATAGCTTTGTTTACCGCATCATGGGCGACCACGATCGCGGTTTCACCTGCGGGAACTGACTCGACAATTTTTTGCCAAACGATCGCCACCCGATCCCAAACCTGCTGGAGATTTTCGCCTTCGGGCATTTGCACTGTTTCAGGCTGAGACTGCCATAGTGCTAACTCACCTGCAAATTCAGCCTCGATTTCATGCTCAAATTTGCCTTCCCATAAACCGTGGGAAATTTCTTTGAGTTCATCAAATAGCTCAAGTTTGATGTTGCCGTGTTTACTCAAAATTTCTAAAGCCGTATCTTTGGGGCGCAACATGGGGCTGCTAAAGGCTTTGTCGATTTTGACTTTGGCTAAAAACTCACTGGCGCGTCGGGCTTGAGCGTGACCATTGTTATTGAGGGGGACATCGATCTGACCTTGAAAGCGTTTTTGGCGATTCCATTCGGTTTCACCATGACGAACTAACAATAGTCGTGAACCATGATGATTTTTGCGGAAGGATGGCATCGGTGATCCAGAAATTGGTTCCAGATGGCTAACGAGATTTAATGATTCAAGCTGTACACCATCGGCAAGGGTGGAGCCTTGAAAATTCAGCACATTAATCGCGCAGTTGGCTTGCTGAATATTGTGATATAGGTTAATCGGAATGCCGATCGCTGAGCAAATTAGCGCCCGATTGATCCCGCTATGTCCTACGAGCAGAATCGTTTTGTCTTGGTGTTTTTCCAAGAGATCCGCCCACAAAGCCTGTGCTTGAGTGAACAAATCACGAATAGGGTAACGATCGCCTAGTTGAAATTGATCGGGCTGATACTGCCAATCATGATGCTTTTCGGGAAATTTTTCTTTGACATCACTAGAGATCATCGATTCCCACTCGCTGAGATCGATTTCCAGTAACCCATCAGTTGTATTTAATTCAGGCGGATTAAAATTCTCAGCCAAAATTATTCGAGCTGTATTCTGAGCGCGAACTAGAGGACTAGCATAGGCGATATCAATATTCAAATTTGCCAGAGCTTTACCAGCTAGTTTGGCTTGCTGCATACCGTTTTCGGTCAAAACAGACTGCAATTCTGGGCGATCGTAATTGCCACGTCCTTGGATTTTGCTGATGATATTAAAATTAGTTTCGCCATGACGAACTATAACTACTCGCGTACTCAGAACTTTATCCTCATATTCATGAATTTTAAGGGGTGGCTTGCTTTTTCTTAAATTTAGCTATCAATTAAGTGAGTTGGCACAATTAAATGTAAAATCCTAAAACCTGTGGCGCACGCGCAGCGTGCGCCACAGGGTTTGGTTCTGGTTTTATATTTAATTGTGCCAACTCACTTAATATTAAAACACTATTAAGAAATTGTAACGCTCAATCCTGCGCTATAATACTACTATAGGCTTAACCTAGACGCTGGCTAAGATTAGATGCTGGCTAAATGCACTTAATATTTGCATAATATTTGCATTTAGTATTTAATTTGAGTATCTAATTCTTGTCATCTAATTCAAGTGCTTCTAGTTAAGTCGCCAAGCTTACTCACCATAATCATAGACTTGACTCATCAAGTGCGCTGTTTTACCTACAAGCTAGCTGTAGGCAAATGGTGTAAGCAACTTCTAGATAGTTTAAGTTTAACAAACTCCAATTTAAGCCAGTCTAAGAAATAACTTTATTCTCTTAACGAACACCCACCAACTCCCCATCAACTATAGTCATACTGCATCGTAGTGAGTATTGCTCTCTCAGGAGAGCGACATAGTCTTGGGTATCTAAACCATTCCGAGTAAAGCAATATGTCTGGGCAGTATGCCTAGTTATCGTGAGGTCAGAGCAGACCCAGTAATCAGTTACGAGCTTCGGTACATAGCTTTGTGGCTGATTGACGATTAAAAAACATTTGCGATCGAAATTTTTTTCTTAATTCCGTTATTGGTATGTTCTGTTTTGAAGCCTCTTTTAGGTAGGCTTTAGGTAAGTTTTAGGTTGATTTTTTAGGCTGGCTCTTTTGAATCGAAGAAATTCTGAGGAAAATGAATGCCAAAGCAAATAATTATTGCCGAGCAGTATCGAATTGCTGCTGTATTTAGTGAAGATCAAATTGAAGAAATTGTAGTTGCCGCAGGAACTCATCAGGTTGGGGATGTGTACTTAGGCGTTGTCGAAAATGTCTTAACCAGTATTGATGCCGCGTTTGTAAATATTGGTGATGGCGATCGCAATGGCTTTATTCACATTACCGATTTGGGCCCCTTAAAAATGCGGCGATCGTCGGGTTCGATCAGTGATCTAGTCGTACCACAACAGCGTGTGTTGGTTCAGGTAATGAAGGAACCAACAGGTAACAAAGGTCCCCGTTTGACAGGTAATATTTCCCTGCCAGGGCGCTATGTGGTGTTGCTACCCTTTGGACGTGGGGTCAACTTATCTCGACGAATTCGCAGTGAAGCAGAGCGCAATCGACTTCGCGCCCTCGCCATTTTAGTCAAACCTGCGGGTATGGGCATCTTGGTAAGAACTGAGGCGGATGGGATGCCTGAAGAGCAGATTATTGAGGATCTCGATAATTTGCAACGTCAGTGGGAAGGCATTCAGCAGGATGTGGCGACTACTCGTCAGCCGACATTACTTGATCGCGAACGAGATTTTGTGCAGCGCGTATTGCGTGACCTGTATGCCACCGATGTGAATCGGATTGTGACTGATACTAGCGATGGCTTACGGCGGATTAAGCAACATTTACTCGGTTGGGGAGATGGCAAAATTCCTGCGGGTTTAATGCTTGATCATCACCGTGAACGCACCTCGATTTTGGAATATTTTCGCGTAAATGCAGGTATCCGTGAAGCGCTGAAACCCAGAGTTGATCTGCCCAGTGGCGGCTATATCATCATTGAGCCAACTGAAGCCCTAACTGTAATTGACGTTAACTCAGGCTCCTTCACAAGGTCTCAAACCTCCCGCGAAACGGTGTTATGGACTAACTGCGAAGCCGCCGTGGAAATTGCCCGTCAAATTCGCTTGCGAAATATTGCGGGGGTGATTGTGGTGGACTTCATCGATATGGATACCCGCCGCGATCAATTGCAATTGTTAGAGCATTTTAATAAGGCGATGCGATCGGACAAGTCTCGCCCTCAAATTGCTCAACTGACGGAGCTAGGACTAGTTGAGCTAACCCGTAAGCGTCAAGGTCAGAGCATTTATGAGTTATTTGGTCGCCCTTGTGCAGCTTGTGGTGGCTTAGGTCACTTGATGCATCTGCCTGGGGAATCGGTGGGGCAGATGGTGGACTCGACCGCACGGACTTGGGAAACCAAGCAATCGAATCAACTGGATTTCACTTCTGACTATGAAGATGGTGAGGGTGATTCTGAGTTGGGTGGTGGGTTGGAACCAAATCTGGTCAATCATCCTAGCTATCAAGAACGCAGCAATTTGCGTCGCCGTGGCAAACGTGCTTTACCGAAGGAATCCAGAGATCTACGAGAAGTCGAAAAAACACCTCCAGTCGAAGTGCGATCCGTAGATGTGCGATCGCGCTTTGAGCCAAGGATTGAGCCGAAGATTGAACCACGCATCGAGCCAAGGATTGAGCCCCGAGTTGAGGCAAGAATCGAGCCACGCATTGATCGCGAAGTTATTGTCGATCGCGCAGTACCCACTAAGCTGTCTTTACCGAATATTTCCACAAATATTTCCACAAATATTTCGCCATCGAAACCCTTTACTGAAGAACTCGAAGAACCTGCCGAGGTTTTGGAAGCTGAGCCAATCGTAGCGGCTGCTGAGAGTAGACCCGATCGCCCCAACAAACGCGAGATTCGCACTAAGGTGATCGAGCCGCCAGAGGTAATTGTCGTGGAGATGACGGAGGAGGAGCAGGATGTTTACTCGCTGATTGGCATCTCGCCCCTAGTCCTAATCGATCGCGAACCCAAAGATCCACGCAATGTGATTGTACAGGTGGCTCTTCCAGGGCAGGAACCAAGGGCGGCTAATGCGTTGACACCCAAAAATTCAGTAGATGCACCAAATTTTGATCGTAAATTTGGCTATGTTGATGGAGATCTTAATAGGAATGAGGGCGCGGATACAGAGATCTCAGACTCGCCGATCGCCGATGTGGAGAGTGCTGATCCTGAGATCGCTGATTCAGAAATTAATTCTGAAGTGGTCAGCCCAGAAGTCAACGAGACTAGTCAGCCACAAGTTGTTGCTGCAACTACCTCATTACCAAATACTGTTGCCAACGGTTTGATCTTGAAGGTAAATCGTCCTCAATCTGTCGAAGCGATCGCTAATGATGAAAATGCTGATTTAACTAAAGATCCTAAAGCTGAATTTAGGGAAAACTATAAAGAGTTTGTGCCAATACAATCTCCTGAAGCATCACGACGCAAGCGTTCTTCTGCTTCTTAATAAGAAAAAGACAGCGCTAAGCGCTGTCTTTTTTAGTTTAGACCTCACCTTACGCAAATAGAAAATCTGCCCTCATCCCCCAGCCCCTTCTCCCAAGAAGGGAGAAGGGGAGCAAGAGTTGTTTTTTGGTTTTTCTTGTCCCCCTCTCCCTTTTTGGGAGAGGGGCTAGGGGTGAGGGTCTTAACAAAGCGCAAAGCGCTGTAAGTTTAAAAGACTAGATCAATTTCTAACTTTTTGAGATTAATTGCATAGAGTTTATGCCCTGAAATTCCTGAAATAGCGATCGCCAATAAACTTGTATCAATGGGCGCGATCGCGGTAACTTCACCATCGATAATTAAATTACTGATATTGTGACCGCTTAGATCTAACAAAATCAAAATTGTTTGGTACTCATTATTTTTGGCATTATTTTTGGCATTATATTTGGCGGCGATCGCATATCCCCAACTTGTCGCGACCATCATCGACACATCATATTCCAAAGGAATTCGCGCCAAACGATAGGGCTTTAAATCAAGTAAATATATATTTTTATGATTACCCGCTTCGCGTAAAAGAACGCGATCGCTAGTAAATGTGGTAATCCCATAGTTGATCGGGATTGGTAACGCTAGTCGATACATAATATTGCCGCGCCGCGAAATGACGATCGCTCGACTTTCATTAGTCTCTGGCTTATTGGTGATCGCAACTAAATGATGGCGATCGAAAGCAATGATGCAACTCAACTCCCTTGTGGCAAACTCTAAACGCATAGAGCGCCCCTGAACTAAATTGTGAATTTCTAATTGCTTACCCGTTGATAAGGCAATCCAATCGCCCTGCGGCGAAATAACGCATTTAAAAGGTCGCGCTGATTTATATACAGGCTTAGGTTTTCCTTGCTCAAATTGATAGATCGCGTGGTCGGTGATCACAAATAAAGTCTGCTTTACAAAAGCGATCACGGCAATTTCATATTCTAACTTCCCAATTTGTTCTTCTTGATCAAGCGACAAACTATGACGATGTAAATGCAAGCGCGATGCACTATAAAACTGAGATTTATCT
>JANMFC010000395.1:0-5439 GCA_031377675.1 Pseudanabaena sp. OTE_70b_metabat_355 | reverse complement strand
ATCTTTTGCGATGATTAGTGATTGTGAGATTTTATTGATTGAGCATATAGACCCTTGGCTAATGTAATTGTTATTGGGGCGCAGTGGGGTGATGAAGGTAAAGGTAAAATTACCGACTTGCTGAGCCGCTCCGCAGATGTTGTTGTTCGCTATCAAGGCGGTAATAATGCAGGACATACGGTCGTCGTTGGCGATCGCACCTTTAAGCTACACCTGATTCCTTCAGGAATCCTGTATCCCAAAACGGAATGCATCATTGCCAACGGCACTGTGATCGATCCGAAGGTGCTTCTGCAAGAAGTGGATCGACTCACCGAACTGGGTATATCAACAGACAACCTATTCATCGCCCAAACTGCCCATGTCACCATGCCTTACCATTGTGTGCTGGATCGCGCCGCCGAAGAGCAGCGAGCCGAGCATAAAATTGGGACTACAGGGCGTGGTATCGGTCCGACCTACGCTGACAAAGCTGAGCGTGTTGGCATTCGGATTATGGATTTAATCGACGCAAAACGGATGCCTAAAAAGCTACGTTGGGCGATCGAGCAGAAAAACATTGTTTTAGAAAAGCTCTATAATTTAGAACCGCTTGATGTCGATGCGATCATTGAAGAGTATCGCGGCTATGCCGATCGCCTGCGTCCCTATGTAGTTGATGCTTCGCTCAAAATCGATGCCGCCATTCGCGAACGGCGCAATATTTTGTTTGAAGGCGCACAGGGAACCCTGCTAGATCTCGATCATGGCACATATCCCTATGTCACCTCATCCAATCCTGTGGCTGGCGGTGCTTGCATCGGCGCAGGTGTGGGACCAACTTGCATCGATCGCGTGATTGGTGTTGCCAAAGCCTATACAACTCGTGTTGGTGAAGGACCTTTCCCCACCGAGTTACATGATGACATTGGCGCTCACATTGGCGAGGTCGGTGCAGAGTTCGGTACTACCACAGGACGAAAACGCCGTTGTGGTTGGTTTGATGGCGTAATCGGTCGTTATGCAGTTCGCATTAACGGGCTAGATTGTCTTGCTGTCACCAAACTTGACGTACTCGATGATCTCGAAGTAATCAAAGTTTGTACCGCCTACGAACTCGATGGTCAGATTGTGCGCGATTTCCCCAGCGATGCTCGCGCCTTTGGCCGAGCCGTGCCGATCTACGAAACTCTCGCAGGTTGGAAGCAATCGACTAGCGAATGTAAAAACGTTGAAGATTTACCTGAAGCAGCAAAGACCTATCTCAAGTTTCTTGCTGATTTGATGGAAATCCCGATCGCGATCATTTCTCTGGGCGCAAGTCGAGGACAAACAATCATCGTGGAAGATCCTATTCACGGACCAAAACGTGGTTTGTTGAGAAGTTAGATTTCTATTTTTGAGTGTTTGTTTTTTGTAAAAAACAAACACTCAAAAATAACACCCAATTACCAAAACTAAAACCAAAACTAGAATTAAAATGCAACTACAAATCAACGCTACCACTCGTCCTCCAGCCAACAACCGCGCCCTGCGCCGTGGTGGTCAAATCCCTGCAACTGTATATGGACACAAAGGTGCAGAATCAATTTCGATTACTTTAGATGGCAGAGAAGCAACTACTTTGCTGCGTCAAGCCACGATCAATAACACGATGATCGAAGTAAATGTAACCGATGGCGACTTTAAGGGCAGAACACTATTGCGTGAAGTCCAAAACCATCCTTACAAAAAAGAAATTTATCACCTCAGCTTCTTTGCGATCGAGTCCCAGTCGAAGATTGAAGTCGATATTCCTCTGCACTTCGTGGGCGTACCTGTCGGCGTAAAGGTTGGCGGCGGTTCCATCGACACGATCAAGAACTATGTGCGTGTAGTTTGCGCTCCTAGCGATATTCCTGAAAGCTTTGAAATCGATATTACCGATCTTGATATCGGTAAGGGTGTCCATGTTAGCGAGATTAACTACCCTGAAGGTGTTAAGCCTGTAACCGAGACTACCGCTCTCGTGATCACGATTCTAAAGAAATAAAAATAAAAAAAGGGGCGCTAAGCGCCCCTTTTTTTATACCAAAATTATATGCCGATCGCGATCAACCTTTAGCCAACCTTCATCCTGTAATAGCTTCATCGCTCTAGTAACAGTGACACGAGTACTACTAATCGCACTAGCCAGATGCTGATGGGTAAGGCGTACCGTTAAGCGCGTCCCACCTTCCACGGAAACGCCAACTTCTTGTTTGAGGAGAAGTAAGATTTGGCGAAGTCTTTCTTCAACCCGTTTGTTACTCACTAGAGCCAGCAAGGCTTCGGTTTGCTGAAGACGGCGATTGAGATGTTGTAAAATGCCTTGATAGAGGGCTGGAGACTGCTCTAGCTCAATGATTGTGAACCGCATCAAGTCCACATCCGACAAGGCGATCGCCTGATATGGTTCTAGACTAGTTAGAGGCAAGCCAAAGGGCATTGCTTGCACCGCAAACCCCACCAAAACTTCATCGCCTGACGGATGCAAAGTATTTAGTTGTACGACACCACGACAAACAACCCACACTTCATGGGGATACATGGGGATGATTTGTCCACTTTTGTGAGTGTGCATGGTGCGACCGCGATAGATTTCTTCAAGCGATCGCCGCCAGTCAGTTATCGAAGTGGATGAATTAAGAGCAAAACTTGAAAAGGTATATGTCATATCAGCGTGAGGTACACATTAGTCATCTTATGTGTTTATCGACACTATCAGGTTAAGCTCAGTTTATTAAATCAATAAATTCTTCTTAAATCTCAGAAGAGAGTTGCAACGCAAAGCGCTGCAACTCTCTTTCGCGTTTGAAGTATCATTTAAGAAGTCGATAAGCGAGGCACAAAACTTGATATGGAGCGATCGCAATTTAATAAGCCACAATTTTGGCTAAAAGTATTATTTCTATGTATAACGGTGCTGTTGTTAGAAATTACTTTCCAGAAACTTAATGTCAAGATTAGCATTAGAGATACGACTGAAAGTGCTTTGCTTTGGATCAAGAGTCTTGGGGCGATCGGCGTGATCGCTTTCATGATTATTTACAATTTAGCAACCGTTTTGTTCATCCCTGGATCACTGTTGACTTTAGGTGGAGGCGCTCTATACGGTTTGGTTTGGGGATCGATTTATGTATTTATTGCCGCAACTTTTGGGGCGACCTTTTCTTTTCTAATCGGTCGATATTTTGCTAGGGGATGGGTTAGCGAAAAAATACGCAATCATTTAACTTTTCGAGCGATCGATGCCGCCGTAGCGATCGCAGGTTTCAAAATTGTTTTACTGACCAGACTATCGCCAATTTTTCCATTTAATATGCTGAACTATGCTTTTGGAGTCACTCGTGTCGGATTAAAGGATTATATTTTGGGATCGATCGGCATGATTCCCGCCACGATTATGTATGTTTATTTTGGTTCACTAATCGGTGATGTGGCGATGCTGGAAATTTCACAGACTGCCATTAGCAATAATCCGCAAGCGCAAATGGCTCAATGGAGTATTAAAATTATTGGTTTACTTGCTACTGCGGCGGTAACTATTCAAATCAGTCGTATTGCCAATCGCATTCTCGCTAGCACTTTAGAATAATTTAGTTAACAGTGCGGTCAAACCCCAAAGATTTTTAGAAAGACTTGCAAAGCAAGTCTTTCTAAAAATCTTTGGAATCTTCGGTTTTATATTTCGGACAAGTAACTCTAGAAATTATTAATTATGTCCCCATCACCAGAATATGCAAGCGATCGCTACGCGGAGTTTATCCAACCAGTGGATCAGTATAATCGCGATTTGATTGCGAATGTCCATCCCCTTGATTGGATTAATCCTGAACCTGCGAAGATATACGACCTTGTCGTAATTGGGGCTGGGACGGCGGGATTAGTGGTGGCGGCAGGGGCGGCGGGGTTGGGATTGGGATTAAAAGTCGCTCTGGTTGAGAAGAACTTGATGGGCGGTGATTGCTTGAATGTTGGTTGTGTTCCTTCTAAATGCGTAATTCGTTCAGCGCGAGTAGTTGCTGATATGCGCGATGCGGCTAGGTTCGGGATTAATCCACCCAGTCAAATTGATATTGATTTCGCAGCCGTAATGGAACGGATGCGAAAAATTCGGGCGGGGATTAGTGAGCATGACTCGGCGATGAGATTTCGTAATCTTGGTGTAGATGTATTTTTTGGTTCAGCAAGTTTTATTGATGAAAATGCGATCGCTGTTAATGAACAAAAATTACATTTTAAAAAGGCGGTGATTGCCACGGGCGCAAGAGCGGCGACCCCTGAAATAAAGGGACTTGCCGAGGCGGGATATTTAACCAATGAGACGGTATTTTCCCTGAGCGATCGCCCTAATCGACTAGCAGTAATTGGTGGTGGTCCGATTGGCTGTGAATTAGCACAGGCTTTTCAGCGTTTAGGCTGTGCAGTCACTTTGTTCCATAAAAACGCTCATGTCCTTGATCGCGAAGATCCTGATGCAGCCGAAATTGTGCAGCAAGGTTTGCTGAATGAAGGAATTAATTTAATTTTGAATTCGACAATTATCGAAGTCGAAACCACGAATACGGGCAGAACAATCCATTATCAACAAAATGGAATTTCTCATCAAATCGAAGTTGATCAAATTCTTGTTGGGGCGGGGCGATCGCCAAATGTGGAAGGATTAAATCTGGAATCGGTGGGAGTAGACTATGACAAGCGCAAAGGCGTGTTAGTTAATGATTATCTCCAAACCACCAATCCGCGTATTTTTGCCGCAGGAGATATTTGCATGGATTGGAAGTTCACCCATGCCGCCGATGCCGCCGCCAGAATCGTGATTAAAAACACGTTGTTCTCTCCTTTTGGTTTTGGCAAAAGTAAGTTAAGTGATTTGGTAATGCCTTGGGTGACTTATACCGATCCCGAAATTGCCCATGTCGGTTTATATCCCAAAGAAGCATTAGCACAAGGTATAGAAACTAACGAAATCAAGATTCCATTTTCTTCCGTCGATCGCGCTATTTATGATGGAGAAACCGATGGCTTTGTCAAAATTTTGCATCAAAAGGGAAGCGATCGCATTTTGGGTGCAACAATTGTGGCACGTCATGCTGGCGAAATGATTAGCGAAATCACCTTAGCGATCGCCACAAAACAGGGATTGAATCAACTCTCTGGCGTAATCCATTCCTATCCGACCCAAGCTGATGCAATTAAAAAAGCTGCTGATGCGTATCGTAAAACTTTATTAACACCGCGCACACAATCATTTTTAAAACTTTTAGCCAAGTTTAGTTAGTGTCTACTCCCTTCCTAGTCAAGAAATAGAGGTGCGGGGCGAAGCCCCGCACCACTATTTATTGTATAGGGAGGGTGTTTAAAAAAACAAAAAATTGCTAAAAGTTTTTAAAATTATTTTGTTCGCGGGGTTAATAAAGTTTTTATATACGCAGAAGC
>JANMFC010000391.1:0-22218 GCA_031377675.1 Pseudanabaena sp. OTE_70b_metabat_355 | reverse complement strand
CTTACGCAAAATGTAAATTACCCTCATCCCCCAACCCCTTCTCCCAGAACGGGAGAAGGGGAGTAAGAAGATTTCTTGTTCCCCTCTCCCTTTTTGGGAGAGGGGCTAGGGGTGAGGGTCGTAGCAACTTGTGCGTAAGTCCTATTGGTTATATATACAAATTTATCCATCTAAATCAATGGCAATCATTATCGCGGGCGAACGTAGTGGCGTGGGGAAAACCACTGTAACTTTGGCTTTATTAGCGGCGCTGAAAGCGCGATCGCTTCATGATCATTCCTCAGTGCAATCTTTTAAAGTCGGTCCTGACTACATCGATCCGATGTTCCATTCCTACATCACGGGGCTACCTTGTCGCAATCTCGATCCAGTCCTCACCTCGGAAGACTATGTGCGATCGTGCTTTGCGAAACATAGCCATAATGTCGAATACGCACTCATTGAAGGAGTAATGGGACTATTTGATGGCGCAACAGGCAAAGATGACACCGCCAGCACCGCTCATGTGGCGAGATTACTAAACGTGCCTGTGGTTTTGATTCTCAATAGTGCCAGTACTTCCCGATCCGTGGCTGCGATCGCGCATGGATACCGCACCTTTGATCCGCGTGTTCACATTGCGGGTGTAGTTCTAAATCGAGTGGGAAGCGATCGCCATTTGGAATTATTAACTCAAGCCCTTGAGCCTTTAAATCTGCCAATTTTAGGTGTTCTCCGCCGTCAAGATAATATCTCCATTCCCGATCGCCATCTAGGATTAATTCCCACTGCGGAAATGGCGGATCTCGATGGAATTATTCAGCGTTTAGCACATCTAGGAGAAACTTGCTTTGATTGGGAGAAGTTATTACCATTGATGAAATGCCCTCACCCCCAGCCCCTCTCCCTAGGGGAGAGGGGAGCAAGAGAGGTTGATCTTACTCCCCCTCTCCTGCGGGAGAGGGGGCTGGGGGGTGAGGGACTTCGCATTGCGATCGCCCAGGATCGCGCCTTTAGTTTTTACTATGCCGATAATCTTGATTTATTTGCCGAACTTGGTGCAGAGTTAATCCCTTGGAGTCCGATTAGCGATCGCGCCTTACCTGAAAATGTGCAGGGCTTATATTTTGGTGGTGGATTTCCTGAAGTATTTGCCGCCGAATTGGCTGACAATAAAACTGCAAGAGAATCGGTTTACAACGCCATCAAATCAGGAATGCCGACCTATGCCGAATGTGGCGGTTTGATGTATCTGTGTGATCGCATTGTTGATTTTGAAGAACAGTCTTTTCCGATGGTAAATATTTTCCCGACTGCCGCAAAAATGGGTAAGCGGTTAACCTTGGGATATCGTCAGGCGATCGCATTGGAAGATAGTCCTTTGGTAAATAAAGGCGATCTGGTTTGGGGACATGAGTTTCATCGCTCATCTTTAACCGAATCAAGCGATCGGCCCTTATATGCTTTGCAAGGTTATGATTCACATCTGCAATATCAGCCTGAAGGTTGGCAAAAATATCAAGTTCATGCCGCCTATACCCATTTGCATTTTGGCGCTCAGCGACATTTATTAGAGAATTTTTTAGCTAAAACTAGACTCAGCGCTTCGCGCTGTCCAAAATAATTCGCCAATTCAAAGCTTCAATGGTACAAAATCATTCTAAATTTGCAGTTGCTAAAGTTTTCAGCCACTACTTGTCTAACGACTATTTACCATGTATCATCTAAAGAAAATGGTCTTTTCGCCTAAAACTTAAACCTGTCACTATGTTTTGGACTAATATGTCTTATAATTTTTGTCGCAGGGCAGTTGAGAAGCGCTGAATAACAGCCTCTAGTAACACTGCACTTCCTAAGTAAGTTGCAATGTCGTTATATTCAACTTTTTCTAACGAAAAAACGATTAAACTATATCCATAATTTCTGTAGCCAATATAGTTAAGTTAAACTATCGTTGCTTAAGTCACTTTTTAGTTCTAAACGCTCGCAATATTATAAATGTTATACACATCACGAATCGATAGAGCATGTTTAACTCAAAAAAGATGGTTAGTTTTAATCAACTTTAACGACTACGACCTAGAATGCTTCAAGTTATTGTTAAACTGCTTGCCTAAAATAAAAGTGGTTGTTCTACATAAAACTCCTCAACTAATCTGTGAATTGACAAAAAACAAACCTGATATAATTGACGGGGGAGATTTTAATGCATTAACTGATTTGGATGAACAGTCTTGGGCAGGAGTAATCTTAGGAACAAAACTTGATCTTACTAATTTAGAAACTTTAAGTTTGGCAAAGTTACGACTAAAACATACGCCCGTCTATCACATGTGCGATATCTGGCAATCCCTATGGTTGAAGTTGCCACCTTCTTTACTTGATAGCCATTGGTTTGTTGTCACTAATAATTTTCAAGATGTTAATAGTTCTAAAATCAAACGGTTGATGGATGTATCGATTTCTATGCTTTTATTAACAATTTCATTTCCATTGATGTTGTTAGTAGCCGCAGCAATCAAGTTAGATAGTGCGGGTGAAATAATTTATAGTCAGTTGAGAACTGGACAAAATGGCAAGCCTTTCAAAATTTATAAATTTCGTTCTATGTATAAAGACTCTGAAAATGGCGGAGTAAAATGGGCTTCTATAGGAGATACTCGAATTACGAGGATCGGTTATTGGTTAAGAGTTCTCCGAATTGATGAACTACCACAGCTTTGGAATGTATTAACTGGAGAAATGAGCTTGATTGGTCCTCGCCCAGAAAGACCAGAGTTTGACGTAAAGCTTAAAGACGCTATTCCACATTACGAATTGCGTTATTTAGTTAAACCAGGAATATCTGGCTGGGCACAAGTGCTTTATCCTTACGGTGCTTCGGTTGAAGATGCTTATGAAAAGTTAGCCTATGATCTGTACTATATTAAAAACTATTCTTTGTGGCTAGATATGGTGATATTTTTCAAGACGATCAAGGTTGTGTTGGGCGGTAAAGGAAGATGAATCGGAAGATATTGGTAACGGGTGGTGCTGGTTATATTGGTTCGCATATTGTGCGCCAGTTAGGAGAATCTGGTTCTGATGTGGTTGTTTATGATAACTGTTCTACAGGTATACCCCAAGCTGTGCTTTATGGCGAGCTAATTGTTGGTGATTTATCTGATATAAATCGTATGTACCAAGTTTTTAGTAAATATCAATTTGATGCGGTTATCCATCTGGCGGCGCGTTTGATTGTGCCAGAATCTGTTGCATATCCTCTTGACTATTATTCCAACAATACTTGCAATACCGTTAACCTATTGCATTGTTGTAATGTGATGGGGGTTGATAAATTGATCTTTTCTAGTACAGCCGCAGTCTATGGTGAGTCTCAACAAAATCCTGTTACTGAGGATGCGCCTACATTACCGATTAATCCCTATGGGCGCTCTAAGCTGATGAGTGAGTTAATTATTCAAGACTATGCCAAGGTTTCGACATTACGGTATGTTATCTTGCGTTATTTTAATGTCGGTGGTGCTGATCCTCTTGGTAGAATTGGACAAAATTCGCGCCGCGCCACTCATCTAATTGCCAATGCTTGTAATGCAGCACTCAAGAGGCAACCAGAATTAAACATTTTTGGGACTGATTTCCCTACGGTCGATGGCACAGGAATTCGGGACTATATCCATGTTGAGGATCTTGCTACCGCACATATTGATAGTTTACGTTACTTAGAGGATGGCGGAAACAGTGAGGTTTTTAATTGTGGTTATGGAGAGGGGTATAGTGTGCGACAGGTGGTAGAAAGGGTGAAAGCTATTTCTGGTGTAGATTTTCCTGTGATTAGTGGAGAGCGCCGTGCTGGTGATCCTGCTTGTGTGACGGCTTCTGTGCAGAAGATCAAAAAAGTATTGGGTTGGCAACCTAAGTATAATAATTTGGATGCTATTGTCTCAAGCGCTTTGGCTTGGGAAAAGCATAAATTAAAATGATGTAATTTCTTCTGAGTTCGCAAAAATCCCAAAAATGAAAATCGTCTCATGCTGAGTAAATTAAATCTCAAAAATAAGTTGTCATTTCTTCAGTCTAGTAAACTGCGGGGAATTATAGCGAATACAGGCTGGCTTTTTGCAGACCGAATTCTTCGGATGGGTGTGGGGTTATTTGTGTGGGTTTGGGTTGCTCGCTACTTAGGGGTACAACAGTTTGGAGTTTTTAACTATGCCACTGCTTTTGTTGCCTTATTTAGTACCCTTTCCACGCTCGGTTTAGATGCCATAGTGGTTCGCTCTATTGTGCGTGAACCTGAGAAGAGATCGCAAATTTTGGGTACAGCTTTTTGGCTGAAATTGTTTGGTGGAGTTGCTGCTTTATTATTAGCAGTTAGCTGTATTATTTTGGTGCGTCATGATGACCAATTGACTATTTCTTTAGTGGCAATTTTGTCGTCTGTAGGAATTTTTCAGGCTTTTGATACGATTGACCTTTGGTATCAATCTCAGGTACAGTCAAAGTATACTGTCATTGCTAAAAATACAGCTTTTGTAATTCTTGCTATATTCAAAGTGATTTTAATTAAACTTCATGCTCCATTATTAGCTTTTGCTTGGGCGACTTTTGCAGAGATTGTTATTGGTGCAGTAGGATTAATACTTTCCTATAAGTTACAGGGCTATTCACTCAGATTATGGACATGGAGCTTGCCTTTAGCAAAGAAGTTACTAAAAGAGAGCTGGTTTTTAATCTTATCGGGTTTAAGTGTCATGATCTATTTGAAAATTGATCTAGTCATGCTCGGCTCAATGATTGGGGATAAAGCTGTTGGTATCTACTCCTCAGCCACACGAATTATTGAAATTTGGTATTTTATCCCAGGGGTGCTCGTTTCTTCTATTTCTCCCAGTATTTACGAAGCAAAAAAGGAATGTAATGAATCACTGTATCATCATCGAATACTCAAATTGCTAAGAATATTTATCCTGTGTGGTATGGCAATCGCTGTTTTAACAACATTATTATCTAGAACAATGATAACATTGGTCTTTGGCACTGAGTTTAGTGATGCGAGTTCAATGCTAGCCATTCTGTCTTGGGGGAGTATGTTTGCTTTTATGGGTAGTGCATCTGCAATTTGGTATACAGCAGAAGGATTGAATAATATCCTCTTGCGATGTACATTGATAGGTGCTACGATAAATATACTATTAAACTTAATATTGATTCCCCATTTTCAAGGAGATGGTGCAGCAATTGCTACAGTAATTTCTCATTTTATAGGAGGTTTTGTCGCTAATAGTATTAATATAAAAAGTCGCACAATATTCTTGATACAGTTAAAATCATTGATATTCATTGATTGATAATTTGCCAATTTAAACTTACGGTCTTAACAAAATGCTGGTTTCAAGTCCCAATGCTTGCAAATTATTTAAAACTCATTGCAATTATTGAGAAAAACCTAAAATGACTCATTCATGCCCTCTTTGTCGAAGTAATAACATAATTAACCTCGAATCTTTATCTGTTAAAAAGCTTAATATTATTTACTTGAAATCTTTTAATATCGAAAATGCACTAAAATCCGATTACTTAAATTATCTTAAATGTCAATCTTGTGGACTTGGCTTTTTTGATCCAATGGAAACGGGAGATGAGTATTTTTATGAGAAGTTGCAAATTCATGACTGGTATTACATGGATGACAAAGAAGAATTTAACATCGCACAGAAATTTGTAAGTGCTGGAAATATCCTTGAAGTTGGTTCGGGAAAAGCTGCGTTTGCTGAGTATATTGACAAAGAAAAGTATACAGGACTTGAATTTAATGACGAAGCCATCAAAAAGGCATCAGATAAAGGTATAAATCTCCTCAAAGAATCCATAGAAGACCACTCAACCAAAGGATATAGCTACGAAACAATTGTGTCATTTCAAGTATTGGAGCATGTCTCATCTCCTCGTTCTTTTATCCAAGGTTGTGTTGATTGTTTAATTCCAGGGGGGAAGTTAATTATTGGCGTGCCATCTCAAGATGGATTATCTGGATTAGAAAGTAATAACATTTTAGATTTGCCCCCTCATCATGTTACTCACTGGTCAGAAGAAACTTTGAGAAAAGTTGCAGACTTATTTGATTTAAAGTGTATAGCGATTCAACATGAGCCTATCGCAATCCATCATTCTTCATGGGCAAAATCAGCTGCATTAACCTACTATCTAAAAAACAAATTGGGGGTAAAACGACAACTGTTAGAAACAAGGAAAAGAGTTCAGCTTGTCAATAAAGTTTCAAATCTATTAAGTAAGTGGTTACCCATAGATTTGTCTAAGTTGAAAGGGCATTCAGTCGTAGCAGTTTATAAAAAGTAACATGATTAGTAAATTCGTTAATATAGCTTGCGGTGGTTCTTACATTCTGGACAAGCAATGGATCAATCTTGATTATCAACCTACTCACCCTTCCATCAAAAAAGCTAATCTATTAGGGAAACTTCCTTTCTTAGATAATGATTGTGATGTAGTTTATTCTTCCCATTTCCTTGAGCATATTCCTAAGTCAACAGTGCCTATGTTTCTGAAGGAATGTCATAGAATTCTAAAATCAGGCGGCAAGATAAGACTTGTTTTACCAGATTTGGAAAACATCTGTCAGGAGTATTTAAGTTCACGGGAAGATGGGAAACATGAACAGGCAGATTTTTGCATTATTGATCTGATCGATCAATGCGTAAGGACAAAGTCTGGAGGTACGTTGGGTGATTATTATCAAGACCTAAAAAACAACCTAGAAATAAAATCAGAAATGGTAAATTACCTCAAGTATCGTACTGGCGAAGATTTAGATCTAGGAATTAAAAACAAGAATCAAGCGCCCAAAAGATATGACTTATTGAGCAAGTCCAAAAAATTGATTCCTTTTCTGCAAAATAAGTTAACCAGATTATATATTCATATCATTACGGCTCTCCTACCATCAGCTTTTAGAGAACAAAACGTTAGTTATTCTGCAATAGGAGAAAAACACCTATGGATGTGGGATTTTTATACCCTAAGTCGTGAGCTTGAAAATGTGGGTTTCAGTAATGTTAAACGGCTAAGTTTTAATTCAAGTGACATTCCTGACTTCTCCATTAATCCACTCGACATGACTGTTGATGATCTTCCTCGAAAAGGATATGGCTCTATGT
Organism: Pseudanabaena sp. OTE_70b_metabat_355; assembly: GCA_031377675.1. GTDB lineage: Bacteria > Cyanobacteriota > Cyanobacteriia > Pseudanabaenales > Pseudanabaenaceae > Pseudanabaena. The sequence goes on along the minus strand of JANMFC010000391.1, from coordinate 15,061 downwards.
ACATTGAGGCTACTAGATGAAACCATTGCTAATTAGCACTAGTGATATTAGTGGAGGTGCTGCCCGTGCCAGTTATCGTTTACACCAAGGCTTACAAAATATTGGTGTAAATTCCCAAATGCTTGTACAAAATAAGCAAAGTGATGATTATACAGTAATTGCCCCAGCTAGCAAATTAAGTAAAGGTATTGTCAAATTAAAGTCTATTCTTAATATTCTACCATTACAACTTTATCCCCAGCGCGATCATAAGTCATTATTTTCTCCTCAATGGCTACCTGATAAATTAGTTGCACAAGTAGCTCAAATCAATCCTGATGTGATTAATTTACATTGGATTAATGATGGTTTTTTAAAAATAGAGACTATTGCAAAGTTCAACAAACCGATAGTTTGGACGCTGCATGATATGTGGGCTTTTACTGGAGGGTGTCACTACAACGGAGATTGTATGAATTACATAAAATCCTGTGGCGCTTGCCCCCAACTACATAGCAATAGAGAAAAAGACTTATCACGCTGGATTTGGCAACGTAAAGCTAAGGCATGGAAAAACTTAAATCTAACTATAGTTACACCTAGTCATTGGTTAGCTAAATGTGCGGCTTCTAGCTCTTTACTAAAAGATAAGAGAATCGAGATTATTCCATATGGGCTGGATACTAAACAATATAAACCCATTCAAAAGTCTGTAGCGCGAGCCATTTTGGGTTTACCTGAAGATAAGCAACTGATTCTATTTGGCGCTATGAGTGCTACGAGCGATCCCCGAAAAGGTTTTAATTTCTTACAATCAGCCTTACAAAACCTCAGTCAAGCTGGATGGGGAGAGAATGTAGAATTACTCGTATTCGGTTCATCCAAACCTATTAACCCTCTTGAGATTGGGTTTAATTCACATTATTTAGGCAGATTAAGTGATGATATTTCTCTAGCGTTAGTTTATGCAGCAGCAGATGTATTTGTTGCGCCCTCTGTCCAAGATAACCTGCCGAATACAGTTATGGAGTCTTTAGCGTGCGGTACTCCCTGTGTAGCTTTTGATATCGGCGGTATGCCTGATATGATCGACCATCAACAAAATGGCTACTTGGCTAAACATTTTGATGTAGAAGACTTAGCTAGAGGAATTGCTTGGGTATTGGAGGATGAGGAAAGATTACGAAAGTTAGGCAACAATGGTCGTGAAAAAGTGGAGCAGAACTTTACTTTAGAAATACAGGCTAGGAAGTATTTATCAGTGTATAAAGATACATAGGAAATCTGGCTGTGTGACAAAGACAGGTGAAGATACAGTCAATATAGGTTGAATGACTAATAATTATGGTTGTGTTTATCTTTTTGGAACTAAAGGCTAAAAACTCTCCCTGATCAAGTTGAATAAAAATTTATAAACTATATACTGATTTAAGATTTATGCTTGAAAAAATATTCATTTTTTTAGTTAACATATTTTACTTGTTCTTCGCTACATCAGGTATGGGAGTTATTATAAGTGACAGATTTGTTCTTTCTCTGCCTGTAATATGTTTAATGCTTGTGGATGTGATTTTAATTGTTATGTTAATAACTGACCGAACCAAGATTAGAGTAAAACCGTTTATATTTGTAAGCTTTTTGATCATTTGGATTATAACTATTACCCTAACTAGATATAGTGTTTCAACTTTTATTGTGCCGTTATTGGGATTAGCTATAATGTTGATACCTCTCATAATTAAGATGCCTATGCCAAATGGACTAACTTTTTTAACATTATCAAAATTTTATTGTAGAGGACTAGCATTTAGTTTTTTGGGGGCTTATCAAGATCTCTTTTCCTTCTTATTTCGGCTTCCAAAAACTGAAGAAATAATTCCTTTTGCTGTAATTCAAGGTACTGGCAACTTATCTGGTTCATTAAATATTGGTATTGATAGAATTAATTCTTTCATGACTGAGCCTTCCGAGTATGCAGCTTATTTAGTTTTTGGATATATATGCTTGAGTTACTTGGAGAATCAAAAATCCATAGGATCAAAAACATTAATAGTTTTAAGATTACATGTATTATTATTTCTACTACTTACTTTTTCTGTTACTGGATTCATCTTATTTGGCACTTATTTAATAATAGATTTTGTATCTAATTCACTACTGAGCAATCATGTTAAATCCCTCAAAAAATTTATTGCGACTCTCCTAATCTTAGGAATTGTGTTTGTTAGTGCCATAAATTTTATACCTGATTTAGGAATTGCCGTTATAGAAATGGGAAATAGAATCGGCTCTCTTGAATCTAACTCCCAAAATTCAAGGAGTTCGGAGGGTTCACGATTTAACTCTATTAATATGGCTTTTGATAGCCTTGGTAGTGATTATGGCTTCATAGGGCAGGGATACGGTAAAAATGCTTCAAATTGGATATCCGAAAATTACAGCAATAAGAGTATACAGTATGCTGAAGGTAGTATATTCAATCTATATGCTGCGGTTACTATTTCAGTTGGATTGCCAGGATTATTGTTTTTTCTAGGCTTAATTTATCAAGCTTTTAGAAATTCTCAATCTGAAAACAATAGTAATTTTAAAATGAGTTTTTTCTTTGTTTGGCTCATATCAGGATTTTGTTTTGGATCTTTATTGTGGTATAGTGTCTGGGGATCTCTTTACTTAGTTGCTACTCAGCCTATATCCCGTAAATCTAAATTGATTAGCTCTAGTGCTAATCAATTAAAACACAATTATCGCCGATGGTTAAATTAGTAGAAATTCAAAAAAGTTGATTTAGAATTAGATAATGAATATAAATAAATCGAAAGCATCTCGAAAATTTATCAATAGATCCGCAAATAAATTCTTAGAGTCTTTTTTTTTACTGTACACACAGTTGCAATCAGGCAAGAGAAAAAAATGTTTGGTTTATGGAAACTGTCAAGCCCCTATAATATCTCGTATTCTACGCGCTAATACCAAATTTTCCCTAAATTATGAGTTGGTCAAATTTAAGCCCGTTTTTAAAATAGAAAAATTTGATTTGGAAGATTTGAAAACAATTCTTCAGGAAATAGATTTATTCATATATCAACCCGTGAAATCAGGATATAGGGGACTAGAAGAACTTGGTACTGACTATCTAAAAAATTTACTCAAACCGCATTCACTTTCGATATCATTTCACTCTTTATATTTCAAGAGTTATAATCCAGAAATTATATATATTAGCAAGCCGAATGCAATAGACAATGATCGGGTTTTTGTTGGACCATTTGGTGACTATCACAATAAAAACATAATTGATATGTTTATTCGTGGTTGTCAAGTCAATGATGTCACAAAATTCCTAAATGATCCCGAAGCTTTGGATACATTTTTAATACAAAAAGATTTAAAATCATCTATAGATGAATTGGAAAGGAGAGAATGTGAATTTGACATAGATATAAAAATAGCTAGTTACATTAGGCATAATTATCAATTAAAGCGGCTTTTTTGGACTAAAAATCATCCTACCAATAATATTCTTTTTTATTCTGCTTCTAATATTTTAGAACGACTTGGTTTTCTAGAAAACGAGAACATTTTGATGAAAAGGTTAATAGCAACCGAGTTTTTAGATGGAATATATTTTAGCATCCATCCTGCAATTTACAGAGCGTTAGAACTGTCGTTTCCCAATCCAAAATTTTACTTCGTTAAAGAAAATCAAATTAACCTTGATGACGCTGTAAGTATGTTTTTTGATTTTTATGAAAAAAATCCTCAAGTAATAGAAGCATATCTATCGTAAAGTGCTTTTAGCCTCTATTTGGGACAAATGAAAGGCTTGAAATGCTGCTACATAAGAACTAATAAAAACTATAAGTTTTCATGTAGCCCTTAGTGGTGCAGAAAACTTTTTGAGGTCTTATTTGAGATTTTATTCAGGTAAATTGATCGCTTGAAATAGCCTATTTACAAGGCTTTTAGTAAAAGGTGTTAAAATACGTCTTAGGTTAAGACTAGGACATAATGGGGGGTTCCAGACTTTTCTGCACCACTAAGCTCTACTAGTTTGGCTTCGTAAGTGCTACAATAAAATAATAGATTGATTAGCTTTTATCATATACACATATATATTGAATAAAGTAAAATCTACAACATCTGTGAGTTTTTAAATAGACGAAATAGGTTAAAAAAATGTGTAAAGTTTCTTTTATAATTGTTTCTTATAATCAAGCCGAATTTCTTGGGAAAACTATATTATCTATCTTAGAGCAGAAAGTTGCTTCTTCTGAAATTTTAGTTATAGATGGAGGTTCAACAGATGGTTCTTTGGATGTAATAAAGCAATTTGAATCACAAATTGCTTTTGTGATATCAGAACAAGATTCTGGTCAAGTTCATGCTTTAATTAAAGGATTGAATAAAGCAAAAGGAGATTGGATTGCTTGGCAAAACTCAGATGATATGTATAGTAAAAATTGTATTCTTAAATTGTTAAACGTTGCTGATAAAAGTCCTGAAGTAGATATTATTTATGGAGATGTTTTGATTATAGATGAATTTGATAATATAAAGTCTGCTGCTTATTCATCACCATTTTCTCTTGAATCTCATGCTTACAACACAATGGGTATATTTAACCAGAGCCTTTTGATTCGCAGAAGCTCATTAGAAAAAATAGGTTTACCTCGGTTATCACTTCATTATGCCTTTGATTTTGAATGGTTTTTAAGATGGGGTTATAATAATGTTGATTTTCGATATGTACCTAATGCTTTTGGTTGTTTCAGAGTGCATTCAGCTAGTAAAACATCATTAAAATCAGAAAAATTTGCCCAAGAAATTGAAACTATTTTAGCTGAGTATAATCTACCTCCTCTCAGTAAATTAGAAATTACAGTTATCAAATTCAAAAGAATGCTTAGTCATTTTTACTATGGAAGATACGGGTATATTATAAGTGGTTTAGCTAGAACTATTGGTTTAACTTCAAACCCTTACTCTAAAAAATCACTCTATGGAATAGATTAAATCAAAATTTATCAGCTTTTTAAGTATGTATTCTTCATCTAAACTAAACATTGCATTTATCACTCCCTACCTGCCCCTTCCTTTAAATGATGGAGCAAAAGTTAGAGATTACAATATTCTGATCAGACTTGCTCAACATGCAAATGTTCACTTGATATCTTACTTACACTTGTCTGATGATATTTCATTAGTTGACAATCTTAAAGATATCTGTTCATCAGTGCATCTGGTCAATCATACTTACTGGCGTGATCGATCTAAGCTTAAAAATATTTTAAAATTTGGTAGTAGTCTTTGTAGTTTACAACCATTCACTTTATTTGAATTTAGATCTGAGGCACTAAATCAAACCATTCAAGAATGTATTGTAAATCATAAAATTCAAGTCGTTCATGCAGAAAAATTACAAATGATTAATTGTTTACAAAATTTACCTAATAATATTGTGCGAGTTTTAGATGAAAATAACATTGAAAGCGAAGCATGGAAGTCTAGATATTTAAATACAGAAAGTTCTCTCCCAAATAGATTCATTGCCTATTTACAAGGAAGTTTAACTCAAAGAATAGAGTCTAATCTTGAAAAATATGCAGATATAATTTTCACTGTTTGTGAGTATGACAAGAATGTACTAAGTCATAAACTAAAGAGTTTAGATAATGAGCGAATTATAGCTTGTGCTAGGCAAGGTGTTGACCCTAACTTTTTTAATCCTGATATTATTGATCCTATTAATACAGATATATCTCGGAAGCATATTATTTTTACTGGTAGCATGTCATATTCACCTAATGTTGATGCTGTACTGTTCTTTGCTCATAATATTTTTCCGTTAATAAAGTCTCGCTCTCAACAGTCATTTACTTTTTGGATAGTAGGTACTCAACCATTAAATAGTGTTCAAGAACTAGCAAAAAATAATCAGGATATTATTGTTACTGGAAGTGTTGCAGATATTCGTCCTTATCTAAAGATGGCTGACATTGCAATTGCTCCAATTCGATTTGGTGGCGGTACTAAAACAAAAGTATTGGAAGCACTATCTATGAAATTGCCAATAGTTATATCTTCCCATTCATCTGAAGGAATTGATAACTGTGGTCAAGATACATCACCCTTTATTGTATCTACTGATGATCCTGTTTTATTTGCAGATAGTGTTATTAGATTTTCTAACCTTAAGTCTGTTGTTGGAGACCTCGCGCGTAGCTTTGTCATTGATAATTATTCTTGGGATATAACTGTTAAAACAATATTAGAAACCTATGAGAAATGTTTAAAAAGAAAATTTTCACTATAGCAATGCCTCCAATCACTATCCTCACCCAATACTTCCACCCCCATCACGGAGCCACCTCCCAATTAATCACCGATCTAGCCAAAGGACTCTCCAACCTTGGCTATACCGTCAACATCTTCACAGGAACCCAATCCCAACAAACCACCCCAGAATCACTAAATCAAATCACTATCCAGCGCTCCTTCTCCCCCATCAAATCAAGCACCAGCATTATCAGCAAAATCACCAGTTCCCTATTTTTTCTCATAAGTGCTTTCATCCACATCACCTTTCACCAGCCCACAAAAAACATTCTCCTCATCGCCTCTAACCCTCCCTATGCAGGCATACTAGGCATATTCTTTAAACTCCTTAAACGCGGCAAATATTACTTCCTCCTTCAAGACATCTTCCCCGAGTCAGCCGTCATGTCAGGCATCATGCAACCCAACGGCATCTTATTTAAACTCTTTAACAAACTAATTTATCTCACCTGCAAATATTCAGAAAACATCATAGTTCTCAGTAGCTCCATGCAAGCTTACCTAGAACAAAAATATCCAGATATCAAAACTAAAATCAAAATCATCGAAAATTGGGCAATAGAAGACATCCCCATCTGCAAAAAACAAGATAACAAATTTGCTCAAACACATAACTTAACCGAAATATTTACAGTTTTATATTCTGGCAACATGGGTAGACTCCATGACATTGAAACCCTCTGCCAAGCTGCGATAATCCTCAAAGATAACCCCATTCAATTTGTGTTCATTGGAGACGGAGCTAAAACCAAAATAATAGAAGAAACAATCCAAACCCATAAACTTAAAAACATCTTATTATTACCCTTACAACCTAGAGAGATACTACCTCTATCCCTAACCGCTTGCGACATTTCCTTAGTTAGCCTCATCTTTGGTGCTGAGTCAATTGTTGCTCCATCTAAACTCTATGGAATGCTAGCAGCAGGACGAGGAATTATATCTATATCTGTCCCCAATTCATATATAGACAGATTATTAACTAATTCTGGTTGTGGGGTTAATGTTCTTCCTAATAATCCTGAACATCTTGCTGACATAATTCTACAATTATCATGTGACAAACAAAGAGTTCAATCAATGGGGGAAACAGCACGTCAATTGTATGAAACTAGATATACATTTAAGCGTGCCCTTGAGGAGTATGAAAAGTTGATTTTTCAAATGTAAGCCGATCAATAATAAGATTAGTGAATCATAGTTTTTAATTAGTTTTTAATCATGAAACCCGTAAAAGGTTTCTATGCATTCGATGGTATTACTTTAAGCCTAATGTTAAAACTAGCTCCTGTCTTTCTTATGAAAATCCACAAAAGCGATCGCCCACAATCCCTTAACACCCGCACCATAGATTCTGACATAACTCCCGATGACGGAACTGCAAGAGGTGTAACCACAATCCCCTCACTGCCAAGGACGATAGACGCGATCGCCCTTGCCCTCCTAAGATGATAATCCGATGTAATCAGATAAATATGCTGTATCTTATGCTCAACAAAATCTTCTGCCAAAGTAGTGAAATTTGTCACCGTATCTGTAGCCGTTCCATCTAACCGTAATCTTTCATCAGGAACACCAAACTTTTGAAAAATAAGGCGATCGTAATTTAGCTGAGATTCAAAATCAGAAACCCAAATATCTAGGTCTTGGTGCGATCGCCAAAATTGGGCAGCAAATTCCATTCTTTGAGAATCACTCCCCAACACAAAAATTGCCTGAGGTATGGGAGTTTGGTGAAAAGCGATCGCAATTTTTGCAGGAATAATACTAAATAAAGCAAGGGCGATCGCTAAGGATAGCCATACTAATCCGTGCTTGTTTTTTCTGGAAATAATAATCATAGCGATCGCTATTTTGGATAATTATGTTAAATTAACTGCTAAGATTAGATTGCTAATTTTCAAACTCTTACGGTGGCTGCTTTGGAATCTATTAGAGAAAAACAATATCAAATCATTCCGCAAGAGCAAGATACATCAATTGATTTGTCTAAGTATTGGCATATTATCAGAAAACATTGGGTTCCGACATCAATAGTGATAGCCTCCGTGTTTGGATTGACAGCCATTTTCACTTTTATCCAGAAACCAATTTACGAATCTCAAGGCAAATTAGTCTTCACAAAAAAAGATGCAGTTTCGAGCCTTTCGTCACTCGCAAACATAGCAGGTAAGGTAGGAGAGTTAGGGGGCTTAACAAACACCAGCAATCCTGTTGATACTGAATCTGAAATCATTCGCTCAGCTCCTGTTGTCAGCAAAACTATTGATGCATTACAACTCAAAAACGACAAAGGGGAACCACTCTCTACTGACAGATTTTTAAAAACTCTTAGTTTGAAGAATATCCGAGGAACGGATGTCTTGCAAATTTCCTATAAAAGTACGGATGCACGAGAATCCGCAAATGTGGTGAACTCGATCATCAAAAATTACTTATCTACTAATATCAGTTCCAATCGTACTGAAGCAAGTGCAGCAAAAGAATTTTTATCTAGCCAGTTACCCAAAGTTGATGAGCAAGTTAAGATAGCTGAAGCAAATTTACGATCCTTTAAAGAAAAAAACAAGCTAGTGGCTTTAGAGGTGGAAACTAAAACTGGGCTGGAATCTTTAAGTAGATTATACGAAACAATTAACGATATTCAGGGACGATTAGTCGCAGCAGAAACTAGCTCTCAATCTTTGCAACAAGAAATGCGGCTGAATACTCAGGAAGCCGTAGATCTTACGGCTCTAAGCCAATCCTCCTCTGTCCAACAAGCTCTGACTGAGTACCAAAATGTGCAAAGAGATATAGCAGTAGCTAGGACTACCTATTCTAGTGAACATCCCGCTGTTGTGTCTTTAACGCGCAAAGAGTCAGCTCTAAGACAAGAATTAAGCGCAAGGGTTGCTGAAACTATTGGTGTTTCTACGACTTTGCCTCAGCAAAGTCGTCGTCAAGTAGGACTACTTACACAGTCTTTAACTCAAGACTTAGTCAAATCAGAAGTAAATAAGTTGGCTTTAAGAAGTCAACTAGATGAACTCCGAAAGGTATTTATAAATAATCGAATGCGTTTAGATAGCTTACCCAGACTAGAACAAGAGCAGGTTCAATTGAAACGTCAGTTGGCGGTAGCCCAAGAAACTTATGAACAACTGCTAAAACAGTTCCAGATCGTACAAATAATCGAGAGCCAAAGTGTTGGTAATGCCAGGCTGGTGGAAGAGGCTGTAGTGGAGTCAGATCCTGTATCTCCGAAAATTGCCTTGAATTTAGCCTTAGGGGGATTTATCGCAATTCTTTTGGGCTTGGGAATCCCACTGCTACTGGAGTCGCTGGATCGATCGCTCAAAAATATTGAAGACGCACAACTCTTAATAGATCTGCCTCTTCTGGGGACAGTTCCGTTAATGACTGGTGAGGCCAATAAAAATATTGGTTTTAGTGATCAAAATTCGCGATTATTAACTGATAAATCCTATGCTTTGACTAATTCATTTGAAATTATTCAGACTAATCTAAAATTTAGCCTGCCCGATCAAAACTTGCAGGTAATTATGCTTACTAGTGCAACGCCAGGGGAAGGAAAGTCTTTTTCGGCTTCAAACTTGGCAACTGTTATGGCACGAAAGGGACTGCGGGTGTTACTAATTGATGCGGATATGCGCCGTCCTCGCCAACATAGAATTTGGCGAAAGCCTAATATTAAAGGGTTGAGCAATATTTTAATCAATCAAACACATTTGGAAGATGCGATTGTTCAAGTATTACCCAATTTGGATCTGCTAACTGCGGGCACTATCCCGCCTAATCCCCTCAGCTTGCTAGATTCTCAATCTATGGAGGATTTAATTAAGAAGGCTAGAGATAATTATGACTTTGTGATTATAGATACTTCTCCTTTGATGTCTGTTGCCGATCCCCTAGTTGTTAGTAATTTTGTGGATGGGATATTAATAGTGATACGTATTGGTCAAGTGCATTCTCAAGAGGTTGTCATGGCTAAAGCGTTACTCGATCAATCTAAAGTCCCTGTTTTGGGGATGTTGCTCAATGGTATTAATGAACAAAATAGTTATGGCGGATATTACTATGGACGCGATTATTATTTAGATCAAAAGGCGATCGCAGAATCCTCTAGCTCAAGCTAGACTCAGCGCAAAACGCTATATGGTAATTTCTGGAATATCTTCATTGCTAAATGCAATATTTGTGGACAAGTCGCCCCGATCGCAACGATCGCGAAATTCACAATGTTTACAAGCCGAACTAACTTCTAAGTTTAATTGGGGATATTCCTCAGCTTCAGCCATGTCACGCAAGATTTGCTGTAGTTTTATTTCGGTGCGCTCGTATTCAACTTGAGAATACGGAATAATCACCGACTGAGCCGTATTTGCAAACCAATAGGTCATCGATAACTGTGATGGCGCATAGTTAGTCGTTTTCGCTAAAACATATAAATAGAGCCGCGTTTGCCAACTATCTCGCAATACATCCGCCGTAATCGGCACTTGATGCGTCTTCCAATCGAGAATCTGCCCTTGGCGATCGCCCAAGATCAAAAAGTCATAAATCACCGTAATTAATACAGTAATTAGCGTGGTTGATCCAAAATCACCTTGACCGCGATCGCTATTACCGCTATTGTGCAGTGAAATTTCACTGGTAATTTCTAGAGTACGGCGATGTTCGCACAGGCGATCGCCATCTAGCATCTCTGGAGGTTGATTTTCAAACGCTGCTAACCATTTTTGTAGATCTGGATTGCTACTTGCCAAGGCGAGTACATCCAGCCCTAGCTCCTTTTGTTGCATTAACAGGTGAAAATTTGAACCCAATTGTAATTTCTCTTGATTGGTATTAGTTTCGGGTAAACTTAATTCCTCCAAATATTTATATTGGTATTTACGCCGACAAGTCTCCCAAATATTGAGAGTCCCTTGCGAAATTGAGGTAATTGTTGAAATAGCTGTCATTGCCAACTGTCATTGCGAAACTACGTTCTTGTAGTACCATATCGTCAAACGATCGCCATCACCCATGAGTGAACCAGTCATCACTAGCTCTAATTCTTCGATGCGCCAATTCTTGCGAATCGTCAACCTGCGTGCAGACGAAGCTGAACGCACCTTGTTGATGTTTCTATTTTATGGTGTGACATCGATCGGCGCAGTATGGCTTGAGTATTCTAGTTCGACTTTATTTCTTGAGGCTTATAAAGCCGAAAATCTGGTTTGGGTATATATCGCCACCGCCTTTGTGGTGACTGCTTTTGGCATTTTTTACTCATGGTTGCAAAAGCTATTTCCTTTGCGGTGGGTCATGTTGGGGATTTCCCTACTATTGGCTTTGCCATTACCCTTTGCATGGTGGGGACTGATGCAAAAAGGGACATTGTTATTTGCGGTATCAGTATTTTGCATCCGCCTATGGGTTGAAGGCATATATGTACTCAGTAATATCAATAATGACATTGCCGCCAACCAATTGTTTAATATTCGGGAAATTAAACGAGCCTTTCCCCTAATTAGTACGGGGATTATTGTTGCGGAAATTATCGGCGGATTTTCCTACCCCTTCTTGGTCAGTTGGTTTGGCGCGGCAAACATGACCCTAGCCACTTGTGGGATGCTGTTTGTCGGTTCTTCTGTCCTATTTTATCTGAGCAGTCGCTATCGCCAAGCTTTTCCCAACTCCGTCTATGGCAATGAAGAAGACGCAAACGAAAATGCCACTAATTCACTACAGGGTAATATCCGCAACTATGTTTGGCTGTTGTTTGGCTTTTTTGTAGCCGCTCAAGTTTTGTTTTTTATGATTGAGTTTCAATACCAAACTCAACTGGAAACCCATCTCAAAACCGAAGAAGCGATCGGTAGCTTTTTAGGTGTGTTTGGCGGGATTATGGGGGTCTGCAAGCTCTTTTTGCAAGTGTTTGGCTCTAGTCGGATTATTGAACGAATTGGCGTGTTTTTTGCAGTCCTAATGCCACCTGTGGGGATCATCATCACAGGTACGCTCGCAGGATTTGCCCCCTTTGGACTGTTAATTGGATTTGTAGTCCTCAAGTTTTTTGATGAACTATTTCGGTTCACGATTGTTGCAGCGACAGCGCCGACCTTATTCCAAGCCGTACCTGATCGATTTCGTAGCCAGATGCAATCCTTTGTTAGAGGGATTGCCGATCCACTTGCCACGGGTGGTGCAGGTGTTTTGATTTGGATAGTCAGTGAAGTATTCAAAAAAAGCGGCATCGGTTCGGCGGTTTTCTCCCAGTGGTTTGCGGGCGTAATCGTGGCGATCGCGATCGTTTGGGTGGTGATTATCTGGCTACTACGGCGCGGGTATTTGGAGCTATTAATCCAAAGCGTTGAGCGCGGTCAACTGACGATGACGGCGGTAGATATTCGCGAATTGCGGCGAGCGCTATCGGAGTCAATGGCAAGAGCCGAGACAGAACTAGAACAGTTGGTTTGTATTGACTTGTTAACTAAGGTTGCGCCGCAGTCCGTGAGTGAGTCCCTTGCGCCGATGTTATCGCAAATGATTCCCGACCTACAGGCTCGCAGTATTGAGGCGATGTTGGAAAACCCTGAACCGAAATATCTACCTTATATTCAGGAGATCATGCAATCGCCGCAGGCTTCTCCGCAAGTACAGGCTTTATGTTTGCGCTATATGCTGCTTGCGGATGAAAATAACCGCGATATCGATGGATTACGCAAATATTTGGGAGCCGAACAAAATCCGATTATACGCAGTACGGCGGTGGCGCTAATGATGCGGTTCGGGGGGTCATCACAGGTTGCCGAAGCGACGAATACATTGCGACAGATGATCACCAGTCACTCCCAACCTGAGCGAGTTCTCGGCTGTCGCGCCTTGGCCGAAGCCGCCTTTATGCAGTCGTTACGATTTTATGTCCCCAAATTATTAGAAGATCCTTCGATTGAAGTGCGCTGTGAATTACTAAAAGCGATCGCCGCGACCCGTACTAGCGAGTATTTCCCATCGCTCATTCGTGGTTTGCATTACAAAGCAACCCGCCGCGCTTCCCATGACGCGCTGGTTAACCTCGGTGATGATGCGGTTACGCCATTGCTAGATCTTGCCTATAGCGATCGCAGTCCCGAAAATGTGCGGATTAATGCATGGAATATTTTGGGCGAAATTGCGTCACCAACATCGATTTCGGTTTTGGCAAACAACTTGACGAAATCTTGGGGCAAACATCGGCGACAAATTTTGCGAACCTTGATTCGGATTCCTCAAGAACAGGGCATTGAAGCGATCCTAGAGATGATGGGACGCAGTGGGATTGAAAAAATGGTAATTCAAGAATTAGGGGTGATGACCGAAGCTTGGGCTGGGATTGAAGATTTAGGATTAGAAGAGATTGCAGAAGGTAACTGGGGGATTGAAGCGGGGTTATTAAGGCAGTCTCTGGAAACTGAGGCGATCGATAGTCTAGAGCGAATTTTTCTATTAATGAGGCTGCTTTATTCATCATCAGCAATTCAAGCCGCATCATTTAATATTTTGTCTGGCTCCAAAGGCAGTCTGGCGCGGGGCATGGAAATTTTAGACAATACCGTTGATTTGAGTATCAAACAAATCCTATTATTAGTGGTCGATAATCGCCCGATCGCTGATAAATTAAGCCTACTCTCCACTATTCATCCTTATCGTCCTTTGCCACCACTAAAGCGATTGCATCAGATTATTGAGTTGCGCCATTGTTTATCTGACTGGACATTGGCTTGCTGTTTGCATGTTGCCAAAGGACATCGTTGGAGCTTACCTGCGGGTGTGATGCTGAAATGTTTGGAGCATTCAACGGGATTTGTTCGAGAAGCGGTGATCTCCTATTTGCAAGTTGCTTCGCCGCGATCGCTGATCAAAGTTTTACCGCGTTTACTCAAGGATCGTGATTCTCTAGTGTTGGCTCAAGCGCGAGCGATTTCCTCCTATTTTAAACATCATCAAAATCAACATCATCAAAATCAGAAGGGAACTTAAATCATGTTGACTAGTATTGATCGATTACTATTAGTCCGTGGGGTCCCAATTTTTAAGGAGTTGCGAGATGATTTCTTAGTGCGCCTTGCTTCGATCATGAACGAGGTGTCATATCCTCCCAGCAAAATGATTTTTGCTCAAGGACAAGAGGGGCGATCGCTTTATATTGTCGTGGCGGGAAAAGTACGAGTACATTTAGGCGATAAAGATCTAGCCGTCTTAGATAAGGGCAGTTGCTTTGGGGAAATGTCACTATTCGATGCTGAACCGCGATCGGCTTCCGTGTCAGCGATTTCTGGTTGTGATTGTTTGGTTTTGACGCAGCAGCAGTTATATGAAGCGATCGATGAGACTCCTGATATTGCGGTCAATATTATCCGTTTATTGTCTCGGCGCATCCGTAGTCAAAATGTACAACTAAACGAACTGCAAGCTTCCAAACAAAATTAACCACGGACTTTCGGCATAATTAAGCTAGTTCGTCCGCTTAGCGGACGAACTAGCTCAATTATGTTGAGGTGCTTATGCAAGTGGATAAAATTACCGAAAAAGCTTCTAAAAAAGATTCCCAGAGAGATTCCCAGAGTAAATCTCAGCCATCACCCATACTCTGCCCTCACTGCTTGCGTACTGCAACCAATGGCATTAAATGCCAAGGGATTTGTGTCGCTGACAGCAATTATTGAGAGTAAGGGATGAAAATTAATTAGAACCCAAATTCGTTGGGGCGGGC
>JANMFC010000390.1:0-2327 GCA_031377675.1 Pseudanabaena sp. OTE_70b_metabat_355 | reverse complement strand
GCATCAGCCACAAATGCGTTCGACGCGGTGTGCCGCCTCTCTCTCTTGGGTTTGATGTCCCGACTTGGCTAGCTATAGCTATAACCAATCTAGTGGCTAAGCCCAGCAATAGTCTAGGTATTTTTGAACAAGGTAGCAACTAATTTTGAAAGAAATAACTAAGCATAAACGTTCTCAATCTTCTAGTGGAGAACAGATTGCCGATTTTGTCACCGCCACCGTTGGTTCATGGAGATTTATCCTTATTCAAAGCTTTTTGCTAGGAGTATGGATTGTCTTAAACATTATTAGCTGGGTTAAGCATTGGGATGAATATCCATTTATTCTGTTAAATCTTGCACTTAGTTTTCAAGCGGCTTATGCTACTCCGTTTATTTTGATGAGTCAGAATCGTCAGTCTGAGGTTGATCGAGATAAAGCAAAGCAAGACCTAGATATTGATACCAAAGCCGAAATGGAGATTGAGTCTTTACATCATAAACTTGATAGTTTAAGAGATAAAGAGATTGCCGAACTACGGGAGATGCTGAGTATGCAGAATCAGACAATTCAACGTTTAGA
The DNA here is from genome assembly GCA_031377675.1 of Pseudanabaena sp. OTE_70b_metabat_355. Classification (GTDB taxonomy): domain Bacteria; phylum Cyanobacteriota; class Cyanobacteriia; order Pseudanabaenales; family Pseudanabaenaceae; genus Pseudanabaena. The sequence continues at coordinate 1,766 of JANMFC010000390.1, read as the reverse complement.
AGAAATGCTATCTCGCGAAATTAATGCTAATCATCCTAGGTAGTCATACAGCGCTTTGCGCTGTATGACAATTTGTGACCTACGCCTCATTTGGAATTTTGAAATCAGAATATCAGTCTAAAATTTATTATGAAGATATGTAACAATTGTAGAGATAAATCATATCTATAACATGAGTGAACTGCCCTAATGGTTTCAACAACAACTCAACCGATCGCAGGTCAATATTGGCTGTGGCGTGAACAAAAAATATATTTCGTTAAAGCTGGGTATAACCCGCAATTGCCACCATTACTATTAGTGCATGGGTTTGGCGCATCAACCGATCATTGGCGCAAAAATATTTCTGAGCTTAGTCAAGACTTTGAAGTATATGCGATCGATTATTTTCTGACTTATTTTCAAGGATGGCTAGAACTAGTTATTAAGCGTTTTAATTAGCTTATTCTTCCTAGTCCACCTGGATCGATCCGACCTTTACCACCAGGTTCTTCAGTCGTCTGAGCGTCAAATACTATATTTATTTGAGGGATCATTGCTAGAACAGTTGTATTCAGAGAATTACTGTTAGCAAATGTATTTCCCATCTTCGAAATGTGGCTGGAAGTCAAACCGCCATAAAATATCACTAAAGCGGGCAGGGAAACCGATATTAAAAATGCTCTCAGTACAACCATGATCTTCATTACCAAAAAATTGCCATGCGGTAATTCTAGGATATAGGCGGTAATTTGTGGCAATTATCGGTAGAGCGTATTAATTCTTAACAAAAAATTAATCTTTATTAGCGCATTAATCTTTATTGGCGCATTAAGTTGTGCGTGCAAACGGATTCACTTTTGGGCTTTCTGTTATTATCAGACCCAAAAACAACAAAAGCAGACATATTTGATAATAATATCTGCAATAAATGTTAAAAATATATACTAAAACACAAAAAATGTTGAGATAAACACCACTTGGCTTAGATGTGCTTATCTCAACGATTCAAAAATAAAAATTACCTCTCGCCGTCCTAAATTAAGTTCCAAACTTGGTTAGGCATATAAATTTTGAGGAACCTTAGACTCTGGTAGCAGTAAGTGGTCGAAAATCGCTTCTCTTAAACTTGGGGTCGATACATTTTCTCCAAGCATACATTTCAAAAGCAAATTATTGCCATAAATATAATTCTCTAAAGCCTCTTTATCTTCATCCTCAAGAATCACTCGATGACCGATATCAAAACGTTTGAGCATTAAATCTAAGAGCTTGTTCGCCCAATCTTGCCAAATTAATATTGCATCGGTATCTAATGGAATTTCATTGTACAGACTTTGTAGATCTTCCACTAGATTAGGCATATCCTCAATGAGTTTAGCCTTAGCGATCGCCAGTTCAAATTCTTTACTGATAGTTGTATCTACGTCAACCTCTAGCTCTCGTTTTGTGAATGGAGAGGCTTGCTTGAGTTTTGTTGATTCCTCAATCTGATCAATAGCTAAATCATAGATAATCACTAAGTATAGTGCTACTACGAGTCTCGGTTGATTAGGAGTGAAACTTTTTCGACTTTGGTTAAAAACAACTGCCTGATCTGAAAGTTCCTGAGCATAGCTATAGTTAGCATTGACATCGTAACGTTGTAGTAACTGATCAGGTCAAAAAGAAGGAACTAGACAAAAAGAGGATTACCGCGAAATAAGTTAGCGAGAGAAGCAAGAATATCAAGCCCCTGCTTTCTGAGTGTAGAAATATAACCACGAATACGAGCAAACGCATCAGCG
>JANMFC010000383.1:0-1786 GCA_031377675.1 Pseudanabaena sp. OTE_70b_metabat_355 | reverse complement strand
CTCAATGTCGTAGCAATAATCTGAAGCCAAAAAATTGGCACTGATCAACAACAAAATCACATCTGCAATATTGAGATTGTCATCGATCGCATTTGCCCATTCCGTCCCTGCGCTAATCTGGCGATCGTGCCAACTGCTGATCAGTCCCTGACGCTGCATCATTTTCAGGTGAATTGCCAACTCATCCCGCAACTCTTCGTCTTTGTGACTATAGGAGAAAAAAACAGTTAGTAGGTTCGGAGACATTTTGGTATTTTGGCAATCTCAATACAAGCAAGTGTACAACACGCGATCATTGCGATCGCTAACATCTTGAATCAACCTAATATCGATTTCAATTAGGACTAACAAACAAAAAGCACAGCCGATGGCTGTGCTTTTTGTTTAGTGGTTGTAGTTATTTAGTGTTCTGCCCTTCTTCGCGGCTAGAGGTTTGAATATACAGAGTTAGCAAAAAGACAGTAGGTACAAATAGGGCTAGGACAGTCGCCAGCAGACCGAGAAAATTAGTTTCCATAAATTTGGGGTTGATTGCTTATTTTAAATATTTTGATGACTTGGTTATATTCTAAGTTCAAAATTGATTACTACTACGAAAAAATTTAAAAACCTAATAATATAAAGAGCGCTTGGCGCTCTTTATATTATCTGAAGATTAAGATTCCCAGAGTTTACTGATATTCTTCTCTAGACGCTCATCCGCCTCAGCAAATACCTGCGACGAATTATCAAGCATTTCACCCGCATGAAGTTCAAGAATCTTGGTAGAAAGGGCAATTCGATTGCGCGACTCGTCAACATCAATGATCACTGCCTTGATCATGTCATTAAGCTGAAATACGCGAGTGGGATCGTTAACAGGCTTTTGACTCATTTCTTTGACGTGCAACAAGCCAGATAATCCCGAAAACTCAACAAAAGCTCCAAAAGGACGAATGTTAGTGACTTTGCCAGATATTAGTTGACCCTTGGCGATTTGGGTCATCGCGGCGAGTTTAGCGGCTTGACGATTGGACAGTACCAACTTTTTGCGAGTTTCATCAGCTTCTAAGACCATCACGGGCAGAAACTTGCCAATTAATTTAGGCATATCGGAACTGTCGGCAAGGTGCGATCGCGGCACAAATCCGCGTAATCCGACAGAATCAACGATGACACCGCCAGTATTTGTACCAATCACCTTAGTTTCAAACACTTTGGATTCTGCTTGGTAATCGCGCAGAGTTTGCCAAGCCTGCTTAAATAGCAAGCGTCTCACCGATAGTTTTACCTCACCATCAGCGTTCTGGCTACTAATAATCAGAAATTCGTACTCGTTACCAATCGGGAAAGCATCATTAGAGCGCGAAGAACCACTGAGGGTTGCTTCTTCAATGGGAAGAAAACCTAAAGATTTAGCGCCAATATCGACATAAATGCCACTACTTTCGACTGAAACTACCTTGCCCTTGACGGTTTGCCCAACTGCAAACTCGTAATTATGTTCGGCGAGGGCATTGGCAAAATCGTCGGCAGAAAATGGCTGAATATTTGTTGTGGCGTTCATGAATATGAATATGCGTAGCTTTGGTTGGGTTTATTTTAATCCAATTGTCTCATAACGCTAGAGTGAACATGAAGTAAATCTATATTTCTCCATAATTGCTACGCTTCTTAACATAACTTTGCAATAATCCTGCTGATCCTCCCTAATTATTCACTGGGAAAATCCACTGGGAAGGGAGTATTTAAAAGTTTGTGCAACAATCTAATCGAATTTCAAAAAATATTTGACAAAATATACCTA
>JANMFC010000365.1:0-5218 GCA_031377675.1 Pseudanabaena sp. OTE_70b_metabat_355 | reverse complement strand
CTTTGTTCAAATGCCCAGGGGCTACAATAAGCACTAGCCAGCGCACTTTTTAGGAGTCACAGTATGGCCTACAGCGATTTCACATTACGACGAGTGAAAGAAGAGTTTGACTTGGTCTTAGTTGAAGGGTCGCGGTTTATGCCCCAAATCGCCCCGATTGCCCCGACAAATCCTTATCTGGCTGATATGTTGCACGAAAGCCTGCCTTTGGCGATCGCCATGGGATCAGAAAAAGCGCGATCAGAATTAATTATTTCGCCAATTCTATTTGAAGTGAGAAAACAGCTTCATCGTCAGATTAGCTTTTTCTCGGGAGAAGAGTTTAATGTTGATGAAAGTATTGGTTTAAATGGCGTTTGTGACTTCTTAATTAGTCGCTCAACCGAACAACTTTTTGTGGAATCTCCTGTGGTTGCGATCGTGGAAGCGAAAAAGGATGACTTAAAATCAGGTTTAGGTCAATGTATTGCCGAAATGGTTGCTGCACAAAGATTTAACTTGAATAGAGGGAATACTATTGACACTATTTTTGGCTGTGTGACTAGCGGTAATCGCTGGATATTTTTGCAGCTAAAAGAACAAAATTTAACTATAGATTTAGAAGAATATGTAGTTCCTCCTGTAGATTGGCTGCTCAATGCTTTGGCATGGATGTGTCAACCAGATCTAGGTCAATAATTCATCCAATAAATACTCATCTTCAAAGACTTCCTTCCAAGTTAGCGAAGAAATACTCGATTTACAATTCATCTCAGCTTCGGCTTTGCGCTTTGCTCTGATCAAAGCCTGATCCCAAAGCGATTCGATAAACTCACGATTGAGACTAGGCATCTCTTCTTGACTTTCCTCGATCGCATCACGCGCATCAAGAATGGAAACAATCCAACTACGACTACGCTTATTTGGTTGAGTTTTCCACTTAAAGATATGCATCATTAAGCGAGTTAACTGACTTTTAAGAGCTTGACGTTCTGATCGTGACATTGCCTCAACTAGTGCATTCAGGGCGATCTTTGCTTCTTCTGTTTGTCCTTGCTGGAGCAAAATTTGAGCAGCTTCTGCGGTCTGGAAATGAGAGTTAATCGCCATCATCTTCCAGTCTGTTTGAAGATTTACTTTAGGATTTGTTTTTGGATTTGCTAGCATTTCCACACCTCCATAGTTTCAAACTGTTGTTAATAAATGCATAGCGCGTTTCAAGATCTCCGATTGATTCACCATTTTACCAAGAGCGATCGCATCATAAGCACCACCAAAAACTTCCAGTCGAGCATTGTCCAAGGCGCGATCGTAAGCCTCTTCGAGAATTTCTCTAAGTTCGCGATCGCTTAGATAATTTCCACCAGCTATACGTCGTTTGTTAGTGCGCTGGATCGAAATTGCTGAATTGTGAATTGAAACTTCCCAAGAACTAGTGGAGCGTTTTTCGGCTGCTTGCGTAATCAAACGCAGCAAAAGAATCACCGCATAACTATAAACTTTATTGCTCTTATCGTCTTTGCTCATTTCTTCTAGTTCATCAATCAAAGTAAGAGCAGATTGCAAATCTCCTCTCTGCACTAGCGATCGCAATTCGATAAGTTCTTCCATAAGTCTGTAATTCACTAATGAAGTTGACGCTATGCGTCAACTTTGTTTTAGCCCAAGATTTTAGCCCACGCTATTTTCTAATTTCAAAGCCAAAAGCTTATCTGCTTCGACTGCAAATTCCATTGGTAAAGCATTAAATACTTCCTTACAGAAGCCGCTAATGATCATGGAGACAGCATCTTCCACGGCGATACCGCGTTGTTGGAAGTAGAAAAGTTGTTCTTCGCCAATTTTGGAGGTAGAGGCTTCATGCTCAACTCTAGCGGTGTTATTTTGGACTTGGATATAGGGAAAAGTGTTCGCTTGGGAACAATCACCAATTAGCATCGAGTCGCATTGGGAATAGTTTCTTGCACCTTCGGCTTTTGGTGAAATTTTTACCAATCCACGATAGCTATTTTGAGAACCACCTGCGGAAATGCCCTTAGAAACAATCTTGCTGCGGGTATTTTTGCCAACATGGATCATTTTAGAACCTGTATCGGCTTGCTGCTTGTTATTTGTTAGGGCAACGGAATAAAACTCACCGACGGAATTTTCACCGACAAGCACGCAACTGGGATATTTCCAAGTAATTGCGGAGCCAGTTTCAACTTGAGTCCAAGAAATTTTTGAGTTTTTACCTTGGCACAAACCGCGCTTGGTGACAAAGTTGTAGATGCCACCTTTGCCATTTTTATCGCCAGCGAACCAATTCTGGACTGTGGAATATTTGATTTCAGCATCATCTAGGGCGACTAGCTCAACTACGGCGGCGTGTAGTTGGTTGGTGTCAAACATTGGTGCGGTGCAGCCTTCCAGATAGCTAACATAGGCTCCCTCTTCAGCCACGATTAAGGTGCGTTCAAACTGTCCCGAATCACCATTGTTAATCCGAAAATAGGTGGATAAGTCCATCGGACATTTCACGCCTTTGGGAATGTAAACGAAGGAACCATCGGTAAATACGGCGGCATTTAGAGCCGAATAATAGTTGTCGGCGATCGGCACGACGCTTCCTAAATATTTTTTAATTAGTTCGGGATATTCATGCATTGCCTCGGTGATCGAGCAGAAGATGACACCGACTTTGGCTAGGTCTTTTTTAAATGTGGTGGCGATCGATACGCTATCAAAAATGACATCAACGGCGACATTACTGAGACGCTTCTGCTCGTTGATCGAAATTCCTAGTTTCTCGAAGGTATCCAATAACTCAGGATCGACTTCATCGAGACTTGCCTTTTTCTTAGACTGTTTTGGGGCTGAATAGTAAACGATATTCTGATAATCGATCGCAGGATAGTCAACGTGCGCCCAAGTTGGTTCTTGCATCTTCAACCATTGACGATAAGCCCTGAGTCGAAATTCCAACATATACGCTGGCTCGTTTTTCTTCGCCGAAATCATGCGAACGACATCTTCGCTCAGTCCGCGTGGAATCGTGTCCGACTCAATGGACGTAACAAACCCGTATTTGTATGGTTGGTTGACAAGTGCTTGAACCGTTGCAGTCATGTCCGTTAAGGCTCCTAATGGTTGATGTGTAACTGTAGCGCTCCGCGCTACAGTTACACGAATAAAACAACTTGCTTGTTTCTTTACTAATTGTAGGTTACATTAACAATAGATCGGTTGTCAAAGTAATTTTTTACAACTCGGCTAGGTTTATCAGGAGCTTATATTTATGAAAACTCCCACCAATGTTGCTGAGAGGCTCACCCCTCAATTAAAGCTAGATCAAAAACTTGATCATAGAAGTGATATCAAGCATGATACCAAGCATGACATCCTCCAGCTTCTGCTCAAGCGTGGCGATGTGACCGCGCAGGATCTAGCCGAAAAATTGGATATTAGTCCCCAAGCAATTCGTAAACATTTAAAAGACTTAGAAACTGAGGGACTGATATATCACACTGCCGAACAGGTGGGCATGGGTAGACCGCAGTTTGTGTATGCTTTGACATCGGCGGGGCGAGATCGCTTTCCTGATAGTTACAATCAGTTTGCGGTAAATTTCTTAGATACCCTGATTGATACCCTCGGTAAAGAGCAAGTATCGGCGGTGCTGCATAAACAATGGCAACGTAAATCTCAGCACTATAAGTCACAACTTGGCATGGGGTCACTCAAGCAGCGATTAGAAAAATTAGCGGAAATACGCCGATCTGAAGGTTATGTGACCGAGTGGTTTCCTGTGGATGGCAGTGAAAATTTTATTTTTACGGAATATAACTGCGCGATCGCCCATGTGGCGGAGTCATTTCCCAGTGTGTGCGGACATGAGTTGGAAATGTTTGCCACAGTTTTAGACTGTCCTGTGGAGCGGACACATTGGATGGTTGATGGTGAACATCGCTGTGGATACTTAATTCAGCACAACGTGCTGTAGTTCGCGATCGCTCTCAATTATTCTGATAGCATGGGTACTAGTACTTATGGTTAATAAATACAGGAAAAAATATGGCTCTCACTTTAAATACGATCAATGTGGAAAATGTTCTTGATGAATTGCGCCCTTACCTAATGTCGGATGGTGGCAATGTGGAACTAGTGGAAATTGAAGGTCCAATTGTGAGATTGCGCTTGCAGGGTGCTTGCGGATCTTGCCCTAGTTCGGCGATGACTTTGAGAATGGGCATTGAGCGCAAATTGAAGGAAGAAATTCCTGAAATTGCTGAGATCGAACAGGTTTTCTAACCGTCTAAACAAGCCCCAAAATAAGTTGATTCGCCCGCTTCGCGGGCGAATCAACTTATTTTAGGTGTTGTTTTTAAATCATATTATCGAAAATTGACGATATTGCCAATCACGGCGATCGCGGGTGGGGCAAATTGATGTTCCCGCACCAACTCAACGATATTACTTAAGCAACCAATTAACTCTGATTGATCGGCGCGTGTGCCTTGGCGAATTAAAGCCACAGGTGTTGTCTCAGGTAAACCCGCCGCAATTAACTTGGAGACAATTTCAGGCAAATTATGTAAACCCATATAAACCACGATTGTTTCTGCTGCTTGAGCGATCGCCGTCCATTGGATCTCGGGGCGATATTTACCCGCCGACTCATGCCCCGTTACAAAAATTACCGATGAACTATAGTCGCGATGGGTCAGGGGAATTCCTGCGTAGGCTGGCGCGGCAATTCCTGACGTAATCCCAGGGACTACCTCAACTTCGATTCCCTGCGATCGCAAGTCGGCAAGCTCTTCACCGCCGCGTCCAAAAATAAACGGATCTCCGCCCTTTAAGCGCACCACAATCGCATGATTTTGCGCTTTTTCAATTAATAACTGTGTAGTCTCCTCTTGTAATAACGAATGATGTCCGCGCCGCTTACCCGCATGGATTTTTTCAGCGATCGGATTAATCATCGCCAAAATTTCATCGCTGACTAGCGCATCGTAAAGTACGACATCGCAGCTTTCTAATAGGGCTTTACCCTTAAGTGTCATCAGTCCTGCGTCACCAGGTCCCGCCCCCACCAGATAGACTTTTCCTAAAACTGGTTTTTGCGAATGATCTTGGGAGTTATCTTGCGAATCTGAATCTTTATTTGTCATGCGTTCGGAAAAAATTATTAACTAACTTGTCTAAGAATTGTGGGGGACGCAACGCGGGGGCCCCAAAAAAATATAGTGACAAAATA
>JANMFC010000335.1:0-6093 GCA_031377675.1 Pseudanabaena sp. OTE_70b_metabat_355 | reverse complement strand
TCTTCTGTCATTTTCATGACCTCTAGAAATATATTTCCTATTTCTATTTTCTCACAAATCATTTAGGATTGCTATAACGATACTCAGTTTAGGGACAAATCCAAGATTCAGTATCTAGCTGACATGGTAAATACCAACCATCCTGCCAACATTCAGCATATTCAATCAGACCTAACCACAGTCGCTAAAGCCAACCTGAAGCAATTCATCAGCGATCGCGGCGTGATGTTGGATAAAGCTGTGCTGATAGACGATCATATTTCTGAACAATTCCAAAAGTTGAGAGATAGCTATCGGTTAACTCAAATCCAAATCGGACAATTTGCAGGACTGAATGTGTATCTGAGTAGATTTGGCTCTGAGGTCAATGGCTCGATTGGTATGAGCATTAGTTCAGGCTATGAATTTAATGTTGATTGCCACAATCCGCATAGTTCTCTTCTGCATGTGGTGAGGAATGCGATCGCTGCCAAATTAACTACAGCCCAAGAAACTCTCGAACGCGATCGGCAAGAACTACCAATCTTGCAAAAGCGAGTCAGTCAGCCGTTCGATCAACTTCAGACATACCACGAAAAAGCAAATCGGTTAGAGTTTCTCAAGCAACTGTTTCATGTAATTGCTAACGAAGCACCCGTGGATAACGACGATCAAGATCCTAATCTCGATGATGAGGAATTGACCGACTCAAGAGAGATATTTTGGCAACGTGATTCTATAGTCGCCAAGTTGGAGCCACCATCAACAGCGATCGTGGAAGCATTGAGGCAGAGACAGTTTGAGGATTGGGTATTAGGTGACGCTGATAACTGGCTTGAACAAATCGCGCAGATTGTTAGTACTGTTGAGATTGAAATTCCTGTGAATGGCGATCGGCTTTTGCAGTTTATGCAACCGCAAGTATTCAAGCCATTGTCTGAATTCACGTTTCTAGAAGGAGGAGGTAAGCAACTTGTGATTCCGCAGAAGAATGTAAATGAGGAGAGAGAACAGTTAAAATTGTTCTAAATCACAAAAAAGCGATCGCACTATATTCCTGAGTGTGTTAGCTTTATACTATGTGATTATGTGACTAAAACTACTACTCACGGCTAGGGATGAATAATGCTAGAAGTTACCTTGTCACAACATTATCAGATTTCTATCCCACAGGAAATTAGAGATTTGTTAAATTTACAAGTGGGGCAGAAGTTTTCGGTTGTTTTAAAAAATGATTCAATTACGCTTGTCCCTAAATCTTCTATGCAATCATTCCGAGGTATCTTAAAGGGAGCTAATACTCACAATGTACGCGATCGCAGTGAAAGAGTATGAAGTTTCTTGTTGATACTTGTGGATGGTTGGAGTATAAAATCAGATTATTAAAGAGGTAATTGCTATGAGTCAATATGTTTTACTTCGCATTCAGTCTCTTCAAGAAGAGCTTGAAAGTTTAAAAAAGATTGTCAGTCATCAATTGTTGCAGGGGCAGCGTAAAACTACTTATATCAAGGGTCTATGGAAAGATTTTGAGATAAATGATGATGATTTTGCTGATGCGAGAAGTGCTGTTTTTAAAGATGTAGCTTCCCAGAGGAGTCAAAATTAAATCAACCTGTGATAGCTTTGTATGTGTGGTTTCATAACCAAAAGTCATGAGCGTATCATCACCCCAAATTTCAACCTTGGTTAAAATTATGGAGTCTTTACCTGTCAGTTTGCAGGAGAGAGTTACCGATCATTTGCGAGAATATATTAACGACCTACAAGATGAGATTAAGTGGGATAACTCCTTTGCAAAGAGTCAGTCAAAGTTAGTGGCGGCGGCAAGAATTGCTAAACAAGAGATTGCAGAAGGTAAAGCAGTTGTTCTTGATTTTAACCAGCTATGAATTCATCCATTTTACCTTGATTCCATTTCATTAGCCTCCCCCTACAACAAAACTCTATCTCTTTCCAAGAATTTTGTCATATTCAGCGTGTGAACCTATCCAAAACCACACAATCTTTTCTTCTTCTATTTTGATAATTCCCAATGCTCTCCATCCGATTCCGACTCTGACTGACCAGATATTTTCGTTGTTTCTAAGCTGCTTAAATTCTAAACTTGGATGAAATGGATTATCTTTCCAAAGTTGGTAGTTTTTCTTTGCAGTTTCTTTGATATGTTCAGGTAATCTCACAAAAAGTTTGCGAAAATCCTTAGTTCTAGATGACTTCATTATTCTTCACCAAAACCTTTTTCTTCAGTTTCACCTTTTTCATCTTCAATTAGTGCTGCTTGAGCCATTTCTTGAAATACACCTAAATCAATATTTGGATTTGCTAGGGTTTCCTGCCAGTTTAATTCATTGTGAATATCTTCTAGTAGCTGGTGGGCAATTTCATCTTGGAGATGTACTGAGAGCTTTTGAGCTTCTTTGAAGGCTTTTTCTAGTAATTTAGTCATAGTGGTTTCTAGTATTGTAAATATATTTTATGATAATACTTTTTTACCTAAAAAATCGCGTGATTGCGGCAACGGCTAGTTATTATCAAACAACGTTGATTACAAGAGATGAGATGTTAAGGGCTTCATCTAAAATAAAAACTCTCTGGGATTGAAAAACAGGTAAAGCGATCGCCAACCGATAGAGATATGGTGGTGATATATTATAATTATTCAGTCTAATCTCCATGTTTATTTATGTCTAACAACAGTCTCCAACTTGATACAGATGCCCTGCGCGAGTCAGCGATAGCGAAAAATAGTAAACAAACCTTGATGCAAAAATCATCACTTAATCATCAACAAACCTTAGCCCTTAATGGTTTTCAACGCAATACTCTTTTAGAAGAGGTTTATTGTGGTTATGGAAGTTGTTCTTATAGTGGTTGTTATTGTCAAAAATATCAAGGTAACGCCAGTACTTGTCAAAATTCGGGCTGTGGACATAGTTATGCTGACCATTGGTAGTCACAATGTCGTACTATTTTAACTTTACAGAATATTAAAAATCAAATGAATAGAGACTATTGCGATGGGATGGTTGAGGGATATGGTTATAATCCCCTTACAGGCAAGATTTACGATAAATATGTTACTTTTGAGCGAAAGGTCGTTGCGGGTGACAAAAAAGGGGCGATCGCTGATTTGTTATTCAAGAGGGTAACATCCACTGCTGAATTAGATCGCGTTTTGAACATAGATGCTGGCGCGAATTTGAATGCTTCTTGGTTTACGGGGCAAGCTTCTCTCAAAGCGAAGGTTTCTCTTGAGGCTAGCGAAAAAACGGAAGAATTTTCTACTTTTTCGGTGTTGTATGTGAAAGTACGCGAAGCACCAATAATGCTTGAGGAGGTTGATTTAAGTGACAGAATACTCAAATTTATTGAGAAAAAGGGGCTAGATGAGTTTTATCGGCGGGCTGGTTATGAATATATCGCTGGGATTATTCCTGGTGGTGAGTTTATCAGCACGATTAAGATTATTTCTAGCAATAGGGAAACTAAGGAAAAGGTTGATGCTGCCCTCAACGCGCAAATTTCTCTTAGTTCACCAGTTCCTAGTAGTGGCTCGATTGAGGCTAATCTTCAGCTAAAATCAACGTTTTCACAATTGGCAAAAAACAGCCAAGTGCAGATTGAGGCGAGATGTTATCGTAAGGGTGGTGATGGTTTGTTGGTGACAAATCCCGAAGATGCTCTCAATTATGCTCTCAATTTTCCTGCTTTGCTGCGGGAGTCGCCAAGTATTTTGCAAGTAATTTGTAAGCCTTATCAAGATTTACTGTCTTTCCCAACACCACAAGAGCTAAAATCTTTGCCGACACCACAGAAGGCTATTGATATGAGGGTTTTGCAAGAGCAACAACGTAAATTGCAGAGCGTTTGGGATATATTTCAACAAAAATCTAAAACTCTTGCTGAAATCAACAATATTCTTTTGAATCCGATGCAGTTTCATGGTGTGGAAGAAGATATTTTGAAAAAGGGAAAAAGACAGTTAGAACATCAACTAGATGTGATTGCTGATAACGCAACAAAATACGCTGACAATCCTCAAGATATTCGAGTTGATAGTAGCGATTTTTTGCCTATTTCCATCACTTTACCGACTCGAAGACTGGTAGAATTAAAGTCTGGTTTAGGAATGGATTATACTAATCTATCGGATTTACTTTTTGCTAAGAAATGGGAAGAAGCAGACAAAGAAACCACAAAATTAATGTTAAAATGTGCTAACAGGGAAGAAGAAGGTTGGTTAGATGTTCATACCTGTCGCAATTTTCCTCAAGAAGAATTACGCATTATTGACCAATTGTGGTTGAAATATTCTCAGAATAGATTTGGTTTTTCTGCCAGTAAAAAAAACTGGGGTTACAATTGTTGTAAGCCTGATGGAAACTTTGATTTAGGAATCTACCGTAAACTAGCAGACAAACTTGCTGAGGAAGAGCGAAGAATCGTTGAAGAGAAACAGCGAGGATCAATATTTTGCGGCTTCCCGACAGGAGAGTGCCTCAGTAAGGTACTAAAGGGGCATATGCCTTCTGCGCCTTTTGAGCGTCCAAATCCAGTAATGATCTTGGATCTATCTAATTAATTCTTAAACTATTAGGAAAATAACCTATGACCACCACTCTGTATGAAACCGACTCTAATCTTTGGATAGAACGATCATAATCCGTCCAATCTCGAATAATGGCGTACTGGTTTATGGATTTGTCCTAGAGAACAAGAACGAAAAAGACAAAAAGCTCCGCTATAGCCAACTCGCATCCTATAGCTTTGACAAAAGCAACGAGTCAACCAATTGGAAACAAGAAGACTGGAGTAGCGAATATGAATCACTGATTACAATTGCCAAAGCCACCTTTGACAAATGGTATGCATGGAGTCAAGAGATCACCAGCAAAGAAATCCGCGCCATGCTGACCGAATTTGTCAAAAAGTCTGGAGTCCCATTTCGAGAAAAAGGAGGCACATACTTTGTCGCCCGTCGGTTTAGGACAGAACTGAAAGCATTTCGGGAATTGCTGCCCCTAATCCATAGGGAGAATTATATGCGCTGGATGCCGATCGCAGGAATCGGCGACATGGACATCATCGCGAGGCAATCCCTAGAGAAAGAAGTACAGGCAATATCAGGAACGACATTCTTTCATTACCTGATGACCAAAACCACCGTCGCCGAAGAAGTATTGGGAGCGCCCGATCTTGCGGAATTACAGAAAGGCAAATTTGTGCGCGATACCGAAGCCATGTTGCCTGAAGCGCACTTAGCCCTAATGGATGAAATTGGCAAAGCTAATAGCATTGTTCGTAATTCAGCACTAGGACTGATGAACGAACGCGAATTTCTAAACGGCAAAATCAAACTCCAGTCACCATTGATCACCATGATTGGTTGCTCCAACGAATTACTGGATGGCGAAGAAGACGGAGCATTTTGGGATCGGTTAAGTTTGCGATACATGGTCGATTACTTAGGCGATGAAGACCTAAGAACATTGCTATTACGCAAGACAGGCAACGCGATCGCCCCCAAAGTCACAACCGTACTGAGCTTAGTTGAACTGGAGCAGATGCAGACGCAAGTGCAGAAACTGCCATTCTCTAGTCAAGTAGTCGATTCATTAGTCGAACTGCAACGGGAATTCAAGAAAGAAAACTTTGTTGCTAGCACCAGAAAATATGTGCAGATGGTGATGATTTTGAGAGCTTACGCCTTCTTACAAGGAGAAACAGAAGTAAGCGAAGACTCATTTGAGATTCTCAACCACGTCATCTGGAATCATCCTAGAGAAAAGACTGCGATCGCCAAGATCGTCGCCAAGGTCGGAAATCCCCTAAACATCCAAGCACAGGAAACCTTGATATCAATCACCGAATCCATCTCTCAACTAGGAACCTGTCCAACCTTCGGTACACAGGATGAGCAACGTAGCTGGGCAACTCAAGGCACAGGAGTCTTGTCCGACCTGCGACATATGACCGATCGCTTACAAGGCATGATTGCCCAGTATCCGCACAAAGCCAAGAAAGCCCAGCAAATCGTGATTGAAATCGAATCGAAGAAAAAGCCATTGCTAGCCAAAGTCAGCGAGATTTTGTACGGAGCATAGAGACAAC
>JANMFC010000321.1:0-32240 GCA_031377675.1 Pseudanabaena sp. OTE_70b_metabat_355 | reverse complement strand
CTTCGCCGCGCACCGCTATTGCTTGAATGGAAAAGGATTCGGTTTATTTGGAAGGAAACTTGCATTTGACAGAAATTTCAAAATTACTTTCGGCTGAAGCTTTGGTGAGAATGGGAATACCTGCTTCGCCGCTAATCTTTAAACCAAAACTATTTTGGGATAACAATAAGCTTAAAAATTATATGGAGCCTAACTAAGATTCTAAAAGTATGGCTCTGTTGAAGTAAATTATCTGAACATATAGAAGTTCCCGAAAGCAGCGATCGTGTTTAATTTCCTGTTGGGCATTTCTGTCTCATAAATACTGAACAGGATAAAATTTTGCTGCTTAGTAGAACCCTCAATATAGGGCTTAATCACGCGCCGACCTTGAGACACCATAAATTTACATGACTGTTGGGCTAAGCTAGGCAAATTAGGATCAGAACAAAGTGAGCTTTTGCCCATCTCCGCAAACTGATCAGTGGCATAGTCAATGTAACGTTCCTTATTAGGATTGCTAAACGCCATCACAGCCGTGATCGCCGCAACTCCAATCACCACTGTCTGTAACTTCATGCTTTTCTCTCTTTTACTTGATAGCGATCGCTTCTTGGCTAATTTGACAAATTTGACCGTGACAATGCCCATTGCTTGCCACAATGGTTCCCCATTGTCGCAATTCGAGATTATTGTAAGACAGCAAAGACAAGTCTGAATGCGTAAGTTGTCCACCCGCTTCGGTGAGAATAATTTCAGGGGCGCAATAGTCCCAATCCTTGGGTGCAGATTTGCCAGAAACGGAGATATATACATCGGCTCGACCCTCAGCGATCGCCGTAAATTTACCACCAATACTCCCCACCGCAATTTCCGCAGCTTTAGGCAAATTGTGGAGAATACTCTCTAGTTGCGGATTGCGATGACTGCGGCTGGCGACTACCACCATTTGATCGAGGGCAGTTTTGCTAGAAACTTGGATGCTTTGTTGTAAGCCCGATCGCGTTTCAATAAATGCGCCATTACCTAGAAATCCCTGAAACAGACGATCTTGAGCAGGCGTAGCCACTAATCCCAGTACAGGGCGCTGACGATAACTCAAGCCAATATGTACCGCAAATTCATTGGTACGCCGAATAAAGTCACTTGTGCCATCCATCGGATCAATGATCCAGACCCATTCATGGCTAAGGCGATCGCTACTATCTTCGGTTTCTTCGCTTAAATAGGCAAAGTTATCAGTCCCGAAAGCCTGCTTCAATTGACTCAAGATAAAATCATTGGCGGCTAAATCGGCTGAGGTGACATTGCCATCGTCGATACCTTTAAACATGATTTCCAAGTCTTGAGGCTGTTGATAGTACTTCATCAGGATATCGCCCGCACCCCATGCGATCGGGCGAGCAAGGGAAATGATTTCGTTTAAATTCAGCATCTTGAACTTTAGTGAAGCTAATAATCTGTACTATACAGCGCTTTGCCCTGCCTTAAATCGTATTCGTTAAAAATCGCAATTCTTGGGCTACCATTCCCAACTGGTGGTATGTGCTGGATTGGGAGTAGCGATCGCCAAATTCGATATAGATTGCGATCGCCTGTTGATATTTTTGTTAAAACATTAGTAAACTTCATCGTGTGTGCCAATTGTTTCTAGGAGAATTGCCTGTGATTCTTCATGCTCTACAAACTTAAAAATTATTCTCAAATCATATCCGCCGCTACATGACCATGATTCTAGAAAGCCTCCCTTTAGTTTATGAGTTCTTAAACGAGGATGAAATGGATCGGTGGATAGTAGCTCTAGGGTGTTTTGAATATTTGAGGCTAATTCTGGTTGTTTTTTTAGGGTTTTTCGAGCCGCACGAACAAAGGCGTTGGAGCGCAATAACACAAATTTCATGCGAGAAGTTCCTCCATGAGTTGTGAGGGTGTTACGGGTTTACATTCTCCTAGGGCAAATTCTTGTTGTGCTTCTTGTACGTCTTGAATTAGTTCGGCTCTACGTCTGTCGCGCAGTCGATTTTGCAAAATCCGAATCAAGTCTTCTTGATCTTCTAATTGAAGGCGATCGGCTGCTTCTAAGATTTTAGTAAAGGTTGTTTCGGGAATGGTTGTCATGTTTTTGATGTGCTAAACACTTGAATTTATTATACTTCAGCTAAATCGCGATAAATATCATCATCCATTTTTTCCTTTTTCTTTTTTAATTTTGCCTTGATAAGATTGCCAAATTCGATTTTGATCGCAAGAGCCTGTTGATAGTTTTGTCTCACTTCGGCATATTCTCTCAACACTCAACATTACTAGTCGGAGCCGGTTCCCCATTGAGTCATTGCTTCTAAAAGACTTGCGTCGTGTGTGGCTTGCTGTATACGAGAAAGATGACTTAAAGTGATCTCAGCATTATGCTGGTCTTGGAATTGGGTAAAGATTTTTAATGCTTTCAGTAATTTTTGACCTGCTTCAGTTAGGTTCCCTTCCGCTTCTGCTAATAATCCTAACTCTTTGTAGATACGCGCTTGGTAATATAGATCGCCAAATTCAGTTTTGATAGCGAGAGCTAGTTGATGGTTTAGCCTTGCTTCCCCATATTCCCTCAATGCTTGAGCTACATTACCCAACTGGTGATAGGTGCTGGCTTGGTGATAGCGATCCCCAAATTCGATTTTGATAGCGAGAGCTTTTTGATAGTTTTTCCTTGCTTCGTCATAATTTCTCAATTTTTTTGCTACACTACCTAAGTGTTGGTAGGTTTTGGCTTGAGAATAGCGAAATGCATCGCTATCAGGCGAACCCATAGCACCAAATTTAATTTTGATAGCAAGAGCTTTTTGATAGTTTTGCTTAGCTTCTTCATAATCTATCAAAGCATGGGCAACTCTGCCAAAATAGTCATAAATAATGGCTTGTCCCTGTTTATCATCAATTTCTTCTTTGATTGCTAATGATTGAATCAATGATCTTTTTGCATTTTCAAATTCACGTGCGCTATAATTTACAACACCTAAATTATACAAAGCATCAGCTTCTCCTTTTTTATAGCCAAGTTTTCGACTGAGATCGATTGCTTCTTGAAAATAGGGTTTTGCTCTTTCAAATTCACGGATTGATCGATGTGCTTCTCCTAATTGATTAAGAAGTTCTAACCTATTACGACTACTAGCTTCTGTGTCTTCAGGATATTCCTGTAATAGTCTTTCCAAAAGGTCGATGCGATCGCCCCTCTCAGGCTTCGCAAAATAGCGATTCGGATCGTCAGAATAACTAGAAACTTCTGAAGTTAGGCGATCGCGGGTTTCGGGAGGAGTTTGGAATCTAAAGGTTGCTGATGTCCATGCCCAAAAGTCAGGTGCGAACTGTGCGATGCGGGTTACGGCATAGTCTGGCAGAGCAAACAGCACAGGATGGGGAATCACCACAGGGAAAGAATCACGGGCATAATTGAGATTAGTTAAGATGGGCGGATTGTCTCCACTATAGGCGATCGGCTTTTCTAAACCTTGCAAAATCAAAACTAATTTTTTGTCAGGCTGAATCTCGATATTCGCTAACTCTTGCTTGATTGCCTCCAATAGAAACCGTAAGTCTGGGTCATCAAAACGTAGCACCACAAACTGAATAGCTTGACATTTAGGATGCTCCTGCATGGCAGCGATCAAAATATCAATATCAGGTGGAAAATTGATCTCAGCAAACGCCACCTTAAACCCTTTGGACATCTGCACAAAGGCAAGCAAAATATGAAATACTTCCTGATTATGCTCTAACAGCGAGATGATTTGAGCGCGATCATCGTTAGGGAGTTGAGAGACTGCTGATGGCTTTGGTGAAAGCATTGCTACGCATAAGTAAAGGATTGGGATAATTCCAGCGATCGCTACCGTTATACTCTAGAACCGCTGTACTATAGAGCATCTGGACTTTAACATCTTCTTCATCAGAGAAATCTTTATTTAAGGCGATATAAGCCAACTCATTAAAATATTTTTTATTAGAAAGCGACCGCTCCAAACTAAACTGAAGCTGCTTAATCGCATATTCCACATCCTCAGCTAAGATCTCGTCATGTTCGCGACCACTAGCCGTCAAGCAGGCTCTTTGCATCAACTGCATCAATTGCCGAATATGCCCACCACTTGCCTTTACTAATTCCATTAGCTCATCACGCGAACCAAAAACCACATTCACATCCACCCGTTTCTCAATGATTTTTGCCACCGCATCTAAACTTTTTTGATTGAACTCTAAGGGATATTTAGCGCGATCAAGTTCATAGATATTTACCATCGGCACAATATGCGGATCGTCAAAGGAATTACTCAAACCACGCGAAGAGTAGAGTGCCGAGATCGGAACTGTGTAAATTATCGAACAGTGCAATGATGTCAGTTGAGCCGCATAGTCAAAAAACAACTTGTTAGATACCTCAAGCGGACAGCGATCGAGGTTATCGACAATCACTAAAAAGCCTTTGTAATTGGGAAACTTTTTCCGCAATTTTTTCAGCCCATCCCCCAACAACAAATTGATGTCCCCTTTCATACGGGTAAACTCTTTTTTCAAGGTTTCCCTTATTGTAGTTTTCTGTAATGATTCGTTCTTAAAAACCCCCTTTAACTTGAATAAAAGCTTAGCAAAGAAAGACGCTTCACTACCCAAACTAGCTGATGCTTCGACATCAAGGGACAGGGAGACCGATTGCTCATTTTCTTTCGTAACCACTTTGAACCAATCTTCTACACTCTGGAGTAATTGCTGATCAAAGGTAATTTTAATTTTGGGATCTCTCAAAGCCTGTTCTACCTGACCGATCACCATCAAATAGATATCAACATAGTCCAAATCATTAATATCAGTTTCGTCTTCCACATTCAAAAAGACAGTCAAATATTGATCTCGACACTTATTCTCAATGCGCCGTAGCTCTGTACTTTTGCCACAACCACGATGCCCTGTAAACAAAATCGTAGAAAATGACTCTGGTTTCTGCTGCTGCAAAATTTGCCCAACTTGTGTAATAGCCTCACTATTTCTTGCTTCTAATAATGGCAAATAAAATCGCTCTAAGCGCTTGCCTTGAAGCGGTTCGACATCACAGATTTCATAGGCATCTGTAAGATTTGCGGCTAACTCGTAAGTAGGGTTGGTCATGGATCTTTGGGCTTAAGCTCATACCTAGTCTATATACGCAAATCATAGCAAACTATTGAAACTGCTAGGTAAAAACTATTTAGATTAAAACCATTTACACTAAATCAAAAAAAGTTACGCCGTCACCATCAACAAATTCAAAGTCGGTGAAGGATTTACCCCAGCCATCACAGGCGTTGGTTGCGTACTTTTCCGCACCATCACACAGTCCACCGCCAAGGGTCGCGGCAAATCGCGATCGCGCAAAGCCTCCCAATGCAAAGCCTGAAACTCTGGATTGCTCCCCTCAATCTCAAACCGCAACGTCCCCAAATCATCCCGCAATCGTGAATAGTCTGCAAACGCTTGGCGATCGCCAAACACTTGGTCAAACAAACTCTCCCCATAGTCCCTGATACTAGCCGCCACCTGCTCAGCCCTAGTCGTATCCAGCATCGGATATTGCAACCACTGCTCGAAATACCACTCCCACTTCGCCTCATCCACTGCTGATGTCAGAGGATTGCTAACAGCGATCGCATAGTTACGCCCCTCAATACTCAGAGTCGCCCCAAAGCCCGAATCCGTCTGTTGTCCTTCACGAATCGTAATTACAGGCATCGCACAAGTCCCACTAAAAAATAGTTATTCAAGCCTAGTGCTAATAATAATTCAGTTGAGGCAAATCACGATGACTCTTAAAAAACTAATCTACGCTGAATCCAAATTCAAAACAGCCATGTCGAGATATCTTCACGGAGTTAGATTAAAAATGTCACAGTGTCTAGGTCTAAACAAACTGAAATCTCGGCGATCGAGCGTAAGTACAGTAACAATATTTAATCGCTCAGCAACCGCCATCACAGTAGCATCTACAAAATCAATACGACTATCCGCATACTGATTTAGAATTTCAGCAACCCTTAAAATATCTTGTTCAACCAAAGCTATCAGCGAAAACCGACTAACTGGTAATCCCCTGAGAAAAGAAGCGACAGTAACTATTCCTGATTCTCTTCCAATTAGATAAGCAACTTCAGCTAACACCGTTTGAGGTAAAAGTATTATTTGTTGCTGGATATAAATAGTTTTTACTGCTTGATGTTTTGAATCTGAACGATTGGCTAAAGCCACAACAAAGCCAGTATCAGCAATTACTGTTTCCATGACCATCCAGTATTGTCATGAATTTCTTGCTCTAATATCTCTTCTGACGTTTCTGCTAGATTGGACGATCCCGAAAATAGCCCTATTAGCGGATCTTCCTGAATGCTCACAACCTTCTCGTTTCTTAAGATGTCATTTTCCGCTTCTTGCTGCAAGCTGACTAAAGGGCTAAGAGGCAAATTAGCTATAGCTTGGGGCGTGTCCAAAATAGCTAATAGAAGTATTTGCTTTAACTCAGCTTGAAGCGATCGCCCATGACGAGTGGCTCTTACTTCTAGCTTCTGAACTACAATAGGATCTAAGTCTTCAATAATTACTTTAGTCATGTCAAGACCCAGATTGATTATTCACAATGGACATAGTGTAGCATCAGCACCCATCGCACCATCGAAGACATTGATGAGACAGTCCTTAACGCTGCCCAAATGAAAGCGATCGCTGGTTCGTGGATATATTGTAACAAGGGGCTTAAGCCCCTTGCCTGTAAGATCTACATGACTTCTTTTAACATCCAAAAACCTGCAAAATGTTCCTCTTCTGGATTAGTTTGAACAGCCAGAAAATGGAATCCTTGAGCATTTTGTTTGGCTTTTTCAAACGTAGCGCCCTGCGCGATCGCCTCCTTATCCTTAGGGGCTTGCAAATTTGCCAATACCCATCTCGCATCGGCACTGGCTTCTAATTGCATTTGAGTGCGATCGCCTAATAAATTACGCTCAAATTTGAGGAATACAGGATCAACACCTGACATCCAAGCTGCTATGGCAGTCGCCCGCGCTGAAATTAAAATAATGCCCGATATGATCACATCAGGATCGAGATTGCCAATATCCAGTAATTCACTAAAATCCATCGACCATTCCCTTGCATCGGCAAAATCCCCCGCTTTCAGGGATACAGAAATCCATTTTTCACTCAGCAAAGCATCGGGAATTGGTTTGGGATCTTGAGCAGCTAATACTTTCAGGGGTAATGGATTGGGATCAACGGCTTGGAATCCATCGCGATTGGGATAGATAATCGCCATTCGCTCTGCTAACCATGCTGACATCGTAAATACACGCCGTGAGGCTTGTCCCTTAATTCCCGTCATCGAACAGGCGCGAATAATAATATTCGTCATGCTCGGACGAAAGAATCGAATTTTGATCGGATTCTGCCCCGTTGTTTCTACACATTCCAGTAGTTGTTTCGCTAACCATTCCGAGTTAACTTCACTCGATGGACATTCGCGTACCCATTCAAACTGCCGCTCCTGATCGCAGATTAGCAATTCCCAAATCTTTTTATTATTAGCATCCAGTAAGGGACGGGAATAAAAATCTAACTCCCAAATTTTCGACATATATTACGTTTGAGTTTGATTTTTCTAAATTGGCTGTTATCATCGTATCGCGATCACAAGTAAATCGCTTGTAACAACATCAAAGTTATGTCTGAACTCAGTTCTGAAGCGATCGCGGCGCGTATTCAAGATCGCATTGATCAAATCCGTGCAAATATCCCGCCACAGGTCAAGCTGGTCGCGGTCAGTAAATACACAACTACTACGGCGATTCGCGCCGCCTATGACGCAGGAGTTCGGGACTTTGGCGAATCAAGGGTGCAGGAATCCAAGGTTAAACAGACTGAATTAGTAGATTTAACTGATATCACTTGGCATCTGATCGGTTCGTTGCAAAGTAATAAGGTAAAACCCGCGATCGCGCAATTTGATTGGATACATTCGATTGATCGTCTTAGTCTTGCCGAACAATGCGATCGCCAAGTTCAGGAACTTGGTAAGTCTCCCAAACTATTGCTACAGGTCAAGCTAGCCGATGATCCTAGTAAATCAGGTTGGTCAGAGTTAGAATTATTAGCAGATCTACCAAAATTAGAGAAATTGCAAAATCTTGATATTGTCGGATTAATGACAATTTTGCCGATTGGTTTGGATAAAGATCAAGCCTATACAGTATTTAGTCGCGTTAGTGATTTAGCCGAAAAGTTGCGATCACTAGGGTGGTCTAACATTCGAGAGTTATCAATGGGAATGTCTAATGATTATGCGATCGCGGTTGAGGCTGGGGCAACGATGATTCGAGTTGGCAATCAAATATTTGGCTAATGTCAAAAAAACTCAGAAATCTACGATAAAAAATTGCAATTATGTCGTTACAATATGTCCACATTTTGATCAGGGTGTAGGGATATGTATAGAAAGCGTCAGAAAATGTCAGTTGTTGATATTAGCAAACAAGTTGCGAAACAAGTTTGCCTCATGTTTTTAGCGTCTTTAGTCGTAGCGATCGCTATACCAACACAAACCCAATCGCAAACAATCGTTAATCCTGAAAATCGGACCGTGCGCGATGAAGCCGATCGCCTGTTAGATTTTGGGAATACCCAACTCAAAAACGGTAAGCATCGTGAAGCGATTAAAACTTGGCTCTATGCGATTAGCTACTATCGCCATGTCAATGATCAAGCGGCAATTTCCTACACGCTGGGACGGATGCGTGAAGCCTATTTGATGATTGGGGCAAATACTGCGGCGGAAGAAACAATGCAGCAAAGACTTACCTACGCTAATACCTTAAAAGAGACGGGGACGATAATTCAAGAAAGTAATAATATCGCCAGTCTAGAGATCGGCAAGGGGAATTTAGCAACTGCAACAACTTTGAGTAATCAGGCTTTGCAATTATCGCAAGAATATCAACAACCCCTCGGCAGAGCGATCGCGCTTAATAATCAGGGATTGATCGCAGGGCGCTATGGCAATCATCTGGCGGCGATTCAACTTTATTACCGATCACTGAAAGAGCATCCGATCCGTAAATCACTTGGTATTGGCTACACGTTCACCAATAGCGGTGACAGCCTCATGGCTCTGGGGGACTACAAATCGGCGATCAAGGATTATGAACAAGCGCTCAAGATCGCGACTAAAAATCGTAACTTTGCGCTTATGTCTAGTGTGAGCGATCGCCTGATTGCCGCCTATTTAGAAATTCCTAATTTTAAACGGATCGAAGAACTGTTGCAAAATCGCTCTAGCCTAGCTCTGGTGATGGGCGATCGAGAAACGGCGGCAAATGTGCAGCGTTATCTTGGTGATTTGTATTTATCTTGGGGAAATGTCGCCAAAGCAAGACTTGCATACCAAGAGTCCTATGATTTTGCTGCTATGCTAGAAGATACCGCTAGCTTGCCATTGCGAGAGGCTTATTTCAAATTGCAAGCATTAGATAAATTATAATTAAAATCCGAAGCCCAAAGATGTAGCGCACGCTGCGCGTGCGCTACATCTTTGGTTTGTTATCAAATTTAGTAAAAAAATATATTGCCATGCCAGCGATCGTCATTCCATGTCGGTTAGATGTTGCTGTACCTGATCATCTTCCTAGTGATCTAGTTGCAAATTCTTCACAAACCTTAGTTTCAAACCCTACCGAATATATTCTGCCCAATGGGCTAAAAATCATTGCCGAACAAGTTCCTGTTGATGTCGTAAATCTTAGTATCTGGGTTGGCGTTGGCTCGGCTGTCGAAAGCGATGACATTAACGGGATGGCACATTTCCTTGAACACATGGTTTTTAAGGGTAGCGATCGCCTTGGTTTAGGAGAATTTGAACAGGCGATCGAGTCTCACGGCGGTAATACCAATGCTGCGACCAGTCAAGACTACACGCATTTTTATATTAATGTCGCCCCTCAAGATTTTGCTAAGCTCGCGCCATTGCAACTAGATTTGGTCTTTAAAGCAAGTATTCCCGATGAAGAGTTTCAGCGCGAACGTCATGTCGTCCTAGAAGAAATTAGACGTAGCGAAGACAATGTTGATCGCCGTATTTATCGCCATATTTCGGAAATGGTCTATGAAAATTTACCCTATCGCCGCAATGTGTTGGGACCTGTAGAAGTAATTTCGGAAGTTACCTCTGAGCAAATGCGATCGTTTCATCGTAAATGGTATGCACCACAAAATATGACCGTCTCCGTGGTCGGTAATCTGCCCGTTAGCGAAATGATTGGCGTGATTGCTGATTATTTTCAAGCCATTACCCCCGTAAACAAAGCGATCGCCGATAAACCTGCGGCGCACACTTTTACACCTGAGAAACCATTTGGGGCGATCGTTCGCCGTGAAGTGGTGGATAGTAGCCTCAAGCAAGCGCGGCTAAGTATGACATGGCGCGTGGCAGGACTAAACGAATTATCGGAAACCTATTCTTTAAGTATTCTCGCGAATATTTTAGGTGGTGGGCGCACGGCGCGGATGGTGCAGGATTTACGCGAAAATCGGCGGATAGTTGATCGCATTTCTGTGAGTAATTCAGCAATGCGTTGGCAGGGGACTTTCCAAGTGTTTGCCAAGTTGAATGTGGAAGATGTAGCGATCGTGGAGCAAGCAGTTCGTGAGCATATTCAAACATTGCATGACACTTTTGTCACCGATGAAGAGTTAGCGAAGATTCGCATTCAAGTTAGCAACCGCTTTATTTTTGGGAATGAGTCACCCAAG
The DNA here is from genome assembly GCA_031377675.1 of Pseudanabaena sp. OTE_70b_metabat_355. Classification (GTDB taxonomy): domain Bacteria; phylum Cyanobacteriota; class Cyanobacteriia; order Pseudanabaenales; family Pseudanabaenaceae; genus Pseudanabaena. The sequence goes on along the minus strand of JANMFC010000321.1, from coordinate 21,452 downwards.
GAACGCGCTGGTATTTATGGCTATTACGATCGCATTGTGGGTTCTCTAGAGCCAGCTTTGAATTATCCCGATTTGATTAAATCGATCACCAAAGAGGACATCCAAGCCGCCGTTCGCAAATACCTCAATCCTGATGCTTATGGTATCTTGATTGTCAAACCTTAATTTCGTCAAATCATTCACTAATTCTTCCCCTCAATTTCTGTAAGCTAAAGTAGTAATTCCCCCCTTTTTTAAATTTATTTTTGGGGGAATCTCTATAAAATTCCAGTAGCGATCGCCGCGATGCCCAAGACTATGTGACTAAACGCTATTCTGTAAGGAAGCCGATACGATTATGTAGCGTTTTACTCTTTGACATTTTCAGATTTTAGTTCTATCTCTTGGGGAATCGTCACTTGGATATTGATATCAATCGCTCCAATATGTTGATTAAAGCTTATGTTTACTATTCTCACTAACTGATCGACTGATAGAGAAGTTTTGAATCTATTCTCTGCAAATGATCTTGTTTTGTATCCCGCTTCTTCTAACCAAGTTTGTACATTTCTCCAATTGCCAAAATGCTTCATTAGTTACAATCTGCCGCAGGGCTTTTAGTTGGTGCGGCTGTTGGCTATGGTGTTGCAACTATTTTTGATGCTCTTTCTAGAGCTTTTGCTAGTCTTTGGCGTGGTTTTGTTGCTTCGACTAAGGCTATCTGGAGTATTAACTATAGGTTTTCCTCCAAAATCACACTCCTGTTTGAGCTTTCTTTAAGGCAACGGATAGCTGGCGTAGACGCTCACTGACTTCTAAATTTGATTCTTGTGATTTTAAATTGTTCGGTAATTCAGATAGCAAAGATGGATTGCCTTGCAGCCATTCGTTAATAGCGACACCTGCCCAAGCGCCATCCTTATCTCTAAAATTATCGACTAAGTTCTTAAGCTCTTGAATGCAATAGGATTCAAAACCAGCCGCATCAAAAATCGCCGATCGCAAGTATTCCTCAAGTGCATTGATATCATTTTCGACTTCAAAAATTACGGTTTCTTGTGGTGATTTGAGATCATTGACTGCATCAATGACAACTTGAGTAGCAACACCTGCAACTTGCCCTGCGATTCCTGTTACGCCTAAAATCTGTTGTCTAAGTTCTGGGGCAAAAAGAAGATCAGAGCCATACTTAGCATATCTTTTCAGGACTTTAAAAGCAGATTCGTCTCCACTGTAGTAGTTGTCAACAATTTCAATGTCAACTCCCAGATTTTTAATGATCTTTTCACGGGTATCGCTTTTAACTGGTCCACGAATTAATACTTCGGCTACAGGTCTAGCAAAGCGCAAGAATAGTACTTTTAAACTATTTTCTAGCAGTACGCGATAACCATCAGAGTCTTTGATTAGTCTTTCTTTGACTTGTTTACTACCCCATAACATTTCTGTCATGTATTCAACTAGCTTTAAAGATTCGGCTTGCAATTCTATAGCTAGTTGACTAGCGATCGCTGCTAGAACATCACTAACATCGATATACAGATCTTCGCGCCATCGGTAGTTGGCATTAACAGGATCGAATACTGGATTTGAGTTGGCTGCAAAAATAGTATCTCTCTTGCTGAGCATTTGCTCTCTGAGGTTTTGCATTTCAATAGTGACGACTTGCAAATATCGCTCTTTGAATTTCTGTGAACCAGTGGAAGAATTTGCCGCTAGTTTAGAATCTTTGTTCACGATTGAGGAATCGTAAAACGTTTGTAGATCGGCTTTCATTTCCCGCCATTTCTCCCCCCACCATTCTGTAAACTGAATGCGCCGACCGTCTTCTTCAAACTGCTTTGCTTCTTCAGGATTTTCCGAATAGCGCTTACGAACTAGCTGATAAATCTCGTCAGAACTACCAAGAATTTTACTGATCGAGGTTTCACATCTTTTGCTCAAGACGGTTACACGCTCAAAATTGATGTAGTCAAAGATTTTGTTTTTAATCGTTGGGATACCAGTCGCTTCTTGATTTAAAGCATTTTCATCACTGATACCTGTCAATGATTGCAACTTGTTTTTAATTTCATTGGCACTGCCGATTTCTGATTTTGTCTGTTTTTCAGCCAAATTATTTAAAATAAGATAGGCTCCTGCGGAACCATACAAAATGCGTTGCTTTGGCAAGTTTGCGCGTTTTGACCAATCTAGGCAAGCTTCTTCGATGTGGGTTTGCAGCGCTTCGGCACTACCGAGGGAATCGATACGACTGAGAAAAACAAAAAGTTTGTCGGCGACATTCACATTTTTATCGCCAGTTTCTGTAAATTTTATAATTTCCAGTTCTTTTTCTCTAAGGCTGGTAAAGCGCTGTACTAATATCACTGCGTCACAGTCTGAGAGCATTTCTTGTGCTTCATCAACGTGTTTGGCTAAACCCGAATCTAGCCCTGGAACGTCGTAAAATACGATTCCTTCTGCTTGGGCGAGTTTGTTGGTATAAAGTCTAGCTTCTAGAACCGAATGGGCATATTTTTCATCGGCTACATATTTTTTCAGTGGCTCTCTAATGTCTTCGAGTCTGGTAAATGGAACACGAATATCGCCTTCATTTCTTACTTGGCGCAATGTTGTTTCATTTGCGCGAATAGTTTTGAGATCTTCAACTGCTCTTACTGTTTCCAGTTCACTAAGCAAGTTAACAAACTGTTCTTCGGTTTTGACTTGTACTTCTAGTCTTTGTTCTGATTCATTCTCGACTGAATAAATCTGGGTTGTGGTAAATGTACATCTGCCACCTTTTGCAGGAAGCAGATCGCATTCCAACCAAGCGTTGATAAAGGTACTTTTACCAGCTTTTTCTAAACCGACAACGGCGATCCGAAATTCGCGTTTTTTAAGTCTGGCAAGTTGGCGGCGAGTTGGTTCGTATTCTTGGAGAAGTGCGTCTTTTAATTTGGTGGGGACTTCTGCTTGGGGCAGCATTGCTAAGTCAACTGCGTGACGATACACGTTTAGGGCATCGCTGAGGCGCACTTCATAGTAAGAAGATGCTGTTTTCCAATCCATTTTTGTCATTTTGAATCTCTTAACATAGTTTCTGAACTCATCATGCCATAGAAAAATGTAGATCGTCCACATACATCAGGAAGCGTCAAAAATTGTTTGTGGTGCTTGTAAATTCGTTGAATTTTCAATATGTCTCACCAGTATCTAAGCTTTTCAATCCAAACTTTAAAGTTAGCTTTTGGGGATTTGTTGAGATTTCCATCACCTCTCATCTTAGAAATCATCTGAGCTTGCTGTTTAGCCTCTTCGTAGTAAGCGACTCGTTGCGCCCAACCAGATTTCTTTTCACGTTTTTCTGAATCAATCAATAAATCTAAATGCTCCTCCTGTGTTAGAGGATCAGGTTTAAGTGCAATCTGATCCAGTCGAGCTAGGCTTTGCTGCATTTGCTGAATCATGAAAAATACATCTTCTGCAACATCTTCCAGATAGCTATTCATATTTGCAATCATACTCTCTACTTTGTCTTTACCAGTGACAGCTTTATCAAACTTCTCCTTCAAGTCTTGGGATGTTCTTGTTTCAGTTGCATCATAATTTTCAAGTCGATAATCATTGTTAACGTGGTCATCCCACGCGCAGCCACAAACATTACAAACAGCACTCAGGCTACCCACATTTCGCATTGCAGAACAATTGTATTTCTGCCCGTCACTAGGTATTCCACACGGGAAGTGACACGTACTTGTACATTTTATACAGTTAGTAACATACTGACCTTTTCTTAGAGAGATTTTTCGCTGCTTATTGACTAAAACTTGGTAAGTGAAACCCTTATTTGCTTCAATTTCAGCTTTTCGTTGTTCTAAAATTTGCTCTTCTTGACGTATTTCGTCAATTTTAGATAATCCAGCACTTATTCGTGGTTGAAAACCTTGAATAAATACTTCAAGTTGCTGACGTTCTTTAAGTACATCTTTCGTTAGTTGTAGGCTGATGCTCTCAGCTTGTTCAAAACTGGTAAAAAAATTCTTGAAAGACTTAGATCCCATCTTCCAGAACATTGCATCAAAGTTCTCATCTTCATCATTTTCATCATCTTCATTTTTAGCAAATAAAGCAGAATTATTAAATTTGAAGAATTTGGAATAAGGGATTTTAGCTGCTTCAATTGCATCCATCGCTGGAGGATGTTGCCCATCAGCAAAAGTAATCGTCATAAAGATATTATTAGCAACGTCTTTACCAAAAATAGCAAGAATTGAATCAAAAATATATTGCTGAGTTGGAGTCAACCGTGCTAAGGAGGATTGTGTAACAAATCCAATACCGTTCAAATGATCAATACCATTATAAGCAGAGAAAAACTCCTTGATTTGGTTGGTTATAAATTTATCTCTTTTTAATCCTTCAGTATCGCCAAAACCAGGAGTATCTATAATAGTCAAAGTGTATGGAAGAGGTGAACCTTCCATTTGATGGATAGTATAAGCAGTAATCAGTTTTGTTTGACTGTGAGCTTGAGATTTTCCGCTTTCATCTATAATCATTTTAAAGCGGAAGTTATCTTTCCACTCGACTCCTAGAATGTAATTGACCATACCATTAATCAAAGTACTCTTACCCGCTCCAGTTGCACCAACAACCATAAGAACTTTTTCTGGGGCAGGGGGAAACCTTGGTTGACCAATATGACATCTAGAGATCATCTTATTTGTGTCTCTCATGTCTTCTACCAATGGAAGTTTGTAGATAACTGGAGAGCCTTGTTCAATAATCTTAGACTGAGATCTGATTCTTACAGCTAACCTCTCAATCGATGGGAACCCGTAACTTAAATCAATGATTTCCCTTTTTCTAATATCATGAGAAATAAAAGTAGGATCTTCTTTAGGCTTTTCTGAATCGAACTGCTTGATTTTTGGTATCCTTTCAAAAGTTTCTCTTAGCTGTGCAGCGCCAGTCATAAGGAAACGATCAAGCGATGACTTAATGTCTTCACACTCTTTAAGGTATTGTTTCTCTGACCTATTTAGAATAGCCTTTGTGGTTTGTGTTGTCCATTCAGCTATAGCATTCGCACCCATGATATTAAAGCGTTCAATCATTGGCGGGATCACTAGCTGTGGAAAATACTCATCAATATGATTTATTAAGTGCCGTTGAAACTCTTCAGCATAAGATTTTTGCCATAAGTCTTTAGCAACCCTACTGCGATCATGTCTAGACCAATTTGGCACCTTACGCGGTAAGTCTTCCAATATATCTATAGCTATCAATTCATTGAAACATTTGTCTGCTAACTTACAAGCTTTAGTACTAAAATCCTCATCAGTACTTTGTATTTGCAGAGAAAGTAGTGCTGACCATGCACTGAGTTTTACAAACTGTAATTTCTCAATATCTTCCGTATATTCCTTTAGTCGTTCAAGCAACTCAGTTTTAATGCTTTTAATGGTGTTATCGACAAAACGATTCTCCGAATCTGGCCAGTTTCTATCAGCTCGAAAAACGTCAATCTTGTTAAGAACAAACAACATACGCGCAGGAGATCCACCAAGATCCTTGACTTGCTCCACAACTTCTTGCAGTAAATTTCTCACTTTTTGCTGATCGGTTTCCTGACTGTTATAGGCAACAATACACAAAGCCTCACGACATTGGCGAATAACACTGGCATTACCTTCATCCCCAACATAAGCCAACCCAGGCAGATCCATAATTTTTACCCTTGTCCCCCTTGGCAGTTGCAGATTTGATTCTTTCAAAAGCCGAAACGGAAACCCAATGACAGACTGCGGACAAGCCAAATCAGGATGCTTTTCCCTGTTATCGATGTAACTTATCATTACCTTATACAAACGCTGACAAATTTCATCTTCATGAATACCACGCCATTCCCCACACTCCCACTCTGCCCCAGGAGTCTCATGGATCACTAACGATTTTTCTTCGCTATATTCGATAGTCACCACCCCAGCACTCATCTCACTCACAGCGACAGGCACAATCTCTGCCCCACACAACAAGTTCACAAGCGTACTTTTGCCGCTACTCGTAGTCCCTGTAGTCGCAAGGGTAAGCGTTGGGTTATGCAACTCACCTATTAGATTTTCTAAAGCCTCTCCCAACTTAGCCGAAAGCTCCTGCATTTCAGGCTGATAGGAATCTGGCAAGTGTTGAGATATCTCTGAGTAAAAGTTATGCCAATAATTTGAGAGTACTTTCGCCTGTAATTCGACTTCCTCAAATACTTTGTATAACTTGCTACTCATCTTAGTTTTGCCAATTATTTATCTGAATACAATTTAAACCTTAAGTGACTCAAAAAAGCAAGAGTATTTAGAAATGTTTTCAGATTGACTCAGTATACTGTATTTAAACAGAAATAGAAAACACCTTTAAACGAAAATTTGGTTTGTGTTTGAGATACAAAATTACCCGTTAGATGTCAACAATATTATCCCCGAATCACAATAATAGTTCTACCATCAGGACTTTGCGCGATTTCCGTAGTGGTGCGATCGCTTATTGGTGGCAAATTCGGACGGCGATCGCTAAATTCCCAAACTGGGATATAGAGCGATCGCCTAATCTGTTTCAAATTTCATCAGGATTGATACCCATCGACCTGAGATAATTTGCCAACTTCTCTTTTTGCTGACGCTCTTGTAGTTTTTGTTGACGTTCCTGTAATTTTTGTTGACGCTCTTGTTGAGCAATTAAACTTTGTTGATCAGCGCGTTCATCAGCAGTTAGATATCGCATATTATCGCGATCGTACCAATACAGCCACTCCCGTTCCCAATTACCATATATACGCCGCTCACAGCCGATCCCTAAGCCTATCTCTGTCATCCACACGACTTTTCCTGATTCCGACAATAGCGTAACCGATGGCAATAATTCATACTTTCCATCAATAAGTTTATAAACTTCCAAAGATTCGTGACTTTTGTAACGTCCCCTGCGTCCACTTAAGGAGTTGTAAACCACATAATACAGAATCCCTAGTTTTTGATATTGTCTAAACTTCTCTTCGTATTCGCCATTATATTCCTTAGAGATGACTTCTAAAGCCAAAATTGGTTTTACCTGTTCTTGCCACAATACATAGCTCAATCTTCCGCCTTCATCCTTGAGGCGCGGTACACCGATCACTAAAAATCCATCGGGTACAATTGCCTTAGATTTCTTAGGTTCCTTAAGATTCGCTTCGTAGTAGTAACACATATCCACACCCCAAAACCAATCTTGGCGATCGCTCCAAATAGATCGCAATAGGTTTAGGAGCATATTCGGAATGTCGTTTTGGAGTTCGTTATCCACAGGTGTTTCATCGGAATCTGGCAGATCTTCCGCAGTCGGTAGTTGGCGATATTCAAAAGGTATTGTCACCATTACTTTTGACAGATTACTTTTGTTAGATTTTTTCAGATTATACCAAAGCGATCGCTCTATATCCCAGTTTAGATGTCTGAAATATAGGGCGATCGCCATTCTTCGATGCAGTTAGGCTAAGATCAAGCATATTTATAAACGTTTCGTCAAACCTGAATTTTGTCTTTCGATCTCAATATTGACTTTTTCGCTGTAAATCTAAAGACAAAACTACATATTTGACATAAAGTTTAAAATAAGGTTATCGAAATCTTAATAAAATATCTTTAAGTTGGGACGGAAATATTATGACTCCGATGACATTATTAGCTGAGGCTCCTCTACCACTTCTAGGTCAGCCAGTCAAGTATGAACCAGACTATAAAAAGATGCAGGAATGTAGAATTCAGGTAGATGTTTACATCCCTGACTGGTTAAGATGTTGTTGGGAAAAATCTCAAGCGGGAGAGTGCTTGGACAATGAGGATGTAGTTTGTCGCGCCCTTGATCTCGCTTATCGACTGCATGAGGGGCAATGTCGCGCTTCGGGGGAGCCTTACATATTGCATCCGATCGCCGTGGCAGCGATATTAAAAGATCTTGGTGGTAGCAATGCCATGATTGCGGCGGGATTTTTGCATGATGTGGTCGAGGATACGGAGATGTCCTGCGATCAAATTGAGGAATTATTTGGCAAAGAAGTCAGACAATTGGTGGAGGGGGTAACAAAATTATCAAAATTGAGTTTTGAGAGTAAGACCGAGAGCCAAGCAGAAAATTTTCGGCGCATGTTTTTGGCGATGGCGCAGGATATTCGGGTGATTATCGTTAAGCTTGCTGATCGCCTGCACAATATGCGAACGTTGGAACATCTCAAACCAGAAAAACAAGTTCTCATTTCTAGAGAAACCAGAGAAATTTTTGCTCCCTTAGCGAATCGACTAGGTTTGGGACAAATCAAGTGGGAACTGGAAGATATTGCGTTTAAATATATTGAGCCAGAACAGTATCAGTTAATGGAGTCGCTGGTTGCCGAAACTCGCGAGAGTCGTCAAGAGCAGTTGGTGGAAGTGACGATGGTATTGAGCGATCGCATGATGGCGATGGAAATGGAAGACTTTGATATTAGTGGTCGTCCCAAGCATCTGTATGGTATTTACCGCAAAATGGAACGCCAACAGAAGCAGTACAACGAGATTTACGACATTCAAGCTGTAAGGGTCATCGTTAATAGTAAAGAGGACTGCTATCGAGTTCTCGCCATTGTCCATGATCATTTCTGTCCGATTCCAGGAAGGTTCAAAGACTACATTGGCTTACCAAAACCCAATCGCTATCAGTCATTACATACGGCAGTGATTGGTCCTAAAGGGCAACCAGTGGAAGTGCAAATTCGCACATGGGAAATGCATCACATCGCGGATTATGGCATCGCCGCCCATTGGAAATATAAAGAGAGTGATTCGGTTAGCAAGCCATTGAAGGGGGATGATCAGAAGTTTACTTGGCTGCGGCAATTGGTGGAATGGCAACGCGATCTTAAAGATCCTCAAGAATATTTAGATAGCGTCAGAGAAGATTTATTTGATAGTGAAGTCTATGTGTTTAGTCCGAAGGGGGATGTGTATTGTTTGCCAAGGGGGGCGACACCTGTAGATTTTGCCTATCGTGTGCATACAGAAGTGGGGAATCATTGCTCTGGAGCTTTGGTAAATAATGTAATGGTTCCTTTGCAGCGTCCGCTTAAACATGGCGATATTGTCACGATTCTGACGCAAAACAATGCTCATCCGAGTACGGATTGGATTAATTTTGTTGCAACTAATTCTGCAAAGGCGAGAATTCGCCAATGGTTTAAGCGATCGCGTCGGGATGAAAATCTCGCTCTCGGTCGCAGCGCTTTAGAGAGGGAGCTAGGCAAAAATGGTTTAGAGACTTTGCTGAAATCTGACCAGATGCAAAAACTTGCCGAGCGCTGTAACTATCACAATGTTGAAGATCTGATCGCAGGAATTGGTTATGGCGAAACTTCGGTCAATTCTGTGGTTAATAAGTTGCGAGAGCATCAACACCATGACCATGATTTGCCTCTGCCCAAATTTGAGCCGCGCCATCATCATACGGCTAATTCGCACGGTTCTAAAGCTCCAATTTTAGGATTAGAAGGTATGGTCTATTCGATCGCAGGTTGTTGTACGCCATTGCCGGGGGAACCAATTGCGGGGATTGTCTCCTTGGGGAGTAGCCGTGGGATTACGATCCATCGCCATGACTGTGGTAATTTGGCGAATATCCCTAGCGATCGCCTCCTGCATGTTGGTTGGAATCAGGGTAAGGAACGCGATCAAACTTTAACTTATCCAATTGATATTCGCGTAGAAACGATTGATCGTGTGGGTGTGTTGCGTGATATTTTGACAAGGCTTTCTGATAACAAAGTGAATGTGCGTCGGGCTAATGTCCAGACCAAAAAGGGCAAAGCGGCGATTATTGATTTGAGTATTGATGTTAGCGATCGTAATCAATTTGACCGCGTTTGCAATCAGATCAAGAAAATGTGTGACACGCTATCTGTGAATCGTTGTGTTGTGGAATAGGTGTTTAATAAAGAAGTTTGAATCACGGATTAAATGGATTATTTGATTACACGGATTAAGGAATAATACCTATATGTCAAGTCTAACTATTGATCTAAGCCCGATTGTGAAGCTAACTCGTGAGGAGTTTGTCAAGATCTGCGCGGCTAATCCCGATCGCAAACTGGAACGTACTACTAAAGGAGAATTAATTGTTATGTCGCCGACAGGTGGTGAAACTGGTAGTTTCAATTCTGATTTGAATGGTGAAATTTATGTATGGAATCGCGATACTAAATCAGGTAAAGCTTTTGACTCTTCCACTGGATTTAGTTTGCCAAAGGGAAGCGATCGCTCTCCTGATGCGGCGTGGATTTCGTTAGATAAATGGGAATCTCTAACATCTGAACAGCGCCAAGGTTTTTTGCCACTTTGTCCTGAATTTCTGATCGAGCTTTTATCGCGTAGCGATTCGTGGATACAGGGGCAGGCGAAGATGCAGGAGTATATGGAAAATGGTTGTTTGTTGGGTTGGTTGATAGATCCCAGACATAAACGAGTGGGGATTTATCGCCAAGGACAAGCCGTTGAGGTTTTGATCGCACCGAAAATACTCTCAGGAGAGGATGTATTGCCAAATTTTGTTTTGGAAACTGGTCGTATATTTGGTTGGAATTAGATATTTGATCGCTATGCGCTATACCGCCACAGCGCTAGTCCACCGATTAGCCCTAAATCATTGGAGACGATCGCCACATTTGACGGTAAATTTAATGGTAAATCCGTAAAAATTAAGCGGGAATTACCACCACCGATGTAGAGCTTGTCGTAGTTAAATAATTTGTAAAGTGAAGCGATCGCCTCTAGTAATCTCATATTCCAAATTTCGACCCCCACTTCCTCTAGAGCCGCTTGCCCTAAAATATCTTCATACGTCTTATTGCCGATGAAAATATGTTGACCGAGTTCTAGATTTGGTAATAACTTACCATTGAGAAATAATGATGAACCAAAACCCGTTCCTAGCGTAATCGCGAGTTCCACACCCTGCCCAGCGATCGCGCCATATCCTTGTACATCAGCATCATTAGCAATTAACAATGGTTTATTTAACTTGGCTTGCAACGCTGCGGCTAAGTTAAATCCATCCCAGTCAGGATGCAAGTTAATTGCGCCTCTGGTGATACCACTTTCGACCACACTGGGAAACCCAATGGCAAGGCGATCGTAATTTCCTTGCGTAGCAATTACGTCTAATAGCGCTGCAATAATCACATCGGGCGTGGCAGGATGGGGAGTCGGTATTTGCGATCGCGCAGAAGCCGCAGTGCGATCTTCGCGTAATATGATCGCTTTAATACTACTTCCGCCCACGTCAATGGCTAATGTTAAGGAGTTCACTTTGGTAAAATCTGCTAAATTGATACTATGATCTAGAAATTTGGGTTCACATTGCTGTCCCTCTAGGCTACAGTCTTTTGTAGGCAAAAGGCTAGCACTAAATAGGTTAAGTGAAAGTTCTGAGTCACAGTAAAATCATGGTTATGAGTAAATTAAGAATATGGTTAGTTCATTAATGTTAAGAGCCTCTTCTGAGGTTCTCGCTCAGGCTGGTAATGAGCTTTCTCGTAAAGGGTATACACCTTTACAGCTATCGAGTGAACTTGGCTTAGCTGTCCAGTTAATTGAGAACTTCTTAAATGGAGAGATCATTGATCGCAACACCTATGAATTGGTGTGTGACAAGCTGAATATTCATTTGAATTTTGGAGAAGAAAAATTATCAGAGTTAATCGAGAGTGATGATATTTCTATTCCTAACAGTCAACAATTTTTGAATAGAAACAATGAGACTGCTACTACAGGTGCTGGAATATCCAAAAACGAGAATAAAAATGAAAATAAAAGTCCAATTAAAAATCCACTCATAAATCCACAAATTAACATTGACGAATGCTTAAAATCTATTCGTCAAATTATTACGGCTAATCTAATTAATCAATGCGATCGCCTAAGATTAATTGATATTAATTCACCACTTAATTTGCATGATTTATACACGGAAATAAATATCTTTACCGATTTAGCTAGTACTCGACATCTTGATCTCAATGAAGTATTTGATAGTGTTGCGCCTGAGCAGTACGATCGCCTTTATTTAGCCAAACTTCAACCGTCTACGATCCCTGCTAATCAAGCCCTAGATGAACACAAACTGATTTTGCTGGTGGGCGGATTAGGTTCAGGTAAAACGACATTACTCAAATATTGGGCTATGGCTTGTATGACTGGTAAAGTGTTACCCAATTACTTACCGATATTTTTATCGATACGCTCTCTGCTTGGCGATATCAATGGTGAAAACTATTTGATGAACTGGTTAAAAGCTCAAATTTATAACTATGGACTACCGCAAGGATTCCTAGATAGTTTGCCAGATAACCGATTGCTGGATCAACTACTTCAAGAAGGAAAATTTTTATTGCTTTGGGATGGCTTAGATGATATTCCTGAACATGATCGCACGGGAGTCGCTCAGCAAATCATGAGCTTTAGCGATCGCTATCCCAAAAATCGGATGGTTGTCGCCAGCCGCAATCCTATTTATGGACATATTTTAGAAGCATTTCAAACCCTAGAAATCGCACCTTGGCAAGAGTCACAAATAAATGCTTTTGCTAGCAAATGGTTTCAAGTTACCTGTCCAGAAAAGCCTAAAAAAAATGAACAATTTCAACAATTATTAGCAGCAAATCAACCATTAGCTGAAGTTGTCCGCAATCCTTTATTGCTCACCTACTTATGCCTTACTCTGAATAGTTGCAATTATCTCAAGCCCAATTTTTATCAGGAAATTTTGAACCTGTTATTAACTGATTGGGAACAAACTAAATGTTTATCTATTAGTCAATCTCACCAAGCATTGTCAATTTTGCAAAAGCAAGATTTACTCTCTTATATGGCGATCGTTTCCCTTGATCGTCATGGTTATGTTTGGCAGAATAATCAGTTAGAAGAGGACTTTCAAGACTGTATTGCGGCTAGTCGAAGTTTGGCGCATCTAGAAGTTAATCGCGATCGCTTTTTAAAATCCCTAAAATGGCAACATAGTTTATTGATGGAACCCGCTAAGGGCTTTCACTGCTTAGCACATACCACTTTGCACGACTATCTCGCCGCCTATCGAATTGCGAATAGTAACCCTGAAGCTGCTGAGAAATATTTACTAGAACGGATTTATCTTAAGCGTTGGCATGGGGTAATTGTGATGACGGTTAGCATTTCTCAGGAGGCTGATCAAATGTTGCATAAGATGAAACAGAAAATTGATCAATTAGTGCTTGCCGATCCCCATTTACAGGCTTTTTTAGCTTGGATTAATCAACAGTCAGATCAAACCAAAACTCCATATAAATCAGTCACTATTCGTGCTTTATATTTAGATATCGATTTAGAGAATACGCGATCGCTTGATCGCGCCCGTGCTTTAGATATTGCCCATTCGCGATCGTTAGAAAGGGCAAGAACTAAGGCGATGGGGCTGGATAATACGATGAATACTGAGATGGATATTGATTACACAGTCAATCTCGCGCTTAACCTTGATTTAGCTCTATATTTTGATAGTCATTCGATTGTGGAATTGGCTTGTGCGATCGAACCCGATCTGCGTAGAGGCTTACAGTATTTGCGCCAAAAGTTTCCTGACCATCACAAAGATCGCGAGAAATTTGCAAAATGGTGGCAAGCGAAGGGTTTAGAGTGGTCAAAAAAATTGCGTAGTTTAATCGTCCATCATCGCAAGGGTTCGCAAGATTGGACATTTAGCGAAAATCAACTTAAGATTCTGCGTGCTTATCATGATGCAAACAGGCTGTTAATTGAATGTCTAAATAATGCCGAATATGTGAGTCCCCTAGTCAAAAATCAAATTGAGTCTAATTTGCTGTTACCGCGCAGTGACTACTCAAGTTTGCAGTACTAAGTTATAAATCCACCAAAAATTTAAAAGTGCCGCAAAGCGGCACTTTTAAATTTTTGGTGGATTTTATGCTAGCGCAAAGCGCTGTATACTTTATGTCGATACTTTGAGAGCGTTAGATACATTTGTGTTAGAGATTCGCAAAATCTGTAAGTCTTATGGGAAGAAACAAGTTTTACGAGACTTGAGTTTTGCAATCCAATCAGGTGAAATTTATGGATTGCTAGGTCCAAATGGGGCAGGAAAAACTACAACGATTAGTATTCTCTGTGGTCTGATCCAAGCCGATCGCGGTGCGGTGATCATGAATGGAAAACCCTTTTCTGGTAACACTTCTGGCAATATTTCTAGAGAAATGCGATCGCTAATTGGTGTGGCTCCACAGGAAAATATTGTTTATAAAAGCCTGACTTGCGAAGAAAATCTGATGTTTTTTGGTCGTCTATATGGATTAACCAACGCAATTTGTCGTCAACAAGCCAGCTACTGCTTAGAACTAGTGGGACTGAGCGATCGCGCTAAAAGTATTGCCGAAACTCTGAGCGGCGGAATGCAACGGCGATTAAGTATGGCGATCGCCCTTGTCCATCAGCCCCAGTTAGTGATCCTTGACGAACCAACGGCAGGGCTAGACATTGAAGCAAGATATGAAATTTGGGAATTAATTCGGAAGCTATCTAGTCAAGATACGGCAGTTTTAATAACGACACATTTGCTAGATGAAGCAGAACGTCTCTGTCAGAGGATTGGCATCATCAAGCAAGGTAGTCTATTAGCGGAAGGTAGTCTAGAGGAATTACGGAAGTATGTTCCTGCTAAGGAAATCGCGATCGTTTGTACGCCGATGGAAGATGAGGCGATCGCTAGAGCGATCAAGCTAGGTTTTGGCTACCGTCATTATGGCAGTGAGCTTGCCTTGTGGTTGCCTAAGGTAATGGAACTAAAGGAAATTTTGGAATGTTTTGATGGCATCGTGATCGACTCAATCATGCGTCAGCCCGTGCGTCTGGAAAATATCTATGTGGAAGTGACTAGAAGCAATGGTCTTAATTAAGGAACGCTCCATACATGAATATTGCCATCTTCACCGCCACTAATCAGCGTCTGTCCATCACGGCTCAGCGCGATCGCATTAATCAGATTAAGATGTCCATTGAGAACTTGAATCAGTTCACCTGTCGCTAAGTTCCAAATCCGCATTTCTTTATAACTAGCACTAATCAAAGTTTTGCCATCACCGCTAATAATTAGCGCTTTCACCCAGCCCCAATGCCCTTCTAACGTGCGAATTAGTTCCCCTGTTTGGAGATTCCAGATTTTGATGCGTGTATCGAGACTGCCACTGGCGAGTAGATTACCGTCAGGGCTAATTGCAAAGGACAGAACTCGCGCTGAATGTCCGATAAATTCCCACCGGAGTTGCCCTGAGACTAAATCCCAAACTCGAATTGTCGTATCCCAACTGCAACTAGCGATCGCTTTACCATCAGGACTAAGCGCGACAGAATCTACCAGACTTGTGTGACCGCGCAGAGTGCGAATTTCTTGTCCTGTACAGCTATCCCAAAGTTTAATTGTTGTATCTTGACTACCCGTAATAATTGTTTTGCCATCGGGGGTAATCGCCACCGAGTTGACATAGCCAATATGCCCTGTCAGGGTCAGTAGTTCTCTTCCATTTCGCGCATCCCAGAGTTTGATCGTTTTATCCCGACTACCACTAACTAGAATTTTGCCATTGCTACTGAGAGTAATCGAAGTAATCAGGTGATCATGTCCGCGAATTGTGCCAATATATTGACCTTTTGATTCTTTGCTCAAGTCCCAAACTCTAATCTTAAAGTCAGTCCCAGCACTATATAAAATCTTTCCATTTGGTGACAATGCGAGAGCGGCGATCGCTTGTTGCGCCCCTTGAATCGTATCAATAATATCAAAGAGATAATATTGACTATATTTAATTAATGCTTGTTGGATATAGATTTCAGAGCGCCGCCATAACAATAATAACGCCGTGCGCTGAACTAGCAACGATTCAGATTCTAAGCTATGGATGATTAAATCTAAGCCCAATTTTCCATAGTTGAGAGCTTCGGTTAAGGCGGAGATTTTAGCGGCGATCGCTTTACTAGCCAGCCTCTGTTTTACGCCTGCAATTCCTCCTAACACCGCCGATCCTAGAGGAATAGGCGATCGCCCCCCAAGCACGACATCTTGCGCTTGAGGTTGGCGATTATGTCCTAGCTGACCCGCCAAAGTTTCCATTGTCGGAATATTTCTATTTTTTTGCATGGGTTAGAAAGTGGCGATCGCAACAAAAAATTAGTTTAATCGCAAAATCTGAATAAATGACGATCGCATATTCTTGTTTCCCTATATTTGCCATTGTAGTGATTGTAGGGGTTTAGCATTTGCGCCAATATTTTGATACTCCTCACGACAATTTCAAATCGCAAATGCTGAACCCTTTTGGCGATTCACAGATAAATTGTCCCTGCGTTATGAGGTTTTGGGCAAAGCATTCCTATAGCGTATAAATCGCCATCTTATCCTTCGCCTTATTCGGAATCTTGGGAATTCCCGCAAAAAAGCGATCGCCTCTGGCACAGTCCGCTTCACCTCAAAAGCAAACTTATCATTCATCAACTTATAGAGAAATACCTGCGTAATAATCTTAAATTCATTCCCATCATTCCTCAACCCATAGGAAGCACAAATCCTCTTCAATCCATCAATCAAATCCCTAATCTTCTGTCCAAAATCCGTATCATTCAGTTGATTCATATAAAAACCCTATTCTTTTAAAAGTCCTTGACAAACAATACGCTCAAAGTCATAAGCAGAAATAATTATAGTATCTACAATTTTTTGTGCTTCCGCAAAATCCTTGTCTCCCGTAATAAAAAAATTCGCCGATCCTGCGATCGCACAGGCTAAAAACTTGGCATCTTTTTGATCTCTAGGAAAATTTATTTCCTCCTTTACATCAATACAGATCATTAATGTATCAAATACTAAAGACCACTTGTCGATAATTTCAGTGGGCAAGTTAAATTTAGAGCGGCGGATAACAGCTTTGTATTCTACCAAAATCTCCGATGAAACTAGCCATTCAAATTGATTATTTTCAATGATAAACAAGATTACTTTCTCAGGAGTTCTATCTTTAAGAATAGCAGAAACTAGAATGTTGGTATCAACTATAACTTTCATAAACCCATTCTATAAGATGCAATTTCTGCAATAATTTCTGCCTCAGATATTGTTTGAATCTGTGGTAAAGATTGAGTATCCCTAAAAAGTTGACGTAGGTTAAAAGGTAAATCAGGTTGATGATTAGATTTAAAGACAATTACTTTAACTTTACAACCCTCAAATTCTGTTTTTAAATAATCAGGAATGTGAATACTCCCATTTGATATAGTAGTTTGAAATTCTTCAGCAATCATGATTTAATTCTCCAATTCCTGCTTCAAAAATCTGATTAGCCGTCAAATTGAATTCTGGAAAAGTCGGTGATATAACGCGCATATCCCCTTGGAACGCAGTCACCTGATATTCACCATCAATTAACTCATGCACAAAAATTGTTGGCTGCTTCGGATTACCAATAAACCGCCTTCCCCCAATCCCCAAATAATCCACAATCCAATATTCAGGAACCCCGATCTCCTCATATTCCTTTAGCTTAATTAAATAATCGTCACGCCAGTTAGTACTCACCACCTCAATTACCAGCACAATCGATGCACCCTGCACAAGTGTTGCTGATTTTTTCCACAGTGGCTCATTTACTAAACTTGAAGTCTTCACAATCAAAACATCAGGTAAATAAGCTGAATCGGCATCAGGTAATTTTACAAATGCTTGACTAGGCAAAAAGTAAGGCAGTTTTGCGAGTCTAACCAAAAAAGCAAGTTCAATACTTAAAAATCCCTTAACTTGCTCATGCTTTCCAACAGGCTGTGGCATTTCAACAATTACTCCATTATATAACTCATAGAACCGATTCTCTGGCTTCCACTCCGCAAATTCGGCAAAAGTCACCAGTTTAGGTTGCGCTAAAACTTGTACCATCTGTTTTTCGACCTCGCAATGCATTATTGTCAATTATAGCGATTTTCAGTTGAGCATGATACAAAAAACATAGGGGTAATTCATGAATTGCCCCTATGTTTCAGGGTTTTTCTTAACCCGCTTTTTCTTCTCGACTTTGAGCAGTGGCGCACTTAGGGCTTCATAGAGACTAAATAAATATTCGATGCGGTTTAGCTCGTTAACGAAGGGTTGGGGACGATAGCAAAGGTCTACGGCTTTGTCTAGGGCTTGATGTGCCTTTACCAAGTCGGGCGGCATGGTGAGAGGAGCATAAAGATCAGCGAGGCTGCTATCGGGATATTTCGCTCTTGTGTTTAATACTGCTTGCGCGGCAGTTTCAACTTTTTGTTTTTGTTTTTTACTAACATTTTCAGGGAATGGATAGTTGTTGTAAACGATTGTATTTGAATAGCGAAAATCACTTTTTAGTCTTCCACATACATATCTCACCCAAGTCATGTGCATTTCAGAAGTGAGCATACCGAAAGTATAAAAATTAGCGTTAGGAATACAACTACAACTATTCGCAACAATATCATCTTTACCAAACAAACTGATCGGAATATATTTTCTGTTTTCAGAAGAGTGAAGTGGAATAATTATATAATCGTTATTAGGTTGCCTAATTTCAGTGAAAAGAGTTGGAAACTCTGCCCATTGAACTGTTGAATTTTTTTCACTGGCTAGACGAAATTTCTTAACAGCCTGTATTTTCTTAGTTAATAGAGGCAAACTTTTAAATTCATTAGGTTGTATATCTTTTAACCAAAAACACCAACGTTTTTTGTTGTTTAAAAACTCATCTGCGGATATAAAAGGTTTAACGAATTTCTCTCCATAAGGCTCTTGTTGGATATATTCATTTTTGTCTGATTCCGTCATTAAAAGATTACCATTATCTGTAGGTTTACTTCCGTAGACCATTTCAGGAATATTACAAACTGGCTTTGTTCTTCTCAGAATTACTAAATCATTACCTTCAGCCAAATATGGATTAATGTTTTTAACTTTTCTTTCTGTAGGCTCACCTTTAATATCTAGATATTCAAAAATCATTTTGTTCTCAACATCCTGTAAACCAAATCCAATAATCACACAATGCACTGCTGCATTACCTTTAGCCTCATTGCTCCAACGAAAAGTTCGATGAGCAAAATGAATTTTGATCTTGTAATTGTTATAAAGTTCTTGCCAAAGAACTCCAACCTGCTCCCCTTGAGCAATTGAGTTTGTACTGACAAAAGCACAGTGGATATTAGTTTTTTGGATAAATTGAGCAGATTTAAGATACCAAGCCGCTACATAATCCAATACACCTGCGCCTTTAATTTCTGCAAAAACACTCTGTATATCGTCTTTCTGCTCCTTGTTTTTCTCTTGTTTACCAACAAATGGTGGATTGCCTAAAATAAAATTCAGTTTCTCTTTGGATATAACTGAATGCCAATCAATTTTCAACGAATTGCCATGTACGATTTTCGCGGCTTTCTCCAGTGGCAGTCTTGTGAAATATTGCCCAAACTCATTACTCACCTTCACATTCATCTGATGATCGATCAACCACATCGCCACCTCAGCAACCCGCACCGCAAACTCATCATATTCAATCCCCGCAAACTGATCGACATTCACCTGAATAAACAACCGCACATCAAGGAAACTCTTGTGCTTCCTATACAACTCCTTTAAAATTTCAAGCTCTAAATCTCGCAACTCCCGATAAGTGATAATCAAAAAATTACCGCAACCACAAGCAGGATCGAGAAAATGCAAATTTGCAATCTTTTGATGTAACTCCTCTAGCTTGCCCTTACTACCTTTCGCCTTCTCAAACTCAACATACAAATCATCCAAAAAAAGCGGTCTAATCAACTTTTGAATATTCTTCTCAGAAGTATAATGCGCCCCCAAATTTCGCCGTTCCGTCTGATTCATCACCGCCTGAAACATCGACCCAAAAATCGCAGGCGAAATCTTACCCCAATCAAACGCACAAGCCTTCAAGAATATCTCCCGCATCTCACGATCAAACGCCGCAGGTTGTACAGTTTCCTCAAATAGCTTCCCATTCACATAAGGAAACTGCATCAAACTCTCATCTAAATTCTTTAACCGCTTCTCTTTCGGCGTATTCAAAACATGGAAAATCGAAGCAATGTGCATCGCTAAATCGCTACCATCTTCCTTAGTGTGGCGATCAACATATTCCCAGAAAATCCCCTTATCAAAAATGCTCGTATCATCAGCAAACAGACAAAACAACAGCCGTACCAAATACACCTCTAAGTCATGCCCACTATAGCCAATCTCCTTGAGGCGATCGTGCAGTTCCCCCATCAATTCGGCTGCTTTAATATTGACAGGATCTTCATCCTTATAAACCCGTTTCTCATATCCCGCCATAAAGCCGAATAGATGCACATGGTTGACAAAATCTTTTAGCTCAAACTCTGAACTAGCATTCGTATCCAAGTCATAGAGCCTGAATTTTTGGAAATCCGACACCAAAATATGCTTAGGTAACTCATGCTCCTTTAAATTTGGAAAATAATCCTTAGCCTGTTGTGTCGCCTTGTCCAAGTCCTTGCCCCTTGACTTATGCTCCACCAAAATCGTCCCCTTCCAGAGCAGATCGATAAATCCTTGTTTGTTATCCGCCTTTTTAATCGGTAGCTCAAAACTCCCCACCCGCCGCCGTGAAATGCCAAACACATTAAAAAAGTCATTCCAGAAAGACTGCGATTCTGACTTCTCTGAAGTCTCACTTTCCCATTCCTTAGAAAAGGCGATCGCTCTTTGCTTAATCTCATTCCAACTTAGCGGCATATCTGAAAATGTTACGGCATAATTTTAGTTAATATTTACACTAACATTTATTTCGTAAACTTATCTATAATTAACTTTAGGAAAGGAAACAACAGGAAAATTGCGATCGCCTCCGTTCTCTCATGTCTAGCAAAAAACAAGAATTTGAAAACACTCTCAAAATCTACTAAAACTATGATCAAACAAATTACCCTAGAAGTTGAAGCGCCGATCGCTGACGCATACCAAAACGCCACTCCAGAACATCGCCAAGCATTACAGGCGATCGTTAGTTTGTATCTAAAATCTATATCTATTCCACTTAGGCAAGATGTTGTACCCGATCAAGATATCCTTAACAAAAAGCCAAAACGTACAACGCCCGTCCATCTGATTGGCAAAGGCAAAACATTAGGCGATATTGTTAGCCCTATTGTCGATGAAGAAGATTGGGAATGTCTGAAATGGTAATTCTTGATACGCATATTTGATTCTGGTTCATCAATGGAAGCTTTGATCGCTTTCCTATGCAATGTCTAGAACAAATTCGACAAGCAGATATAGTTGCAGTGTCAGCAATATCCTGTTACGAGATTGCCATAGCATATAACAAAGGCAGATTAGCAATACATATCCCC
>JANMFC010000310.1:0-9317 GCA_031377675.1 Pseudanabaena sp. OTE_70b_metabat_355 | reverse complement strand
TGCCGCGAAGCGGCACTTTTAAACTTTTCTCTGTACCCTTTAAAGCCTCAATAGGCTGTAACCCCCTAATATTTGGGGGTACTAAACTTTTGTACTTTTAAATGATTGAACAATTTTCTGAATGACTGATGCTTGAGCTTCAATGCTCTCTAGCAGACGAAACTGGACAAGCGATCGCTGTAAATTATGTTCAGGATATTTGATTGTAAAGTATTGATTACCTGCTAAATAGTCGGTAAAAAATCGCAATCCCAACTCGAAAGTAATCACTCTAATTGCATCATAAATGTAGTCATAATCATATTCACTGAGAAACGATCGCCCGACTTCCAAATATCCTGCCAATATAGCTGAACAGAGTTCCTTATCAAATTCTACACTTTGCCACTGTTCAACATCTTCGCCTAAGGGATTACAACCCGATCGCAGACAATCGCCGATATCGTAGTGAATTAAGCCTGATTTAACCGTATCAAGATCGATCATACTCATGGCTAGGTCTGTTTGTTGATCGAACAGAATATTATTTACTTTCGGATCACCATGCATAGTTCGCAATGGCAGTTTTCCTGATACTTTCGCATCTTCCAGAATATTCGCTAAACCTTGGCGATCGCTAATTATTTTGAGACAGTAATTTAGTTTAAGAGAACTTAGAACTTTACTTTTAGCTAAAACTTCTTGATATTGTTGCAAATATTTGGGCGTAATATGAAAACCTACTAAGGTATCCGCTAATTTTTCAGGGAGTAAGTCACTAGTCAAATAATGAAATGTGCCCAAAGCATATCCAACTTCTCTTGCTTGCGATGGACGATGCATTACATCATAGGATTGGGAATCGGCAATAAAACTCAGCGATCGCCAATATTCGCTATTAGAATCATCATTCTTGATCAAAAAACACTCTTCGCCTTGGTCAGTTAATAAGACCTGTGGAACTTCCCATCGTCGCTCTAGGGGACTTTTAGCAAGGTGATCGCGCACATGATTGCTATAAATCCGCATATTTTGCATTACCAATTTTGGTTCTGAAAATACATGGGTATTAATCCGTTGTAAGACAAAAGATGTCGTCGAAGATTTAGCTTCTATTTCTTGTAAAGACACTAAAAAAGTACTGTTGATATTGCCATTGCCAAAGGGTTTAATACTTTTAATTTCGGCTTTGGGTGCAAAATTAGAAATGAACTTTTGGGCGATCGCAATCAAATAATTCAAATCATCGGCTTGATTCAGTCTGTTATTTTGATTCATATTTCTCGAAATAAGGCCTTTGAAACTTCAAGTAGCCGATATAAATTTGTAAAAGTGCCGCAACGCGGCACTTTTACAAATTTATATCAGCTTTACTCCACGCGATAGCCAAGATCTGCGAGTTGAAATCTGGACGATCGCCATTTAGGTTGGACTTTAACAAACATTTCCAAATGGACAGAACCCATAATCATCTTCTGCATTTGTATTCTCGCTTGTGTGCCAATCTCTTTTAGCATTTGTCCCTTTTTGCCGATGAGAATACCTTTTTGCGAATCGCGTTCTACATGGATTGTTGCCATTACTCTCGTAATCTTGGGCTGTTCATCGACTTGATCGATACTAATGGCTACAGAATGGGGAATTTCTTCGCGAGTAAGTAAGAGAATTTGTTCGCGAATTAGTTCTCCCATGATAAAACGTTCAGGTTGATCGGTAACAAGATCGGGGGGATAGTAGTAAGGTCCTAGTGGCAAGCGATCGCACATCATGGACTGTAAAGCTTCTAAACCTTCGCCTGTAGTTGAAGAGAATTTGGCGACTTGCCAACCATGCTCTTCGGCAAAACTTTCGTAATCGTTGAAGGTATCGCCTGAGTCATCGCTGACTAGATCGATTTTATTGATTCCTAAAATTGTGGGAACTTTGCTCTGGAGGATCGTTTCGGCAACAAAGCGATCGCCTGTCCCCATGCGATCGCTACCATCAACGAGCAGAACCGTGATATCGACCGAAGAAATTGCGCCGATCGCATTTCTGACAATGGTTTGTCCGAGTAAATGGTGGGGCTTGTGAATCCCTGGGGTGTCAACCAACACGATTTGCGCTTCTGGCAAAGTCAAAATTCCGCGTAACCGATTGCGCGTAGTTTGAGCAACAGGCGAAGTGATCGCAATTTTTTGACCAATAAGGGCATTGAGCAAGGTGGACTTACCAACATTTGGTCGTCCTACTAATGCCACAAAGCCCGATTTAAACCCTTCGCCCGATTCTGGAATCATGATTGCCTGCGATCGCTATGCTGAAATATTCTGAAACAAGTACAGTTGATCATTATACTCTGCCATCGCTATTCAAAATTATGCATAGAATGATTCGTACCCAATTGGGGCGATGAGGCTTTAGCCGCGTTATAGAGAATACGTTTCTCAAATCCTTAAATGACTTCTAAATCTTGAGTTTCAACTCGCAAGTTTTATCGCATCTTTAATGCGTTGAATTACAAAATCCTTATCCAGATAGGAAAGTAGACTTCCTGCTTTAGGTCCACGCTCTTTATTTAAGAAAGTGAAATATACCGCCGCAAAAGCATCTTTTTGGGAAATTGTGACTTGCTTGGAAACGCTAAATAGCAAGGTTTGCAGTTTGTCGCCATCCCATTCAACATCTGCTGCTAAATTGGGGACTAGAGCTTCAAAATACGTCACCTGCTCGGCGCTGAGATTGCTTGCTTTATCGGGAATTGAGTCCAGATACAACACCAGTTTCTCTTCTTCATCGGCATAATCTTGCAACCACTTTTTGCCAACTCGAACGCGATCGCGTACTACTTCCCAATCGCGATCGCTTAATGGATTCGCGCTTCTAGCGGCAATTTCGGCTTCCAGATCAAGGTGAGGAATTTGCAAGAGAGAAATCAAAGTGCTGAAATCAAAACCTTGATAACCTTCTACTTTCTCATCGGTATTCAATTGCGAATAAACTAAAGGAACCAGATCCTCAACCGCCTTTTCATCTTTAACTGTATCTGCCTGATATTTATCAATCAAGGTGTCATAGTCACGGAATAAACGGGTAATCGTTTCGTAGTTAGGAGAGAAGTTAATCACACTACGGGGCTGAGTTCGCAACATCAAGAAACGCAATAATTCTGGTGGCAACAAATTCGCAATTTCCCTAGCACTGGAACCGACACCTTTAGAAGAACTCATTTTTGTGCCGTTCACCAAAATAAATTCGTAGGGCGCGTGAGTTGGTGGATTCTTTTTGAGAACTTTGCGACAAATGGAGTTAGCGACATCGCGAGAGCCACCCTTTTGCGAGTGATCCTTACCCGCTAGTTCAATTGACACTCCCACAACTTCCCATTTAGCCACCCATTCCACTTTCCAAGGTAATTTACCATTACCATCAAAGGGTGATATCCAACCCGTATGACCGCAACCCTTAACATATTCCATCGCGTTAGGCTGACAGGTATAAAATACTTTGCCATCTTGATAATCCGTCACCACCGTAGTCGCAATCTTGCCACAGTTTTCGCAAATAGGATGGAATGGATACCAATTGCTAGGGCGATCGGCTTTACTGATTTCTTTGTAGGCTTCGCGCACCAGATGGGCATTGTTCAAAAATAGATCAATATAGGAGTTCATCTTGCCTGAACGATAAAGATCACGCAGGTAATACACTTCGGGACGCACGCCTAAATGCTCGAATACATCTAAAAATTCACCCATGAAATATTTGGCATAATCGCTTGCGGTATCTTCAGGTGATGGTACATTGCAGAGGGGATAGCCCAAATATGGGGCAAATTTATCCTTGTCTAAATAATGGGGTACGGTATCGAGTGCATCAAAATCATCAACGCCGTAAGTAAAGGTGACAGGTTTACCAGCGTGTTTCAGGGCGCGATAGATGGCATCATGAATTACAACCCCGCGCAGTGAGCCAACATGCACTCGCCCAGAGGGGGTTTTAGAATCGTTAACAATAATGCGATCGCCGCTTGCATCTGCTGCAATTTTATCCGCCCAAAACATAGTGGTAATTGTCCGAAAATCTTTCAAAAATTATATTTTTATTAGCAAAAAAATTACTTTTTGCATTTGTTTACAAAACTTTGTATATCTAACATCTTAACAGTAAACGCCTCAAATGCGACAATAAGTCTGATAAGGCAACCGCTTTGAAAAAAAGAAACTGCACAGGTAAGCTAAAAGTATCCAGACATTAAGCAACAGCGCTTTGCGCTAACGTACAAATCTAGAAGAATAAGTAAAAGCAACGCGAAGCGTTGCTTTTACTTATTCTTCTAGACTAATTACCAAAAAGTTTTGTCAAGCTTCGTAAAGTAACGTTAAGTAAGCTTGAAGCAGGGGTATGTAGAAATGATATCTTTGCACTTGATATCAAAAGCATATACGCAATTTGGGAGAACATCTCAATGTCTGAAGAACAAGCAACAGAAGAGAAAGTAGCCGCAACCTTTACTGCTCCTAAGCCTACGGGCAAAACCCCAATCTGGGGCGGCAGCACAGGTGGTTTGCTCAACTCCGCTTTCACCGAAGAAAAGTACTTGATCGCTTGGAACAGCCCCAAACAACAAGTATTTGAAATGCCTACAGGTGGTGCGGCAACTATGGTCAGTGGCGATAACTTGCTTTACTTAGCTAAGAAAGAGCAAGCCCTTGCTTTGGGTACACAGTTGCGTAAATTTAAGATCACCAACTACAAAATTTGGCGCGAATTTCCTAATGGCGACCAAGTTTATCTCCATCCTCTAGATGGCGTGTTCCCTGAGAAGGTGAATGCTGGTCGTGTTGCCGCTAATAGCGTCAGCCGCAAAATTGGTGACAATCCTAATCCTATAAGCGTTAAGTTTACTGGTAAGGAAACCTACGATGTCTAATTAATGGCTTTGGCTATTGATTTCGCTCTTATTTATTTTTATTTTTTTACAAAAGCTGCTGCGATCGCAAGGTTACAGCAGCTTTTGTGTTGTGACCAAAAAAGTAGTGGCAATTCATGAATTGCCACTACTTTTTTAGATCGCATACACTAGTAATAAATCTTTACGAACCGCGCTCGAATGCCAGACCATACCCATATTCACGTCAGAGGTGCTAGACAGCACAATCTCAAAAATGTCGATCTGACCATTCCCCGCGATCGCTTGATCGTGTTTACAGGTGTATCTGGCTCTGGCAAGTCATCCCTCGCCTTTGATACGATTTTTGCGGAGGGACAGCGACGTTATGTGGAGTCGCTGAGCGCCTATGCGCGGCAATTTTTGGGGCAGGTCGATAAGCCTGATGTGGATTACATCGGGGGTTTAAGCCCCGCGATTTCCATTGACCAAAAATCGACTTCACACAACCCGCGCTCAACGGTCGGGACTGTCACCGAGATTTATGATTATTTGCGGTTACTATTTGGTCGAGCGGGTGCGCCCCATTGTCCGATCTGCGATCGCAATATTGCGCCCCAAACCATTGATCGGATGGTCGATGCGATTATGGAATTAAGCGATCGCACTCGTTTTCAATTACTGGCTCCCGTAATTCGTGGCAAAAAGGGAACTCACAAAAAGTTATTAGCGGGGCTGGCGGCGGAAGGATTTGCGCGAGTGCGGATTGATGGCGAAGTGCGGGAATTGAGTGACAATATCGAACTGGAGAAGAACAAAGTCCATGATATTGAAATTGTTGTCGATCGCTTGATTCGTAAAAATGATATTCAAGAAAGGCTGACTGATTCCTTAGCAACTTGTTTGAAACGTGCGGAAGGGATTGCGATGGTGGAGATTTTGCCCTCACCCCCAGCCCCTCTCTCAGAGGGAGAGGGGAGCAAGACTTCACAAGAAAATACTATTCTTACGTTTTCGGAAAATTTTGCCTGTCCAGAACATGGGGCGGTGATGGAAGAACTATCGCCGCGTATGTTCTCTTTCAATTCGCCTTATGGTGCTTGCCCTGCTTGTCATGGATTGGGAAATGTCAAAACTTTTAATCCTGAGCTAATCGTTCCCGATCCATCTTTGCCTGTTTACGCGGCGATCGCTCCTTGGGCGGACAAGACTCACACCTACTATATTTCTCTATTATCGAGTGTCGGTGAATATGCAGGTTTTGAGATTAATACGGCTTGGCAAGACCTTTCTCAATCTCAAATTGATATTATTTTGCATGGCACGACTGAGAAGATTTTAGTCAAACCAGATTCGCTCTATCGCGATCGGGCTGAGGGATATTACAAGCGCTATGAAGGTGTACTCACGATGCTGGAGCAGCAATATGCCGAAGCAGGGGAATCGCAAAAACAGAAGTTGGAAAACTATCTAATCGAACAGCCTTGTTCTACTTGTGAAGGAAAACGACTAAAGCCAGAATCTCTCGCGGTGAGGATCGGTGGTTATAACATTATTGATTTTGTCTCAGTTCCCCTTGGCACTTGCTTACACCGTCTCCAAAATCTCGAACTCGATCATCGCACTAGACAAATAGGCGATCGGGTTTTACAGGAAATCTTAGCAAGATTGCAATTTCTGCTTGATGTGGGATTGGATTATCTCACCCTCGATCGCTCCACCATGTCTCTCTCAGGCGGTGAAGCCCAACGTATTCGCCTCGCTACGCAAATTGGTTCAGGTTTAACAGGAGTTCTCTATGTATTAGATGAACCGAGTATTGGACTGCATCAACGGGATAATTCCAGACTGTTGGCGACTTTAACCAAACTTCGCGATCTCGGTAACACCTTGATTGTGGTGGAGCATGACGAAGAAACCATTCGGGCTGCGGATTATCTGGTTGATATTGGACCTGGCGCGGGTGTACATGGCGGCAAGATTGTCGCCCAAGGCACTGTTGAAGATATTGAGAACCATCCCGAATCTCTCACAGGTGCATATCTATCCAAACGCAAGCAGATTCTTACTCCTTCCGTCAGACGGGAAGGGAATGGTAAATACTTGGAAATCTGTAATGCCTATCTCAATAATCTCAAACATATCAGCGTTAAACTTCCATTAGGACAACTTGTTTGTATTACAGGCGTTTCAGGTTCAGGTAAATCAACTTTAATCAATGATTTACTGCATAATTCTCTCGATCATCATTTCTCACGCAAAGTCCCTGCCCCCAAAGGAATTGAGGAGATCAAAGGGCTGACGGCTCTCGATAAATTCATCGTCATTGATCAATCCCCAATCGGTCGCACTCCCCGTTCCAATCCAGCCACCTATACGGGACTATTTGATGTAATTCGCGAAACCTTCACCCTGACCACAGCCGCGAAAACGCGAGGCTATAAAGCAGGACAGTTCTCTTTTAATGTTAAGGGCGGACGTTGTGAAGCCTGTTCGGGACAGGGCGTAAATATCATCTCTATGAATTTCCTGCCTGATGTCTATGTGCAGTGTGATATTTGCAAAGGCGCAAGGTATAACCGCGAGACATTGCAAGTCAAATACAAAGAGAAGACGATCGCTGATGTGCTAGACATGACCATCGAAGAAGCGATGCATTTTTTTGAGAATATTCCTTCCGCCCATACGAAATTAGGAATGTTGGTGGATGTGGGTTTAGGCTATGTGCGCCTCGGTCAGTCGGCTCCCACGCTCTCTGGTGGTGAAGCGCAAAGGGTGAAGCTGGCGACCGAACTCGCTCGCCGCGCTACAGGAAAAACTCTCTATCTAATTGACGAACCGACTACAGGTTTAAGCTTCTATGATGTGCATAAATTGCTAGATGTGATGCAGCGCCTCGTTGATAAAGGGAATAGTATAATTGCGATTGAGCATAATCTCGATGTGATTCGCTGTGCGGATTGGGTGATTGATTTGGGACCAGAAGGAGGCGATCGCGGAGGTGAAGTTATTGCTGAAGGTACACCTGAACAAGTTGCCAAAGTGACTAAATCCTATACTGGTAAATATCTCAAGCAAGTATTATCTGAATATCCACTCAGCAAATAATTGTGTTGATGTTTAGGTTAATGCGGTTTCATGCAACATGAATTGTGTTTTCTTCTATCCAGATAGTCATCTCGCCCGATGTTTTATCAATAGAGCATCTAAAGTCCTCTTCAATTCTTCTGTTTTAGTGAAGATATGATTCTCAAACTCCACTGGCCATTTGACCTGATCGATATTTGCTACATGGTCAGGAAGATAGGGTTGTTCGGATCTTGTGCAGTACATTCCCCATATTGTCGCCGAGGTCATAAATTTGATGAACTCGGGTGGGAATTCGGCTCCATCCATTAAATGTGCCTTCGTCTTCAGGATTGTAGTGATCTCATCATTCTGTTGTTTGAATAGGGCAATCACATCATGATTTACTTCCTTAAACGATTGATTAAGCCAAAGGGGATATATCTCAGAACTTAATTTCAAAGAGGCATAAATTGGTCCATAAAACTCTTCAACTTGACGTTTCCGAAACTCCAGATCGGCTGTGGTTAATAACATTTCCTTCTGTAGAGCCTTTTGTAAACCTGTCTCAATAATCTTTTCCGCCGAGAACTTCAGAAATGTCCCCGCTCCCAGAGCGCCAGCTAGAAAGACTCCTATTATTTGAGCAATATCCATTTAATGAAACCTCTATATCTCAGATTTTAGAACGTAGATAGGTAGAAATAGGAGACGCTTTACAACGCCTATTTTTAGTTGTTTAGCGATCGCAAAACTTGTAAACTACCACCTGCGTAGAGTTGGGATGACGCAATGGTAAAGCCAGACTTGGTGAGCAGTTGATGGAGATCAGTTTTAATTAATTCCCATGCAGTTTCCGTCTCAAATAGCCATAAAAAAGTTGCGACAGGGAGCCAAAAGAGGGGATTGGTAGGACGATGGAAATCGATAATAATGAATTGCCCTTCTGGAGTCAAAATTCGATGGACTTCCTGAATGATTTGCTGTAACTGTACTGCATCCATTTCATGCATGGCAGTATTGGTAATTACCAAATCAAAACTGCGATCGCTAAAGGGCATTTTTTCGGCAAATGATTCCACATAAGCGGCTTGGGGAACATTCCGTTTAGCGCGTTGAATCGCGATCGGTGAAGCATCTAAGCCTGTGACATTTTGGAAATGCTTGACCAATTCTTGAGTTGCTTGCCCTGCCCCACAGCAAAGATCAAGAACTTTTGCGTCAGGATTAATTGCTAAATCTTTTAGAAATAATTGTCGCATTCGCGGTTCACCGCCCACACTGAGCGCGGCGATCGCTGACACAGTGTCATAAAACCACTGATAGCGATAACTCCAATCACGCAAAATTGTTGCCATAGTTCCTTAGTTATTCACTCTAGTAAATTGTGGTGGGGGGGGGG
>JANMFC010000286.1:0-2878 GCA_031377675.1 Pseudanabaena sp. OTE_70b_metabat_355 | reverse complement strand
TACAAACGACATTCGTCAGCTTCGGGATTATCATCACAGTAGCGTTCAAGGGAATTTTTAGGCTTGTCGTCTTGCTCATGGGACAGTTCAGTCTGTAGACCCTCTACGGTCTCCCAAGCAACAACGCATTCTTCAGAGTCATTACCGCTAGTTTCGCAGGTTACTCTGGCTTGTTTTACTTCTACTAGGATTTGTTCTTTAGTGTTGCTCATGTATTTTGTCTGCTATCTATAAATTAAATATTAACAGACTGATGCTGGATAGCCATCATGCGTCAGGAGTAGGAAACCGCCTCAAGAGGCTGTAAGCAGCCCAGAGAAATTCTTGAAAGCGGCTCGGAGCAATGCTTTCAAGAATTTCTCTGGGTTTTAATTAAGCGCAAAGCGCTGTACCCACTTATTGATTAGCAGTTAGCTCAAACCCAGAGTGGATGGCAACATTCCCGCCAAGATAATAAAGCCGATCCAGACATTTTGACCAAACGCTTTTTGATATAGCTCGGTGGGAATTTCAGTTTGAGTCAGTCTGTTACATTGCCAAGTCCATATTACCCCTGCGATCAGACAAGCAAAGTAATGTGCGTAACCAAGTTTAATTTCCCATCCTAGCCAAACCAAGCAAGCAAGGGCGATCGCCAGACATATACCGATCGCTAATATGACGTATTTACCAAAAAATAGAGCGCTGGAATTTACGCCAACTTTGAGATCATCTTCGCGATCGCTCATCGCATAAATTGTGTCAAATCCCATCGTCCAAGCAATTACGGCTGTCCATAGCTCCCAAGCATAGCGATCTAATCCGCCTGTAACCGCGCTCCAAGGAATTAGTACCGCAAAGCCCCAAGCGATCGACAGCACTAGCTGTGGTACAGGAAAAAAGCGTTTACAAGCGGGATAAATCGCGATTACTGGCACGGCGGCAAAGCATAGTCCAAAGCTGAGAGGACTGAGATAGGTGGACAGCCCAAAGGCACAAAGCCCAGCCACAAATAAAACTGCGATCCCCACTTGAATTGATAGCGATCGCTCGGCGAGAGGACGATTTTTGGTGCGATCGACTTGGGGATCAATATCGCGATCCCAGAGATCGTTAATGACACAACCTGCGGCGCTGGTTGCCAAGCTGCCAAGGATGACTACACCCAATAGATCAAGGGGCGGTGATATTTGTTGTACTTTTGCGGCGGCGATCGTTGACCAGAGTGCAGGCAACATCAAAATTAAGCGTCCTGCGGGTTTATGCCACCGCAATAGACGCACGATTTTCTGAAATGTTGATTCAGGTGGTGATTGCTTATTGGTCAGTCCTGTGGTCATGGCAAATGATGGCTAAGTCTAATGAGTTGATTGATCTACAGCGCTTTGCGCTCTAACCCAAACCAAGAATAATTTTGAAAGCTTTGCTTCGCAAAGCTTTCAAAATTATTCTTGTGGTTCGTTTGATCGGCAAAGCGCTGTAAGTCTCTTTCCATATTAAGCAAAGTTGCTGATTACAAGAGTTTTCAGTATTGTTACGCTGACCTTTGGGCTAAGGACATCTCTGTATTCGCAAAGTATTAGCAAATACGAGATTTAAAATGTTATCAATTACCTCTTCTTTCAAAAAATCTACTTTCAAACAGTCTGCCCTCAAAAAGCTGATAGCTTTGTTGACATTAGGGCTGACTATATCAGGATTATCTGAAATCAATGTGGATAGGGCGATAGCCGAAACTTTAACTGGCTTAACCACTGGCTTAACTACTGAGCTAAAAAATGACAAAACCTGCGATGGTACGGGCGGAATTCTTGCCTATGCCGAAACTAAGGACTATGCGCTCTATGTCTGTGCTGATGCCAAGGAGCGATCGCAACCCCGCCACTATCGGAGTGTGAACAAAAATGGTACGCCTGGGGTCAAACTCACCGCTAAAACCTATAATCCCAATCAAGGCAACTATTTTGAGTTTCATAATGGCGACTATGTATATATGCTTCAGCGACCTTCGGAAACAATCAAAAATCCGATGCTGATCGTTGAATTTCCCGACGGTTTAGGCTATGAGCAGAAAATAACCAGATTTTTGGTGAGTAACGATTTGCGATCGCCCATATCTTCACAAAAATAATTAGCGAAAATAATTAGGGATAGCACGCTAGGTAAAGCTGACATTTTCATAAATATCTTCAAGGGAAATGTCAAATTTTACGGTTTGCAAGGATAATACTGAGTCATCATTTCGATATTCAGATAACACCCATTTGCCTTGATTTGTTTTATTGAATTGCATTACATTACATAATATTGATATTGACTAATTAAAATATATTCTTGGAATTCAGGGATCGAGCGATAATAATAAAATTTTTCTCCTTGATCATAATTTTGGGTTGACTTAGATAAAACTTCAACAATCAAAGATGGATTTGTAATCGTGGTTTGGTTATTACCGTAATAATTTGGTTTACCTTCAATCACCATCACATCGGGATAGGTTGCCTCTGAATAAGCGGGAATCCAGAGCTTAACGTCACCGATGAATATATTGTAGTTTTGTTTTTTGAGGGCAAATTTTAAGTTTGCAGCAAAATTTAAGGCAATCTTGTTATGGTCGGTTGTACCACCTGTCATGGTAATGATTTCTCCATTTTTATATTCGTGTTTCTCCGTGGCTAGTTCTTCCCTAATTAAATATTCATCAAAGGTATAAGTCCGATTAATTGACGTGACTGTCATATTCTTTCTCCAAAAGGACTTTATTTTGTATCTTTATTTTGTATAAGTACCTCGACTTAATAAAACCAAGAACCCAAATAAGCTGATTCGCCCGCTTCGCAGGCGAATCAGCTTATTTGGGTTTTATATTTAGTTACGCCTACCTAGGCTATTTTAATTC
>JANMFC010000203.1:0-10837 GCA_031377675.1 Pseudanabaena sp. OTE_70b_metabat_355 | reverse complement strand
GTAAAACCAGACTTCTGTAAGACGATGACCTTTGATAATGGAAGAGAATTCTGTGGACATGAAAAGCTATCTGAAAGCTTGAAACTAGAGTCTTTCTTTGCTACTCCATATCATTCATGGGAGCGTGGATTGAATGAACATGCAAATGGATTAATTAGAGAGTTCTATCCCAAAAGTACAAACTTCAAAATCGTGAAAGAAGAAGACTTTCAGAAGGCGGTAGATTTTATAAATCACAGACCGCGAAAATCTCTTGACTATCGTACCCCATACGAAGTATTCTTTGCTTCATCAGAACCCGTTGCATTTCAAGTTTGAATCGGCGGACTTAATCAGCGATTACTTACTTTTTAGGGTGTTTCCCATTTCTCATAAAATCGGTGGTACTAGTTTTTGGCTTTTGGACAAGATTGAAGCAAAAAAAAGATCGGTATTAAGCCAAAAGGGATAATGAGAGTCTCAATCAAAAACAAACCATCATCCCCTACATCATTATGCCAACAATTGTCACCGCCAACTGGTTGCGGGTTTTGGATCAGCTCTAGCCAAATGTTCTGAGTCTATTGTGGATAATCAATCGTGTTAGTGTCATGAATTATTCGCGCTCCAAATTTTGACCTTTTGAAACCTTTATGCAGAGTCACTCGGTTTTTGAGCTTTTGTCGAGCGCGAATAAATAAAGACACTAACCAATCGTTTAGGATTGCTAAAGTTTAATATTTCTGCTCCACTAAAAACATTTCAATTTAGTTAAGATGAAAAGGAGAAAGGAGGAGATTATTGGGTGTTTCAGGATTAATTTTACGAAACAAGACATCACCCCATTTCCAGCCAAAGTTATCAATACCTCCTGGATAAAAGGCTACGACATTATATTGAAAAGATTGTAGGTGATCCATTATTTCGCCAAAGTTACCATGAGGTTCAGTCG
This sequence comes from Pseudanabaena sp. OTE_70b_metabat_355, assembly GCA_031377675.1. GTDB lineage: Bacteria > Cyanobacteriota > Cyanobacteriia > Pseudanabaenales > Pseudanabaenaceae > Pseudanabaena. The sequence continues at coordinate 9,906 of JANMFC010000203.1, read as the reverse complement.
CTCTTTTGAGAAATTCGCATTCTATCAAAATGTAATCAATGCAACCCGAAGTAATTAAATTTTCCGCCCCTTTCAGAACTTTCATTTCATAACCTTCAGTGTCAATCTTGAGTAAATTAATTTTAGAAATTTTATTGGTTTCGCAGAATTGATCAAGTGTCTCTACTTTTATTTCAACCAATTCCATATCTTCAGTTATTTCTTCTTCTGTGTTGACGACAAGGGTGTTTTGTTCTGAAAGAGGTTTTGTCATTATTGAAAGTGTATCTATTTGATCTCCAAGAGCAATATTTACAGGAAAAACATTAGGAAATATTTTTGTTCTTTCGACTAATTTATTGAAGGTAGAAGGAATCGGTTCAAAACAATAGACGCGACTCTTGGGAAAATGCTTCATTACTTCGTATGCTGTTTGGCCAATATTGGCACCAATATCCATTACGATCTCTAATTCCTGACCAGCAAGAAGACACTTAATATCCTCGCCCCATTCCACACCAAAATGAATGCTCTCCATTGATTTTACATAAAGACGCATACTGCGAAAAAATAACTTAACAAGGCTCTTCATTTTTCCCAAAGCACTATATTTTCTTCTGTTGACTCTTAAGTTGAACCAAGGATGTAGAATCCTATCACTAGAGTAACATTGTAGGACTTATTTGCGTCTTTTCTTTCGGCATGAAATGGGCATTTCAGCACCTATCACCGATTAGCTGACCAATGCCCTGTGCTTGCTGTACCTCTCGGCGACATTCCTACTTATTTAGTAATTAGCTACGGTCTTTGTTTCGCTATATTTTAAGATTTATCTTTATTTAGTTACTTATTATTTATATTATATCTGTATTATTTGCTACTTTTTGAATTTGGATTTGCTGATATTCAGTTGACAGCATTGCTTTTAAGAGTGCTAGCAACTATACTTGTGTGTAGATATTATTTGGGTGATTTACTGATCGATCAATTATCACCTCTGGACTTATTACCGATAAATCCAATGTTTAAGTAAACAAAAAGGAGCTAGTGGATATGTCATTGCAAAGTACGAGAAGAAAAGTAGCTCATTTGATTTTTTTTCAAATAGCTGTTATCCAACAACTATGGGGCGTTTCTGCTCGCTATACTAAATTGATGTTGTTTTATCAAAGAAATCACATCATAAATTTGTTCAAAGAGGGCGAACAACCGAAAAAAAAACGCCCAAAAATATTGGCTGCTGTAGCACACATTACATCAGTTGAAGAAGCTAAAGGTCAAGATGGGGCGACGCAAAAAATAGAGAGACTCAGGCACACAATAGATGGACTGTTGACAAGCTTTGCTCATTGTGACCTCAGTATTGTCGTCCAGACTCTACCCAACCGTCACATTACAGCGTATTTGCCTGAATACCAAATCAATTGTATTCAGGTACAAGAAAGTCCTGAATGCGATCCGATGTTTGTGGGGTTTAGACTTCAGGAAGAATTTGTCAACAAAGTAGATGAATTTGACTGGTTTTTATTCATAGAAGATGATATTATTTTGTACGATGCTTTTACTCTAGAAAAGTTAGAAAAATTTAATCAACTAAGCGGATACGAGAATGCGATACTTTACCCAAATCGTTATGAAATGTATCAAGGAACAAAAAGATATATTGATTTGATAATAGATACAGATCTGGCATGGACTAATCTATCTGGTGTAGAGATAGAAAATGTAAAATTTGCTGAATTTACTAATCCTCATGCAGCCTTTTACTGCTTGTCGAGAAAGCAAATGAAACAATGGATAAAATCAGGCCGCCTTTGGAAAAATCAAGTAGTAATTGTAGGCCCTTTAGAAAGTGCAGTAACTTTTTGTCTGTTGGAATATTTCTCAATATATAAGCCTCACCCATCAAACTTAAATTATTTTGAAGTCAGACACTACGACAGCAAATATTCTCGGCTATACCCAGACCCAGAATCGCCATATACACTATCAGCAATCGATCATCAATCCAATAAAGAGCAACAACACGACTCTATCTTGTTAAAGGCTGCCTTACCGCGAGTGACCCGCATTGCCAAGAATGCTGGACTCATCGTTAGCTTGGATGGGGGCTACGATAGCAGAGCAAATCGAAAAGCTATTTTCAATCGTGGCATGGTTCCGAATATTCCTGAAAATCGTCGTAGCAGAAAGACTCCGAAGCATGGACGCAAACCCATTTTCGGCCATGCAATATTTCGAGAACGTTTTTACACCATTGAACGGGCATTTGCTTGGGAGGATAAGTTTAAACGTTTACTGATGCGCTTCGAGCGGCTCAGTAAGCTGCATTATGCATTGAAAACTCTGGCTTACTTGATGATCATGATCTTACTTGATGATCATGATCAATCTTCGCCATTTCTGCTGTAGTTGAGGCTTTCCTCATCTATGTATTTTTAGGTTTCAGCGACAGCGCCCCAGAATTGTCGTGCCTTGAAATCGGAATTGTTGCGGAAAGTGGTAGGCTAACCATTAAATACTTCCTTCCAACTCACTGAGCACTCAATTAGATTCTACCTTTAAAGTTTTTGCATCAATTTTGTTCAAAACCCGCAACCCATTTGTTTATGTTTTTTATAAAGATTTAATTGTAAGGTAATAGGCTTGGTTACTGTGGCAAGAAAGATAAGAATTGTGTATACATCTGGACCCGGCAATATAATCGGAACATTTACTTACTGGAGTAAAGGACAGGATGATCCTTCTCAAGTCTCAATGACTTTTTCTGGGCAATTTTATGATATCTGTTCTAATTTAGATGCAGAAGGTTACATCATTTCTTCCAACTCTGAAAAGAACTTTTTGAAACAGGATAGTTTCACGTTAGAGCATCGTCCAATATTACTGTCCAAGCAATCTGGTGTACTTTATTATCTAGGTCAAATTTTATCTGAGCTAAGTGTTGTCATTTCAGCCTTACAGTTTAGAGCAGATGTAGTGGTAGGGAGTTCAACATCATGCTTTTTTGTTCTATCCTTGTTGCCCAGATTAGGCATACAAGTCATCCCGTCTTTACATTGTGTGCTGTGGCCCAAATATGGCTCTCAAAGTAAAGTAGCAAAACTGCTCTGGAAATTTAATCGCAATTTTTTTGCCAAAGATTGCTTAGCGATTCTATCAACATCAGAAGATATCAATGAGCAAGTAAGGCAAGTTACACATAATCAACCCCGTCCTATTGTTAACTTCTTATCGACCTATCGACGAACTGAATTTGAGAACGTTGTTCCTCCAAGTAAGGATAGATCCATATTTCAAGTGCTTTTTGCAGGTCGGATAGAGGTTGACAAAGGAGTTTTTGATCTTTTAGAAATCGCCAAACAGTTTAAAAGAGAAGGTCGAAATAACATAAAGTTTAATATTTGTGGTACGGGTTCAGCATTTAAGCCGCTGTGTAAACAGGCTGAAGAATTTGATCTTCAATCATCATTTATCTTACGTGGCTACTGTAATAAACCCGAAATGCAAAAAATGTTTAGCTTATCTCATATTGTTATCGTTCCAACAAAATCAGATTTTGTTGAAGGACTTAATCAAGTTGTAATTGAGGGTATATTAGCCAATCGTCCAGTGATTACTTCGTCAGTTTGCCCATCATTAACTTATGTTCAGGAAGCAGTTCTAGAAGTACCACCGGATGACATTGCAGCTTATGCCAATGCCATTCTTAAGCTGTGTGATGATTACGATTTTTATGAGATAAAACAGCAAAGTTGTAGTAAGTTACAGGAAAAGTTTTATGACGCTTCTCAGAGTTGGGGTGGAGTTCTTGAATCAATTCTTAAAAAATTCAGATAGACTCTCAGTGAAGTTCGTCCCACTTCTAAGCAGCAACTGGTTGCGGGTTTTGAACAAAATTGTTCTAGTGATTAGTCATGATGATCGTTACTTTCACTTAGCCAATCGTTTAATTAAGCTAGACTACGGCAAAATTGAATACGATCGCAGATTGCCTGCACTTACTTGTTAGCAAGAAAATCTGACCTGACTTAAAACATCAACTAACCATGTCTAATCTCAAACAATTGGCAATTCGGGGCGGCATTTGGACTTTACTAGGTTTTGGTGGTAGCCAAGTCGTGCGTCTAGGCTCAAATATAATCCTCACTAGACTCCTATCTCCCGAATTATTTGGTTTGATGCTCCTGTCCAATACTATTTACATCGGTCTCCACCTATTCTCTGATTTTGGTCTGGGGGTTAATGTTATTAGGAGCAGTCGGAGCGACGATCCACTGTTCTTAAACACCATTTGGACAATTCAGGTGATTCGCGGATTTGCCCTATGGTTAATTGCTTGCATTGTAACACTGCCATTCGCTAACTTTTATGGGGATCAGCGATTATTGTTTATTTTGCCCGTAATTAGCTTCACTGCAGTGATCGGAGGCTTTCAATCGACTTCCCGTTATACCTTTAATCGAGAACTTAAGCAGAAACCTTTAATATTAATCGATTTTACTACCCAGGTACTTTCGGCAGTATTGATGGTAAGCTGGGCATGGCTTTCCCCTTCTATATGGGCACTAATTGCTGGTAATGTTTTTGCCAGTATTCTACAACTTGTGTGGAGCTTTCGTTTAGAACCAGATAAGCCTAATCATTTTGCCTGGGATCCTTCAGCAGTAAAGGAAATTTTTGAGGTGGGTCAGTGGATTCTGATCACAACGATGATCAACTTTCTAGGACTACAGACTGATCGTCTCACACTGGGTAAAATCTTTTCTCTAGAACTGCTAGGAATTTACAGTGTCGCCGCCAGCATTTCCGAGGTTCCTTGGGGTGTGATTGGTAACCTGACCAGTTCAATTATTTTTCCAGTGATGTCCAAGTTTGCAGACTTAACACGGTCAGAATTTCGTCAAAAAATTCTCAAAAATCGATGGCCACTTCTCCTGGTAGTCGCTGTCGGTATCGCCCTTAGTGTGACCTATGGAGACTTGCTCATTCAGTTCCTTTACCGAGGTAAGTATACTAAGGCCGCTTGGATGCTACCGTGTCTTTTAGTGGGGATTTGGCCACGAGTACTCTACGCTACGATGGATAAAGCTTTATTGGTGATTGGTCAAACCCAATATTCAGCCGTCTCTGCTGCTGCAAAAACCTTGACTAATCTGCTTGGCATACCATTCGCCTATGGTCTTTGGGGGGCTTTGGGGGCGATCATTGTCGTTACCTTAAACGATGTACTCTACTATTTAGTGATCCTTGTTGGTCTATGGCGGAATGGCTTATCTTGCTGGTGGCAAGATCTGTGGACTACCCTATTTTTTCTAGTCTTTTTAGGTGGCATGATAGAAGTCCGAGTCTTGTTGGGTTTAGGGATTCCAGGCATGGCTTCTTTTGCCTCGTCCCACTTCTAATCAGGATCAACTTATGGTTTGTCGTATTGCTCATAGGCGGCAACTGCACTTATCCAGAAGGATGGCTATGTGGCTCTAACAGATTCGTAGGCGGTCTAGAAGCAATCACCCTAGCGGGAATACCAACCACCGTCTCACCCGCCGCTACATCAGATAACACCACGGCATTGGCTCCAATATTGACGTCATCCCCGATCGATACATTCCCCAAAATCTTCGCCCCGGCTCCAGTATTTACCCGACACCCCAACTTCGGGGCTTCCAGCGGTCGGTCAAGATAGCGGTTCCCCAACGTCACCCCTTGCCGAATAATACTGTCATCCCCAATTGCACAATAGCCGTGAATTACGATAGCCCCTTGGTGCTCAATCACCACCCGATGACCCAACTGCACCGTATAGGGCAGTTCGATCCCGTAGGTGTTACGCACCTTACGATAGAGAACCCTGTACAGAATATTAAAAGGGAACCGCAGCAGTCTGGACGGAATTGTCATCCGCCAAGCGCCAAATCGGTGTACAGCTACCGCGCGAAAACCCGGTTTAGTCCAATCACAACCATGTGCTACCCAGTCTTCTTGAATCTGCTGCCACAATGGCAGGGACCGCGATTTTAGATCCATCATCCTTGACCTCCTCTCAAAAACACGCTGTTTAGAAAGAAATCACTCAATAGCTGTGGCGGAGCTGCAATGGGTTTGCGCTGAATCAATCGCCTCAGATACAATAGGCTCAAACTCATCATATACACCGCATCCGTTAATGCAGTATACAACCAGCCGTGATTCTTGAGAAAATAATAGCGTCTGGAGTTAAACCAATAGATCGGTAAGCGCTTAGGCGGGCGCTTAGTATCAGTAACCCCGGAGCTTTGACCCACGAGATGGACAACTCGACTCTCGGGCAGATACCAGCAAGGCCAGCCGGCTCGGTGGGCTTGCAAACAAAAATCGACCTCTTCATAATACATAAAGTACTTTTCGTCCAGCAAGCCGATCGACTCAAATACCTCACGCCGAATTAACATGCTGGCTCCTGCCACCCAATTGGTTTGGCAAGGTTGATCGACCACCGCCGGGGCTAGGATCCACCTCGATAGCAACCGGGTAACCAGACCAATCTGGAGACCAAAGTCCAGTTCGGTCCATAGACTGGGAAATCGAAACGCTGAAATTTGGGGAGTGCCATCGGGATCTTCTAACCGACTACCGACAATCCCAATCTGCGGGTGGCTCTCCAGAAAGTCTACGAGAGCCTTAACGGCTCCAGAACGGACAATGGTATCGGGATTAAGTAGTAAATAATAGTTTGGGGGATCGAGCGCTGCTAGAGCCTTACGCAGCACCGCATTATTGCCAAAAGCATAGCCACCGTTGCGTTCTAGGGGCATCAGCGTCACCCAGTCGTCCCAACCTGTGGTTGCGATGGCAGCACCAATCCGCTCAACTGAACCATCCTGAGAATCATTGTCAGAGACTACCACCTGGGTTCCAGGTCGAGCTTGCACCTCTGAGACCAGGGAGCGCAGGCAGTCAATCGTCAAATCAGCCGTGCGATAGTTGAGAATGACGATGAGCAGTCGTTGGAGGTGATTTTGCGAAGTTGTGTCAGCCATACAAAAAGATCTTTACTAGTGGTTAAAGTATTAACTTAACGGTCAGAACCAATTCAGCCGCATGATCGAGGAGCGTACCTAAAAATTAGCCCGCTACCTCCTGTCCAGCAAGGGCATCATGGCCATAGAAATGAGCCACCCGCAATTGCACCAGTTGCGGCTCTAGGTCAGGGTCAAACCCACTCTCTCGAAGATTAATCAGATCAGCCCAAGGTAAGCCCTGAGTCTGGGACTGCAATTTTTTGACTAAATCTTCAACCCGTCCTATCGGTTTGCCGGGATGCCAGCTACAATATCGCCAGCCGCCACATTTTTAGTCACCACCGCACCGGCGGCGACAATCACATTCGAGCCAATTGTGACATTGGGCAGCACAATGGCATTAAACCCATTGACACTCCCCTCGCTGAAGCGCGACGGGGATTCCTGATTCAGTGAGACAACTTACCAGATAGACCATTATCTACAAGGCAGAGGTCGAACTCTCCACAGGCGTAGAAATTTGGGTAAGCCCTACCCTATTTAAACCAATAGCCAAGATATTCAAAGCAGCATTGTGGTCACGATCTAAAAACGTTCCGCAATGACTACACTGATGAGTGCGCTCACTCAGCGATTTCTTGACAGTTGTTCCACAGGTTGAACAATTTTGGCTCGTATAGTGAGGCGGTACTGCAACCGTGACCTTACCAAATACTTTGCCGAAATACTCAACCCAATCTCGAAACATAGACCAGCTAGCATCTGAAATAGACTTAGCTAATTTATGATTCTTGACCATATTCCGCACTTGCAAATCTTCGTAAGCAATCAGGTCGTTAGACCGAACTACGCACCTTGCAGTTTTTACCGCAAAGTCTTTACGCTGCCTACTTACTTGCAAATGTTTTCTAGCTAACCGTTTAATTGCTTTTCTGCGATTAGCCGAACCTTTTTTACGCTTAGAAACTTTGCGCTGTAACTTTTTGAGTTGGCGCTCTGATTTTCTAAGGAATCTAGGATTTTCTACTACTTCACCTTTGGAGTCAGTATAGAAATGATTTAAGCCAACATCTAACCCAATCGTGGTTTGAGTTGGTTCTATATCCTCTCTACGGTCAACGTCTACACTGAATTGAGCGTAGTAACCGTCAGCCCGTTTTACCAGCCTGACTCGTTTAATTTGCTCAATCTGATAGAAGTTAAGGTCACGGCTACCGACTAATTTGACTTTGCCAATTTTAAAGCCGTCAGTCAAAGTTAGATATTTTCGATCTTCAGAAAGTTTCCACCCAGTTTGTTTGTATTCAACTGAGTGACCGCGTTTCTTGAATTTTGGATATCCTTTCTTACCTGATACTTTCTTTTTGCAGTTATCAAAAAATCTAGCAATACCAGACCACGCTCTTTCTGCACTTGACTGTCTTGCTTGAGAGTTCAATTTATTCGCAAAATCAAAATCTTTGGCAAGCACAGCCATGAACTTATTGAGGTCATATCTGCCAGTGTCACGATTATCTATCCAGTACCTCAAAGCCTTATTACGGCAAAACAGAGCAGTACGGATTGCCTCGTCAATGAGACTGTACTGCTCTGTCTTACCTTTCAGTTTTGCTTCGAGAACTAACATGGTTTTATCTAATCTTATGTGGTATACTTTAGCATAATTACAGATGTCCCCCGTATTCTTCTTCCCAATTTTTATTGAGATAGATGAGCAGATGTAAACGTCGTTCTAACTTGAGACGATCATGTTTATTAAAATCAACAACCGTCTCCTTGTTGAAACCCTCATTATCCCTTTTTATTTCTCTCTTTATCTTTTTAAAGCTTCAACTTTGTCCAAAGTCCAACAACTGAGAGAGGTGGGCTTTAATAGTCTCCCTCGACTCAACCTCTGCTCAAAATTTTGCAAAGCAGAGATAAGTTGTCTATAAAAGAGCAGAGGGCTTAGCATTTGCGGATCGAGATTTGTGTGATGGATTTTAAATTGTGGCGCAAATGCTAAGCCCTTACGGATCTTTTGAATATAAAGCAATTCTTAAATGGTTTCTAAGAATCCCTAAACCTTCTTTGCTCTCTTCTTGAGGTGGCGACGCAACAACCAACCACCGCCCAAGACTAACAAGCCACTAGTCGGCTCAAAGTCAAAAGGAACGGGTGTCGCTGTCGCTGAGAACACGGTGTCAGTGCCTGTTAAATTTCCACTTAGATCCCGCGTCACAATCCCATTGATGTAGGGATTGGCATTTGAGGCGGCAAAATTTAGACCCGCAGAAGTGATTACAGCCGCGGTATAGGTTTGATTGCTGTTCAGGCTCAGCCCTCCTGCAAATGTCCACTTTGCCGCAGTAAGATATCCATCCAGTAAAACTGAACTGTTGTAGTTAGCTACCGATCCGATCTCACTGCCAATAGACCCAACGCCAGTGCCAGCATAAATGTTTAGGGTCGCTGAAGCGGAAAGAGGGTCAAAGTTACCGTTATTAAATTGCCTAACAGCAAAAGTCCAGTCCTCGAGCAGGTAGGTTGCTGTGCCACTATTGAAGTTAAAACTTTGACCAATAGTATCACCAGAAGGATTGCCAAAAGTAGTGTTAAAACTGAAATTACTAAAACCTATCGCCGTTGCCGAGTCAGAAACGGCTAGAGTGGTGGCTAGGAGCGCAATCACTCCTCCCATTTTCATTAGACTTTGAGTCTTAATCATAATTTTCTTCTCAGACTAGGTGTTTTCATGAATATTTAAGTATCGCAGCCGTGTGATGTTTCGCCTTTCCACCATTCGTTTATAAATCTTACCACAATAATTTTTGTCTGGCAATCATAAATATTGCGGGGAATTGCGAAAATGTAAGTAGTAGGGGACTTGCGATTTAATAAAGTACCAAATATAAAACCAGAATCGGTGGGGCGGCAAAGCCGCCCC
>JANMFC010000192.1:0-1812 GCA_031377675.1 Pseudanabaena sp. OTE_70b_metabat_355 | reverse complement strand
GTTTATAAATATATTAGGTGGAAATCTAGATATGTAGAAAGTAAGACAATATGATGAATGAGTTGAAAATCTGGAATCGATTGTTATATCGATAAGGTAATAGTTTAAGGTGAATTTATATGAAGCCTGATCCATTAGATTTCTCAATCACACTGGGCAAATACGGTTATCAAACTATTCGTCAAAACTTTCAGAAGCTTGTCGAACCAGAAAGAGATATTTTCAAAGATAAAGATCCTGAATCGTTGCATCAGATGCGAGTAGGAATGCGGCGATTAAGAACCGCTATTCAAGTATTTAGAACAGCGATCGCCTTGCCTAAAACAGTTAGCGATTCATCGATCGCAAAGATTGCCAAGAGATTAGGAGAAACCCGCGATTTAGATGTGCTGCAACAAGAGCTAACCACCCACTATCAACCTTTGCTAACAAAAACAGAACGATCAAAGTTTGATGATGTGCTCAAGCATCTACATCAAAAGCGAAATCGCAGCTTTCTAAATCTGAAGAATACTCTAAATAGCGATCGCTATCATAAATTGAAGCAAGCCATCGAAGCGTGGATTGACCAGCCCAAATATACACAGATCGGCGATTTAAAAGTCATCCAAATTTTGCCAGATCTATTGTTACCGTTAATTTGTCAACTCTTTCTACATAAAGGTTGGCTAGTCGGAACGACTATTCAAAATGGGAATGTCGCACTGATGTCAATTGACAATCATGAAGGGTTGAATCAAAAGTTGGAGCAATTCGGTGAAGATCTCCATGACCTACGGAAGCTAATCAAAGGTGTTCGCTACCAAGCAGAGTTCTTTTCAGGTTTTTATGAAGCCTCATACCTTGAGAGAATTGAAGAATTTAAGACTATTCAAGAAATCTTGGGACAACTTCACGATCGCCAAGTGTTGCATCAGTTCCTAGAATCGACTTTGAAGGCTGACTTAGCAAAAGTTCTGCCCACTGTAAATCAGATGATGAAACAGAAACAAACAGCTTTTTGGCATAGCTGGCAACCGATTCAGGAACGTTACCTCTCTTTAGACTTTCGCCAGTCGGTGCGATCGCTACTCACAACACCGATATTGACCAGCGGCGATCGCGGTTTCCAATCTTTACGATGATCGTTCACAAGATCCCCTTGACCACCTCATTATTTCTACAGTACTAAACTATGGTGCTAGACTTGCTAACCTTACCTTATCGGATTTAAGGCGTTTCTGGTCATACATCAACTTATCGGCTTGAGCCAGCAAGGATTCTAGTGAAATATCATCGGATAAGTCGCAAAATTCGACACCCATGCTGATTGCTAAACAATAGGGATGATCGCTCTCTTGATTAAAGCGATCAAGGCTCGTTTGCAACCGAAGGTGAAAGTCGATTGTCTGGTCTGAGCAAGTCGGAATTAAAATGACAAATTCATCACCGCCGAGCCGAGCAACAATGTCGGCATCTCGGAAAGTTTGCTTTAAAATCTCGGCTGCCCCAACGATGACTTCATCTCCCTTTTCATGCCCTAAGCTATCATTAATCTGTTTCAAGCCATCTACGTCAGCAAAAAGAAGATAATAAGGGGACTGATTGCGTCGGGCAATTTTTAGTTGCTGTTCTGCTAATAAAAAGAAGCCACGTCGGTTGTACAGTCCAGTTAAAGCATCAGTTAGTGAGATCTGTCGTACTTCTGCTTCAGCCTTTAGCCGTTCTACAATTTCTTGTTCTAGGCGTTGATTTTGCTGTATTAGCTGTTGTTGCTGCTGTTGGATGAGTAGTTGATTTTTGACTCGCATCAGCACTTCCAATTCCTGAAAG
>JANMFC010000153.1:0-3937 GCA_031377675.1 Pseudanabaena sp. OTE_70b_metabat_355 | reverse complement strand
TTAAAACGATTTCTTAAGTCCCCACGAGGTGCGAAAAAGCCGCAAAAGAAGAAGACATACGACCCTAAACATCCCCACCTATCTACCTTTCGTCTCCTTTCTGCACAATAGTAAAAAAGCCACCTTTACAGGGGTAGGACTCAGATGTCATCTTCAACCAACTCATGTTGTATCTCCTTTAGTAATGTGACACTTTGTTTATAACTAGCTATTCTCATAACTAGCTAATGATTAGTTAAACTGCAAACTTTCCTTTACCCTGCCAAAGTTCTCCTTCAGCTTTGCGACGGCGCAATAGCCCTGCGTGAACACCTGTGCCTGGCATTGAATATAGCTCTAGAGCTTTTGGCAAATCATTCCAACGTTTATCTCGTAAAACCGCAGTGATGGTATTAAACCCAGGATTAGCATAAAAATATTCGCCTAAATTGTAGCCAAATGAGATTAGAGATGACTGCTGATTGTCATTCATGTCATCCCAATGTGGAATTTCCAGCTTCAGTTGTTTTACGACTGCCGCTAGATCGTGAGCCAAATATTTTTCTGCTGTAGCTAGATCAATGTTGGGATCTCCAAAACGAACAGATCGCCCATCTGGATAGCGGGTTGTCCCAATACCAATTGTTGCGACATCAACACCATCCTCGTAAACATGAGGAATAAATCCCTCGAACTCAGTGACAATACCAATCGCCTGTTGATGAATATCAGAATCTCCATCAACATTGCTTGACATATCAAAATCTGACCAGTCAGGGCGGTAAATGTACCAGACTCCAGCACCAGCATCCAAGGTTACTTTTAAATGCCCGTTAGCAGATAATTCTGCTTTTTCGACATTTATTTTTTCTCCTGTGTTGCAAAGTTTCTTTTCAGTGTTAGGTAATTTACTTGATTGCTCTGTTGACTTCTTGATATAAGTGTCATTCTTCGCAGTTAGTTTTTGCATAAACTAAGTTTTCTCTCCATACATCTGAATATAGTTAGATCATGCGAATAATTTTGCGATCGCCTTTAGTCTTTTAGACATTCAGCAATCAAAAAATTATCCGACTAAGAATTTATACCTAGCAATTGCACAAGAAATATTAATACTTTATGTAATTAAATTTGAATCTCAACCAAAGATACCAGATTAATACTCAAAAATGGTAGGAGAAAAGTAGGGAAAGGTCTGAGATTTTATGTAGATTTATGTAGTTTCTTTAAGTATGGCTTTCTGAACGACTCTTAGAACATTATTTGGACTCATGACTTTAAAATAATGTGGTGAATCCATAACATTTAAAATTTAACGTCAGTTTTACAATGATGTTTACTGATGACAAATAAGTTAAACAGGTAAGCCATGATTGCAATACCAAAATTTGATTATATAAGTCCAGACGAATATCTCGAAATGGAAGAAAAAAGCGATATTAAACATGAATATATCGATGGATATGTTTATGCAATGGCTGGCGCAAACGATCCCCATGTGACGATCGCTAGTAATGCTTTTATGATAATTCGCAATTATTTACGAGGTTCAAACTGCCGAGTCTATATCTCCGACATGAAAGCTAGAATCGATTCGTTGAATCGCTTTTATTATCCAGATGTGATGGTGACTTACGATCCTAGAGATACCCAAACCCCAAATCACAAGCGTTTTCCAAAACTAATTATCGAAGTTCTATCAAAATCTACTGAAGGTTTTGATCGCGGCGATAAATTTGCTGATTATCAACAACTAGTTAGCCTCGAAGAATATGTTCTAATTAACACTAAACGTCAACGCCTTGACTGCTTTCGTCGCAATGAAGAAGGATTATGGGTTCTAAAATCATATTCGGGCGAGCAAGATAAATTTCAACTATCGAGTATCAACTTTGAAGGGAAATTTGATGATCTTTATGAAGATGTAAAATTCTAAAAAGATGCGATCACTACAAACCCCAAGAGAGAGGCAGCGCTTCGCGCCGCCACTCTCTCTTGGGTTTTAATTAATTTTCATTCCTATCGAGCAAAGTGTGGCGAAGCGATAAACTTTTGGACAAGGCGGAGAAAATCGATCTCAACGTGATTGATTTTTAGCCAAATTGCGATGAAGTTAATTGTCAAACAGACAGTCCCCAAAAACATGAGAATAAAAGTGGGAGCCATCACCACACCGACAATGAACCAACTAATTACATGCAAGACCATTAGTGATGCATAAACGATCGCCATAGTACTGATGGTAAAAATCTGGAGCGGCGATCGCCTTAATAAAGTAAATAAAATTGTTTGGGAAGTAGCAATCAGGTTTGCGGGGACAAGGAACGCACAGATCTCGATACAGTGCGATCGCGAGAAATCTCCCAAAACAGCGCCCATACTCAAGCCCATACAGTGCAAATCAAACATTAAGTTAATCCTTGGTCAATTCCCTAGGAAATTCGTGATCAAATCTACACTTAAGCTAACATAAGATACTCTTTCCATAACCATTTGTTACTATTCGCTATGTTTTAGGCTTGATTTTTGGGTCGGACAATGCCAAATACTGACGTATAACCATGCAAAAAAGTTGTTCCACCGACAGGACCAATTTCACCTGAACAGAAAAAACCACCAAAGGGAATTAAACCAACGTGCTTTTGTAATAAAGCTGAATCAAAATTGGGATTGCCATACAGTCTTTCGCCACGCCCCATGCAAGAAAACATCAGCGCCGCCGTGGGTGATATATTTGGCGCTTCCAAATTGAGGTGGTTGGTGTAGTTGGTGAGAGCTTCATCTAAATCTTCGGCTGAGGCTTTACTATCGCGTAAATGTAATTGAATTCTCTGTCCTGGACGCATCCGATCGCCGATCGCGATCGCGCCAGAGCGAGGATCGACACCGATGATATTGCGAATTAAGAAATCTCCCTGTGATGGATTGGTCTTGAATTCATTCATCACCACGCCAATAAATAGGGAATGCTGAGCAAGTTCGCGATCGCTTTGACTTAAATCGCCCACAGTATCTTGCAATAAACCCAGTGGCGCTTTACCTTCTAAACCTAAAATCAAATTGCGTTCACACTCAGAAACTTGCATGATCTTGCCAATCGGACGACAACCTTGCGACACAACAGGATCAATCGTGACATCACCCCATAACGCCACACCTAACAAGCCTGTTCGATATAGTTTGTACTTATTCGCGTCATGGAAACAAAAGAGGGCATTAGCGCCCATGCCGCCGCTACTCGCCAAACCACCAACTTTTACGGCGTTGGGATAGGCAAAATCCAGTCCTTGGATTAAGTCATTGATGGGGAAAGAAAAGGGATCGCCCAATAACACAAAACTGGGGGCAACCATAGGATCAATCGTGGTTAATTGCGCCCAGCGATCGGGCGAACTGTCGAGATCGGGGAGTTGATCATCATCCAAGTGAAATATTTTGACTTCGGCATCGGGTAAATGTCCGACTAATAAAGCGATCGCAGGTTTATCTTCAAACTCGCGACCATTGCCAACAATGCCGCCACCAGAGCAGCCAATTAATTTTTGGATCGGCAATTTTTCCGCAAGCAATGGCAACAGGCGGGGGTAGTCACTGGCAAAGGCGGTGGACACAAACAAAAAGCCCAAATCTAGCGAGCGATCGCCAAGCCCCGTCAGTACTTGCTGCGCGAGATCTTGCACCGCAGCTTCTAGAGATATTTTTGTCGAAAGACTAGTGACCCACTTCATATACCTAGCCCCAAATCAATTTCATTTGCAGTCATGTCTGTATAAAATCGCTAGAAAGGGACTTTGCTAACTCCCTCGAAATATTAAACCCAACATTCAGCCCAATTATTTAGGCTTAGTATCTAAGCTTACATTGCCGCGACAACATTCCCACATTTCTATATGGTATAGATTGCTAATGAATGAAAAATAATTAAAACCCAAATAAGCTGGTTCGCCCGCGAAGCGGG
>JANMFC010000125.1:0-6675 GCA_031377675.1 Pseudanabaena sp. OTE_70b_metabat_355 | reverse complement strand
TAGCTTCAGCGTCACTCTATTTATTTCTCCTACCGTCTTGTCTTTAGCCAGACCAGCCAGTAGGAACTTCGATGCTTTGTCAACATGTGTAACCACCACACCTGCATGGTTCTTGCCTATCACGGTATCGCTTTCCCAATGCCCAATCTCTGTCTTCAAATCCGCGACCTTGGGACGATTCTCAATTCCAATTCGATTTGGAATTACGCCAATTCAAGGAGGAAATGCAACTTATGACAAACACTAATAATGGAGCGATTGTTTGGCTAACGGGCTTGAGTGGGGCAGGCAAAACCACGATCGCCAATAGACTCAAAGAACTAGTCTCTCAGCGAGATCTAAATGTGGAAATTCTCGATGGTGATCTAATTCGCACAAATCTATCTCAAGGTTTGGGTTTCTCTAAAGGCGATCGCGATATCAATATCCGCCGAGTTGGTTATGTGGCGAATTTACTCAATCGCAATGGAGTAGTAGTTATAGTCGCCGTAATTAGCCCTTATCGCGCCGTGCGTGATGAAGTCAAAGCCAGCAGCCATAACTTTATGGAAGTATATGTGAACGCTCCCATTGAAGTATGCGAATTACGCGATGTCAAAGGTTTGTACGCCGCCGCCAGAGAGGGCAAACTTAAAGGATTTACAGGTGTTGACGATCTCTATGAAATTCCATTAGCTCCTGATGTGACTTGCTTTAGCGATCGGGAATCCATTGATGAAAGTGTATCGAAAATTGTCAATGCTTTGGATGACAAATTGGGATAAGTTTTTCGCAGTATATAATAATTACAGATCCTAAACCTCGGCATCTACAGCTATGAGTCAACCCATCACCCTAGACGACATCTTCGCCCACTTCCGCGAAACCCAACAGCAGGTATAGCTCACTCAAATCCTTTGAATAGCTTCGTATGATAAGCCAGTCGATTCTACAATAATTTCTATAGCTACATTTTGCTCTTTCAATGCTTTAGCAACTTTCTCAATCCCCTTTTCAAAGCCCTGCTCAATGCCCTGCTCAATGCCCTGCTCAATGCCCTTTTCAATACCCTGCTCAATGCCCTTTTCAATACCCTGCTCAATGCCCTTTTCAATACCCTGCTCAATACCTTTCTCAATACCAACCTTTTCACCTTCTTCAAAGGCTGTATCAAATACATTCTTTACTTCTAAATACTGCACTAAACTCTTTTTATACTGCTCGTACTGCTCTATATTTAAGTGAGATATTTCTGCAATCTCAAACCCTTTCTGAAAGATCGGTTCATTTAGGATTGCAGGTATATGATTAAAACTCTCTAGATTCTTTAAAAAATATAGCCATTTATCGAAATGCGTTATTAATTCATCTTCTTGTTTGTTGAATAACGGCATTTGCAAGAACTTAAAGTTTAATTTATCAAAGAAAATATCGCCATCTTGATCTTTCAAACATACATCGCGCCTAAACTTAGATACTGTATTAGATGTGGTATTTTCGTCATACTCAAAATCTAAGATCGCAATAAAATAGATTGGTAATAATTGGAAACTCCAATCGCCTTTTTCTGATTGTTCTCGAATGGGGAATGTGGAATAGAACAAGGCTCTATCTTTAAAATACTTGATTTTTGCTTTTTGCATTTCCACAATAAACTTATCGCCAGTTCTACTCTCGCAGTAAATATCAAAAATAGCTTTGCGTTCCGATATCGTGTCAGAGAGGTTTTCAGTATTTTTAAAAGTTAATTGTTCGATTTGATGATGTATTGGTAGCAGTTGGTTAAGAAAATCGATGAGTAAATCCTTACTGCCTTCTTCACCGAACAGTTTCTTAAAGCCGAAATCAGTATAAGGATTAAAGTATTTCGCAACCATTAGCACTCCTAAAAGATTATTTTATTAAAATAACCACTAAATAATCATGTGTTTAGAAAACCCTGTCTAATATTTCCTGTATAGCACAAAAATGGTTTCTATCTAAACAATTAAATACAGGACTTCATTTTCAACCCGCAGGAAATTCTGTAATTATCGCTAATAGCCATGCCGCGAATTTGGTAAGGCGATCGCGTAAACTCAATCAATAAACTAAACCCATAAACATTCACTGAGCAAAGATAATATGCCCAAATGGTTTAACACAGCAGGTCCCTGCCAACCTGACATCCACTATATGCTGTCAGCATCAGAACGCATACCTGAACTAAAACAACTAATTGAGCAGCGCAATTATTTTGTGATCCATGCCCCTCGCCAAGTCGGCAAAACCACCGCGATGTTAACCCTTGCCCAAGAACTGACCGCCAGTGGAGCTTACACAGCCGTAATGCTATCTCTGGAAGTTGGAGCCGTTTTTTCCCACGACCCAGGGGCTGCCGAACGCGCTATTTTAGACGAATGGCAAGATTCTATTGAGTTTAGATTGCCTACAGAACTCCAACCTCCCCTATGGGAAAAAGGCGAATCAGGTCGTCAAATTGGCTCAGCCTTGAGTACTTGGGCAAAAAAATCATCACGTCCTTTGGTTGTATTTCTCGATGAAATCGATGCCTTGAGCGATGAAACATTGATCTCGGTATTGAGGCAACTGCGATCGGGCTATCCCAACCGTCCACAGGGTTTTCCCCATTCTTTATGTTTAATTGGAATGCGCGATGTGCGCGATTATAAAGTTGCCTCTGGCGGCAGTCAGCGACTAAATAGTTCTAGTCCATTTAATATCAAAGTAGAATCTCTTACACTTCACAATTTCAGTTTGGTAGATGTCACGAAGCTATACGAACAACATACTGCCGCCACTGGACAAATTTTTACATCGGAAGCGATCGCTAGAGCATTTTATTTAACCGATGGTCAGCCTTGGCTAGTCAATGCGATCGCACGTCAGGCAACGGAAGTTTTAGCCAAAGATGTAACAATTCCGATAACCGTAGATTTGATTAATCAAGCAAAAGAGATTTTAATTCAGCGACAGGATACGCATTTAGATAGTCTTGCGGAAAGACTCAGAGAAGATCGAGTCCAAGCGATTATTGAACCACTTTTAGCAGGGCAAGATTTACCGAATGTCCCTAATGATGATTTACGCTATGTTCTGGATTTAGGACTTTGCAAAATGGAGCGGGGTCGAGGTTTGGAAATTGCTAATCCAATTTATCAAGAGGTTTTACCCAGAGTATTGAGCTTTACGACAAATGCTTCGATTGGCAGGATTGAACCGCGATGGTTGAGTAGCACAGGAGAAATGTTGCCAATGGAACTATTAGCCGCGTTTCTAGAATTCTGGCAGCAACATGGAGAACCATTATTTAAAAGTACGCCGTATCCAGAAATTGCACCGCATCTGGTGTTAATGGCTTTTTTGCATCGTGTGGTTAATGGTGGTGGCACATTAGAGAGAGAATATGCGATCGGTTCGGGACGGATGGATATTTGTTTGCGCTATGGGGATTTGACATTAGGAATGGAACTAAAAGTATGGCGAGATGGTAGACCAGATCCTTTGGTGGAAGGATTAAAACAATTAGATAAATATCTTTCGGGTTTAAATTTAGATACGGGCTGGTTAGTGATTTTTGATCGCCGAGAGGGTTTAGTGTCATTAAGCGATCGCACCACCACTGAAAATGCGACTAGTCCCGCAGGGCGGAGTATTATCGTCATTCGCGGGTGATTTTTTGCCAGTGATTAATAATCGTTATCAATGTTCAATCTTGCCCATTTTGATTACAGCCTATTGAGGCTTTAAAGGGTACAGAGAAAAGTTTAAAAGCGCCGCTAAGCGGCGCTTTTAAACTTTTCTCTGGGTTTAGTTTTAGCGTAAAGCGCTGTAGAGAATACTTAAATAGTTTCTAAGAATTGGCGATCGCTGTTTCTAAACTATCATCAGACTTAGAATTTGTTGGAGGTTTCAAGTATCCTACCTTTGGGAAAAAACGACCTACCGAAGAAGCATAGATCAAATAATTATCGCCATGAATTTTAATTAGCGCCTGCTCTTCGTATAAAGTTTGGAGATAAATTAATAGTGCAAACTGACAACATCCCATAAACAACCAAGGACAAGGACTTGTAAATAGATAGGAAAATAACGTTAATAACATTAATATGAATTGGACTAGTGAAGCTGATAACAAGTTAAAAGACATTCCGTTTTGGGGAAGATTTTTGGTGCGGAGAGAAGTTGAAAAATTTGCTAAGGGAATGAACTCTGAGGAAGTTAATTTAGAAATTTACGATTTGGCTAACCAAAAGTGGCTATCAAGTCAAAAGCCAAAATAGCTAGGACTTACGAAAAATAACTAAAGATAGGGGCAATTCATGAATTGCCCCTACCTTTGGTTATTTTTCGTAAGTCCAAATATAACAAGTAGTTTCAAAATCCACCACCCCCAGGAGTTTCGATCGCGAAACTATCACCGACATCCATTTGAACTGTGGCTGTGCTGGGTAACTCAGCGATCGCGCCATCATTTTTAATCACATAATTATGTCCAGTTGCGCCCGAATCAGCACCATTTAACCCAAAAGGCGGAATAATACGGCTACTTGATAAAATTGCCGCAGTCATCGGTTCGCGAAACTTGATCCGCCGCGTCACACCATCACCGCCCTTATATTTTCCTTGACCGCCACTATTTTTCCTAATGCTAAACTCTTCCAAAAGTACAGGAAAGCGCCATTCCAGAACTTCAGGATCGGTAAGACGCGAATTAGTCATGTGCGTTTGAACTGCACTGGTTCCATTAAAGCCATTGCCCGCCCCAGATCCGCCACAAATAGTCTCGTAATATTGATAGCGATCGCTACCAAAAGTAAAATTATTCATCGTTCCTTGTGAAGCTGCCATCACACCCAATGCACCATACAAAGCATTGGCGATCGCCTGAGATGTTTCGACATTACCCGCCACCACCGCCGCAGGATAAACGGGATTTAACATCGAACCTTCAGGGACAATAATTTCCAATGGAACTAAACAGCCTCCATTTAAAGGAATTTCATCATCCACGAGAGTACGAAAAACGTATAGTACAACTGCCTTACAAATCGCAAGCGGTGCATTAAAATTATTCCCTAATTGTGCCGAAGTCCCCGTAAAATCAATCTTCGCACTACGATTAACCGCATCCAAACTCACCGATACCACAATCTGACTGCCATTATCAACGGGATAAACAAACCTCCGCTCATCTTTTTCCTTTTCGCCTTTTCCTTTTTTCTTGACTAGTTTAGCGATCGCCTTACGAATAGAGAGTTCGGCATTATCGCGCACAAATCCCATATAGGCTTGCACAGTCATACTTCCATAATGATTTACCATCCGCCCTAGTTCCTTTGCACCACATTTATTTGCCGCTATTTGCGCTTGTAGGTCAGCAATATTTTGGGCTGGATTCCGCGCTGGATATGCACTAGAAGTCAGCAAAGAGAGCGTTTCAACTTGGCAAAATTCACCACTTTTCACAAGCTGAAAATTATTAAAAAGAATTCCTTCTTCTTCAATACTGGTACTATTGGAAGGCATTGATCCAGGGGTAATCCCACCAATATCAGCATGATGTCCCCGCGAGGCGACATAGAAAGTTGGTTTTGCTAGCGAATCTATAAATACAGGCGTAATTACCGTAATATCAGGTAAATGTGTACCGCCGTTGTAGGGATTATTGGTTGCAAAAACATCACCTAAGTTAAACGCATCGCCGCGATCGCCGATCAAAGCTTTGACACTCTCACCCATAGAGCCAAGATGTACAGGAATATGCGGTGCATTTGCCACAAGTTCACCATCGCGATCAAATATCGCACAGGAAAAATCTAAACGTTCGCGGATATTCACGCTCGCACTCGTATTTTGGAGCGTAAATCCCATTTGTTCAGCGATCGATTGAAAGAGATTATTGAAAATTTCTAGTTTAATCGGATCGGGAGATCCCCCTAAATCCCCCTTAATAAGGGGGACTTCAAGATCATCTTCTCCCCCCTTTACAAGGGGGGCTGGGGGGGATCTTCTCAAGATCAAACAATTATCCTCATTCAATTCCGCTTCCCAATTAGGCTCGATCGCATTAGTCCCCGTTGCATCAATAATCAACGCTGCCCCCTGAATGCGATCACCTACCCGCAAATCTTCCCGCCGAAATACAAGAGTTTCATGCCATTCGCCAGACATATAGACATTGAGTGTTTGTTTAGCTGTTAGCAGCTTTTGGCTTTTAGCTTTTAGCTGTTGGCTTTTGACCTTTTCTTTTTTCTTTGAAACAATTGTTTCTATGGCGATCGCTTCCACGATCAGGACTTTATCGGCAAAAATAAAGCCATATCTTTCCTTATGTAAAGTTTCAAAACTGGTTTGCAAAAACTCTAAGATTGACTGTGAATGGAAGCTTAAGGGATTGGGAAGCGTCACGGTGAGGGCAGAATCAGTGCCAACATAGCGCAATCGCAAACTGGTTTCGATCTGTAATTCACCATCAGCATTTCCTTGCAAAATCTCAGTCTGACCATCTTCGCTTAGTAATTTGGCAATCGTTTCTAACTCTTCTAGTAATTCTAAATTGAGTTCTGACTCGACTGAGCGATCGCGAATTGTGCGAATATCTGCTAAACCAATCCCGTATGCAGATAGTACGCCTGCGTAGGGATGAATAAAAATTTGGGTCATGCCTAAGACATCAGCGATCGCACAAGCGTG
>JANMFC010000123.1:0-4098 GCA_031377675.1 Pseudanabaena sp. OTE_70b_metabat_355 | reverse complement strand
GGCAAAGCCCGCGCCAACAAATTTGGGTTTTAATTAATTTTCATTCCTTATCCATTTAATCCGTGATTGTGATTTCTAAGTAATTCCCTGCAATGATTGAATCGCCTGTTGTGTTCTTCTAATCCACTCAGGATCACGGGTTTCTTCATACAGCTTCAAGGCTTCTTGGTAAGACCGAATCGCATTACTAACTTCACCCTTGAGCGTATACAAAGCACCCAGTCCAAAATAAGCCTTAGCAAATTTAGGATTTAAAGATAGAGCTTGGAAGTAGGCATTTTGAGCTTCGCCGAGCTTGCCACGATCAGCGTATGCTAGCCCCAGACTGGTATAGTCTATCCAAACTTCATCTTTGCCGATCGCAATTGTTTGTTGAAAAGCGGCGATCGCTTGATCACTGTCACCTTGAGTCCGCAATAGATTGCCGAGATTACTATAAGCAACCGCATTTTTAGGATCAAGGGCGATCGCCTTACGGAAAGCGTTAATAGCTTCGGGGTTGCGATTTTGGTCAGACAGCACCCGACCGAGATTATTAAAGGCGGCGGTATAGTTGGGATTAATCGCAATTGATTGCTCATAGGCAGCGATCGCTCCTGTCAAATCCCCTTGACGGCGCAGGGCTAAACCCAAACCATTGAAAGTACTCGCAACCTTGGGATTGAGTTCCGTACTTCGCTTAAAGGCAGCAGCAGCTTCAGGGCTGTTTTCTTCACGCAACAAGGCATTACCTAGAGCGGCATAAATATCGGCATTGCGGGGATCTTGCTCGATCGCCTTCCGAAAAGTGTTGATCGTATTTTGGCGATCGCCTAATTGGTTATAAGCCAAGCCCAGATTGTAGTAAACGTTGGGAAAATTAGGATCGATCTGCATCACCTGTTTGTAAGCAGCGATCGCGCCCGTATAGTCTTGATCTTCATATAAAGAAATTCCCATCGCAAAATGGGCTAGGGTGTACTGCGGTGCTAGCTCGAGCGCTTTGCGGTAAGCAATAATTGCCGCTTGGCGATTGCCTTGACGACGTAAAGCTGTGCCTAAACCATTATGAGCAAGAGCGTATTTAGGGTCATACTGGATCGCTTTCCGAAAAGAAGCTACAGCGTTTTCGAGATTACCGCTCTGTTCATGGGCTAAGCCCAAATTGTAATAGGCAGGGGCAAGGTTAGCATTGGCTTTACTAAATTTGATAAATTCGCTATAGGCGGCGATCGCGCCATTCGCATCGCCTTTTTGATATAGGGCTATTCCCAATCCGTAGTAGGCGGGAGTGTAGTTTTTATCAATCGCGATCGCTTGACGATGCGCTTCAATTGCGCCCTGCACATCTCCCTTTTGGCGCAAGGCGACACCCAACCCGTAATAGGCGGGGACTAATTCTGGACTGGCGGCGATCGCTTGACGATACAACGTCAAAGCGCGGTCAAGTTGATTTTGTTCTCTCAGAGAATTAGCTCTCTCCACCAACTTGATTGGTGTGTTTGCGAGAGGATCAGCCTGTGTGATCAGTGGGGTAAGAAGTGGGGCAGATTGTCTGGTTGAGTTACTCGTTTGAGCTAAGGCGATCGCGGCAAAGTTAGGCGCGAGATTACAAATTAGAGGCAAAAGCCCTAATATTGCTATCTTCGTAGTTGCGGTTTTGATCATAGTTCCATAGTGGAGATAACTAATGCTGATAGCTGATGACTATCTTTTGTAAAAACATTTATAAGAATTTCGTCTTAATCCTTCGCACCACATCAATGACTCTATCAAGGAAAATTACCAAATGGTATATAAACAAATTATTTCAGCTATTTACCTCATAAAAATAGCGCTTTGCGCCAAACCCAAAACCAGAAAAAAGCGCCGCTTTGCGGCGCTTTTTTCTGGTATGCCAGCGAATTGTTACTTGACTAATTGACGCGCAATATACCAAGCCGATACACCTGTGACTAACGCGATCGCACTCAGCCCAAAAATTACTTGCTGCAATCCGAAATAAGATTCGGCAATTCCCGCCAGTGACAGGGGCAAACTCAGGGCAATATTTACGGCATTATTTTGTAATCCGAAGACCTTACCGCGCACATCTTCTGGGGTTTCTTCTTGGATCACTGTCTGCATCGGAATCACGCATAAGCCCGCAAATATGCCTGTCCCCGCGATCGCAATTAGCCCTAGTCCAAAGCGATCGCTAAATACTGCCAACATCCCCAAAAATACACACATTCCCAAGGAGCCGATTAAAGCAAGGGTTTGACGACTACAGCGATCGCCTAATTTGGCGACTACACCCGCACCGATCGCCATGCCCAAACTTGCGACAGCCAATAAAAATCCAAATTGTTCCGACTTAATTTCGGGCATCACTTCCGCTAGACGTACCGCTAGAACCGTTAAGGCGGCAATGATCGAAAAGGTACAAATTAACTGAATCAGTGCTGATAGGGAAGTTTTTTTGTTATTGAGATATTGCAAGCCTTCTTTGATGTCATTCCAAAGATGAAAACTATCACGGTGTAAGTCTTCTTTGGTTTCACCTGTTTTTAGTAAAAGTAAAATTAGCCCCGCAATTAAATAACTGCCACCCACCAGAATCTCTTGACCGACATTATGCCAAAGATGATCAGATAGAGCTAAGAGTGGCTCACCAAGCGCAAATCCTAAAATTAAAGCTGCCATAATCGTCGTTGTATAGAGCGAATTGGCAGCTAATAATTTCGGTTTCTCAACGACAAGGGTAATCGCTGACTGTTCCGCAGGCGTGAAAAATTGCGTGAAGGTAGAAACCAGAAACGTAATACACAATAATCCCCAAAATCCAGTCGGTGCGCCCCAAGGCAAAAAGCTTTTTTTTGTCACCCAAAGCAAGAAGGGAATGCTCAGAACTAAGATGCCCCGCAGGATATTTGAGCTAACTAAAACTGTTTTTTTATTCCAGCGATCGACATAGACCCCCGCGATCGATCCAAACAAAATCGCAGGAATGGTAAAGGAAACCATGACTGCGGAGACCCATCCGCTAATCGTTTCGCCCTTATTCTGAAATTGTGTAGAAACGATCGCAATTACCAACACCAAAAAAATCTTGTCAGCAATCTGGGAAAAAACCTGCCCACTCCAAAGTGACAAAAAATTAGGATTACGCAGGACAGACTTAGAATCACTTTCTACTTTAAGTTCCGCAATAGCTTCGGGGGCAAGTGGAACATGATGCGGGTCTTCGGGTAGATTTGGTGTGGGTGGATCGAATAAATGGGTCATATATTAAAAAAACAGTTGTCAATCAAAGCCGATGACTGGATTGGTCTATCAAAATGATACTGTGCATAGGCTCGCAACAACCTTTCGACTGCCATCCAATCTGATGTGGGTACTTCTAATATATTATCGGTCAAATCAATTTGTGGAAGCGATTGCATGGCAAGAATCTCAGAGCCACTCAGGTAATGACTAATACGGTTGTGCATAGCCTCACCACCGATCGCTACATGGGGATCTCCTTGGCGATCGCTATTCGGATTACCGTCACGAACAAGATCGGTTATGCCAAGCGTACTCATATCTAAATTAATCACGCCGCCGCCGACAATACTAAATCCTGCCTTCCACCTTGAAATTTCACAATTAGCAATAACGGGGCTTTGGGTAATACAGCAATTATGCACTTGGGGCGCAAATCCTGCGATCGCCAGCAAATGATATGTCCCATGCACTAAATATGCCAAAACATTCTGGTTAGCCGCCGCTTGAATCCGATTCAGATGTTCGACCAAGACTAAAAATAAATCCTCTTGGGGTTGAGATGATAGGGCTTGCATCAGGGCAAGTTCTGACAAATATTGAGCGGCGGTGAGCTTGGCTAGGGTCTGCCCTAAACCGACAAAGGATTGGATTACTTCCGCATTTTTAATCCGATCCATATTGCGCCCCACCGAAATTTGCAAATCATTAACCACAAATAATCCCGATCGCCCTGCCATTGCCGAACGATGCTTTCTCGCTCCTGCCGCCACAGCCCGAATCAAGCCATGCTCTTTGGTGAGGATTGTCAAGAGGCGATCGTTTTCACCCAAGGGCATTCCCTTAAGATTAATTCCTGTGGCTCGATATTCT
>JANMFC010000070.1:0-15499 GCA_031377675.1 Pseudanabaena sp. OTE_70b_metabat_355 | reverse complement strand
AGTTCACTTCTTTCTGTGGTGGTAAGATGTTTAAAGCTCATGAGGATTTCCTGATGGTTGTGATTAATATCAGAATATCCTTATGAGTCCCTTTATTCAAAGATCTCTAGGCGTTGCATTTCATCCTTGAATTGGCGACTCGATAGTCTCCAACTCTCAATCTAAATCCTTGTCCTCCTTTCATTTGTAATGAGTTTGCGGGTCTAGGTTCTTCTTGCAACTGTACTAGGGCTTTTAAAATTCTTTGTTTGACTTCCTGCGGTAATGCGTTCAGTTGCTTTTGAACAGTTTTAGGTAAGTTGACTTGATAGCTCATGATAATTGCTATGCTTGAGTTGTTAAGTAATGATCTAGGGTTACAAAATCACCATTAGCAAATTCTGGATCTGTTTCTTCAATTGCTTGTTGATAGCCTTTCCAGCAGAGAAATTCATCCATTTCTGCAAGTAACTTTTGATAAGCAATAATATCGAGGATAACGGCTACGCGATCGCCTTGAGCGTTTGTAATATATTGTTCTTGGAGTTGTGGCATAGGTTTAAGTATCGATAAATTAACTTGTGCCTATTATAAGCTTTACTCATTTTAGCGATCGTTTTTGCCATCATCAAGGGCGATCGCTAACAGAGCCTTGTAGATAAAACAGCGATCTCTTCAAAAATTTGCGAATAGGACTAATCGCGATAGTTCTGTTATTCATAATGACTTTTACAGGCAGCAATTAGAATCTCTGTATCAGTTACTTGATAGACGAGACGATGTTCATTACTAATCCGTCTTGACCAAAATCCGCTCAGCCCATATTTTAGAGACTCAGGTTTATCGATACCTGAAAAAGGCTATCTCTCAATATCTTTGATAAGTTCTACTATTTTGTTATAAATTTTCCGATCCATTTTTGCCCACGTATTATAGTCCTCAAAGGCTTCTGCTTCAAATAGGATTCGTCTTCTCATGAGATGGTATCCCAATTAAGTTCTACGAGATTATTACGGTTTTGGATGTTTTTCACCGCAGTTAGTAATCTCATTTTATTGGCAGGGCTTTGTAGTAGAAAAGCAGTTTCATCGCTTTCACATACAACTATCTCGATTTCTTTGTTTTGGAAAGCGGCTTTTAAGCTTTCTAGAAAATTGTTGTCAAGTTCGTTAGCATTCAATCGATAACTGATTTGCATTTTGGATAACGCCTGATAGCGTGGATTTATAAGATACTTACCATAATATAAGACTTTTAAAGTTTTGGGAGAGATCGCCTATTCACTAATCCATAGTTAGCGATCGCCTTTTGGCATCATCAAGGGCGATCGCTAACAGAACCTTGTAGAGAAAACAGCGATCGCCCTGTATCATCATCACGAATTAGAGGGGGCGATCGCAATAGATAGTAAAGCTATGAATTCACTGTGTCAACATACCAATCTTGAATAGAAAGCTCTGCAATCTCCACTGAACGCAAACACAGGCTATATATATATCTAGCTGATAAGTTTGTTTCGATAAACGCACCATTTTTTAATTTTCTAGTACTGCGGAAAACTCTTTCATCAGAACCAACTAGGCGAGGAAACTGATCCATAATTGCTTTGAAATGTTCTGGTTCAACTTCAGCAATCGTATTTAAAGTAATCTCCAAGACATCTCGCCAGCTTTTAACAGGATATTCTTCTCCAAGCATGACTAGCGATTTAGGGATTTTTCCAGTTAACCCATTAGACTCAGTTGTTTCTAAAGATTCATCTCCAAAATATTTCCAGATATCAATAATGCGACTTGCTAAATAATCGGCTCTGACTTCAATATCTTCTCTTTTCCATTGATCGCATCGCTCGAAATACTTATTTAACTCAAGATGACTTTTTTTGTATTCATTGCGTTTAGAAATAAAATCAAAATTATTAAGTTCAGCATTATAGGCTGTCAAAGTTAAATTTCCTAACGAATGGATAAATAAATCGTATGTAATTGCCCAATCCTCTCCTAGATGTTCTTTCCACCAAGCATTAAGTGTTTGTGGCATGATGTGTTCGATAGAGACTTTAGCAAGATCTACTTTCTCTTTATGCTTAAACGACTCTTCAAGAGATTCTAAAATTAGTCTGGTTTTATCGGTTCGGTTACTTCCATACAGCTTGACATCTAACAATCTTTCTTTAAACAAGCTATCTTTTGGATAATCTTTGGATTGAAGAATGGTTTTAGTGCGCTTAACGAACGAATTAGATGTAGTATTAGGATCTTTAGTTATTTGAGAATATAGAAGAGCAAAAATCCTGTTCAATCCCCTTGTTTGGATATCGCAAACAAAACGGCGCAGTATGAAGTTTTCAAGTGTTTGAAAAACAACAACAAACTCATCTTCAGAAATTCTGTTTTGTATCCATTCCTCATAGCAATTTAAGAGGAATGGATAAACTGTCGCAACTTCCAAACGTTCAATGCGCTTTAAATATTTACGGATTTTTAAGTTGTTTTCTAGCTCTGGATTCAACAGCCGTGAATAATAATCTGCAAATTTGTGTAAATCCTGAAGATACGGCAGTGCGTCATCTTGTTTGATTTTCTCTTTGATTTGCAAATAGATTTCGTTTTGCTTAACATCCACAGTATCTTTGGTTAGGTAATGTCGAATAAATTCTGTTAAGCCTGTACCTAGAAGCGTTTCCATTGGCTCCCAATATTGCTTATAGATTGACTCCTGTTTGTCTGAATGAATTCGCATGAAGAAGTAGTTGCGAATTAAATCGGCTTGAGTTAAAGCTCGTCCTTTGGCATTGAGACTTTCAAAAACAAGGTAAGGGTCATCATCAGCGCTAAGCACGACACTAACAATCGAAAGATTATTACAGATTATCTTATGGATTTTATAAATATCCGCTAAATTTTGTCTAATCTTCTTTAGGAAGAAACCATAGCATTCCATGATCCCAGATGAATGAACTTCAGATTCAGATCTAACCAGCTTGTGGAAGACTTCACGATCTATCTGTGTAGGCTCAATTTGTAATAATCCAATCCCTTTTTGTACGGATTGACCAAGATTGTATTATTAATTTCTGCTACAAGTTCCTCATCTTCAGTCTCTTTTGCGCGATCGCGAATGGCACACAGTAAAACAAAAATAGTCGTCAGACGTTGCTGACCATCAATCAACAGGTACTTGCTTACACCTTCAGGAATTGCCGTTGTAGGAATTGTGACTATGGAACCCATGAAGTGAGTACGCGGATTGTCAGACTCACTGAGTTCGATAAGATCGTCCCATAGCATTTGCCATTCAGACTTTTTCCAGCTATAAGGACGCTGAAACAGAGGTACAACATACTGTTTAGTGCCTTCGATAATCTGTTGTAATTTTGTTTCAGATGCTTGCATTACTGAATTTTCCTGTGTGCTACTTAAAATTTAGATGTCCAAAGCTATAATTATCGCAAATTAGGCAAATTTTAATAACCAAGATTTTCTCACTTTACACCCAAAAGACGTTTATGCGATCCAAATATATGAAAACACTAAGATTCTACTGCGACAGGTAAGACTATGAAAACGATCGCTATTCAAGTAGATGAAGACATTGCTGAAAAATTCAGCAAAACAACTTCAGAGCAACGTAAAAGAATTGAATCCCTCTTCACTCTATTAGTACAACAGGAACTAAAAAAGATATCCCTCATGCAAATCATGGATGATATATCAGGCGAAGCAGAGCGTAATGGGCTAACTCCTGAAATATTAGAATCAATCCTTGCTGATGAAGACTAACTGCAATTATTTCTGTATCCGATTATTTGAGATTGTAGTGAATAGGCGATCGCACTTTCAGCATAATCAGCGATCGCCTTATCAAAAATACTTTACAATTAATATCTGGAGAATACAAAAATGCCAAGCCTAACACTAAGTAACGAGCAAGTTGTAGAACTTGTTAAACAACTGCCACAAGAACAAAAAATAGAAATTTTTAGATTCCTACTGCTTTCTCAATGGCAGCAATGGCAAGACTTATCTAGCTATGGTGCAGATAAAGTTAAACTTGCCGCAAAAGAGCGAGGTTATGATTGGGAAAAGATGTCAGAAGAAGAAAGAGAAGAATTTATTGATTTGGTAGTCCACGAAAAATAGTGAAATACATAGTTGTTAAAGCTACCGATTTTGTTAATTTATTCTCTTAAATAGCGATTGACCATGACGCAGCAAAAGCCAAACTTTAAATGGAGTGATATTTTGAGTTGTTAGGCGATCGCTTAAACAAACATTACAAATCATTCTCGCTCAATCCAGCATCTTTCATGATGCCCTTGAGAGTCCCAGTTGGTAGATCGCGGTTTCCGTGAACTGGAATAGAAAGAATTACTTCAAAGCCTTGCTTTGTGTATATGTGATGGCTACCTGTAACCCGTTTCAGTTCCCATCCTCTGCGCTCAACGACTTTACAAAGCGCTTTACCTGAGACTGATTTCATAAAGATAGTTCAACGAGTTGTTTATCAGTTTCAAGATCTTGATTTTCACCAGCAACCTCTAACCATGCCTGTACAGCATCATGCAACATTTCCAAGAGATGTTCGTAGCTGTCTCCCCAAGTATGACAACCTTTCAAAGCAGGGACAGAACCACACCAAACACCATCCTCTTGCCAGATAACTGCTTTAATTTGCATGAATTTACTATTATTTTAGTTTGATTACTACATTTTATAGTCTAACCAAAGGTTTAGTTAGTTTTTTAAACGGGGTGATATTTCGATTTATTGGGCTATCGCATTGTAAATCAGAGAATAGGCGGAGTTATGTTTGTGATTCGATCGCACCTTCAGCATCATTAGCGATCACGCTTAACGAAAAAATTAAGCTATGATCTAGCTAGTAGTTATGTCAAGGAGTATAAACATGGATGCAATGACAACCCAGCAAGCGAGTCATGACCTAGATAGACTGATTGATCGCGTGATTGCCAACGTACAGCCAACCATTCTTTGTAACGATAAAGGCAACAAGGCTATTTTGATTTCACTAGACGAATTTTCCGCATGGCAAGAAACTTTATATTTACTATCCAATCCCTTTAATGCAAAACATCTACTCAACTCAATTCAATCCGCAAAAGTAGGTAAAATTAGTGAGAGAGATTTAATCGAAGAATGAAACTTACATTTACAGAAGCTGGTTGGGACGATTATCTGTGGTTTCAAGATACTGACAAAAAACTTCTAAAAAGGATCAATCTTCTAATTAAAGATACTCTACGGAATCCCTTTGAAGGAATTGGAAAGCCAGAACCGTTGAAAGCCAATCTATCAGGTTATTGGTCGAGGCGAATTAACACTGAGCATCGATTAGTTTATGAGGTGCTAGATGATAGTATTTTAGTTGTTGCTTGTCGATTTCATTATCAAAATTAGCGAGAAACTGCTCAGATGAGGGCGATCTCAAAGTTACATATAGACAGTTATGTTTGCGACTCGATCGCACCTTCAGCATCATTAGCGATCGCCTTTAATCGATCCAACATATCCGCAGTCACATCTTGCCACATCCCACGCTGATTCGCTTCAAGTAAGCGTTCACTCATATCTCGCAAGGCGTAGGGATTACTCTGTTTGATAAAATTCTGAACTTCAGGATTGAAAATATAAGCTTCAGCAATTCCCTCATACATAAAATCAGAAACACAATTAGTCGTAGCATCATAGGCAAACAGATAATCGAGGGTTGCCGACATCTCAAAAGCACCTTTATAACCGTGACGCATCGCACCTGCAATCCATTTGGGATTAACGACCCGCGATCGATAGACCCGCGCAATCTCTTCGCTGAGCTTACGAACCTTAGGCTGAGCCATGCGTGAATTATCACCAAAGTATACCTCTGGAGCATTGCCAGATATGGAAGCGATCGCTGCGGTCATTCCACCTTGAAACTGATAATAATCATCGGAATCGAGAATGTCATGTTCGCGGTTATCTTGATTTTGCAGCACGATTTGCATATTGCCAAGACGTTGATTAAAGGCTTCAGGAGCAGACTTTCCTTCGGATTTGCTGGTGTAGGCATAGGCACTCCAATTGATATAAGCTCGCGCTAAATCCTGCTCACTTTCCCAATTTTGCGATTCAATCAAGCCCTGTAAACCCGCACCATAAGCGCTAGGTTTAGAACCAAATATCCGATAGCGTGATCGCTCTTCAGCCTGTTCTAAAGTCAGTCCTGACTCTTGCCAATGTGCAGATTCTTCTTGCACTTTAGCCGCTAAGGGATTCTGATCAGCAGGTTCATCCAGATTCGCTACCGCATTCACGGCGCTATCGAATAGATCGATGAGATTAGGAAAAGCATCTCTAAAAAAGCCTGAAATTCGCAAAGTTACATCGACACGGGGACGACCTAAAATCGATAGAGGCAGAATCTCAAAATCAACCACACGGCGCGAGACTCCATCCCAAACAGGTTGTACACCGAGCAAAGCCAGCGCTTCGGCAAGATCATCGCCTCCTGTTCGCATGGTCGAAGTTCCCCAAATCGATAATCCCAAAGTTTGCGGATATTCGCCATGTTCTTGAGTGTAGGTTTCGATCAATACATCCGCAGCCTTGCGCCCAATATCCCAAGCGGTTTCCGTCGGCACGGCGCGAATATCGACAGAATAGAAGTTGCGTCCTGTGGGTAATACTTCAGGGCGACCTCTAGTCGGCGCTCCTGATGCGCCACTGGCAATATATTCACCGTTTAATCCGCGTAGTAGATTGGTGATTTCTTGATTGGTTTTGTAGAGAGAGGGGAGAAGGCGATCGCGTATCCATGTTAGTTCTGTCGCAATCTCGCCCCCTAAATCCCCCAATGCTGGGGGACTTTGAGGAATTTCCGATCCCCCCCAGCATTGGGGGGCTAGGGGGGCAGAAAGATGATCAATTTTAGAACATTGTCTATTAATTAAAGACTCCACTAACTCCGCCGCATATTCTTCTATAACCTCAACCGCATCGCCAATAATCCGACAATTAGCCAAGCGTGGATGAGAACTTGACTCAAGTAATTCGCCTAAATCCGCAGTCAATGGATCAAAATCTAAACCCCAATCCTGCGCGATCGCTCTAGTCACCCCCTGCCGATTAGCAGTTGGGTTACGGGCGATCGCTACGACCAAATCCCTTAACTGGCGACCTTCTGGACATTGACCGAAAATATGCAAACCATCGCGAATCTGGGCTTCCTTAATTTCACAGAGATAGCCATCAGCAGTCGTGAGAATCGTATTGAGCGAATCTTCTAAACGCTCCAGAGAAATCCCTAAATCTTGATAGAGATTTTCTTGTTTGATTAGCTCCGTTAATCGCGATCGCAACATCGGCAACCGTGATGGATCGAGGGTTTCTGCTTCGTAATATTCATCGATCAAACCTTCCAATTGCTGCAAACCACCATACAACTCAGCGCGAGTCATCGGTGGCGTGAGGTGATCGAGAATCACCGCTTGCGATCGCCTTTTTGCTTGCGAACCTTCCCCAGGGTCATTGACAATAAAAGGATAGAAATGGGGCATGGCTCCAAAAGCAGCCTCTGGATAGCAATTTTCCGAAAGTGCTACGCTTTTCCCTGGGAGCCATTCGAGATTGCCATGCTTACCGACATGGGCGATCGCATGGGCGTTAAACTTATCACGCACCCAATGATAGAAAGCCATATAGTCATGGGTGGGTTCTAAATCAGGAGCATGGTAATTCAGCGTAGGATCGAGATCGTAGCCCCGCGATGGTTGGATGCCGACAAAAATATTGCCAAACTGAATACCCGCGATCGCAAATTCTTTTTCTACTCTCGGTTGATTCCATCTAGTACTAATCCCATTCTGCACAGGTTCGGGTAAGTTCTGGAAATAGATTTGATAATCTGCCAATGATAAAGACTGATAGATTTGTCGCACACCGAATGCTTCGAGATCGTTAGTTACACCTGTAGTTAGTAACCGCATCAAATCATCGCTAGTTTCAGGAATCTCGCCCACGTTATAACCTGAACTTCGCAAAGCTTTGAGAATCTCTAAACAACTCGCAGGCGTATCTAAACCAACTCCATTCGCCAATCTGCCATCACGATTGGGATAATTCGCCATAATCAGCGCAACCTTGCGATCGCCTACTTCAGTATGCTTAAGATCCACCCATTTAGCCGCGAGATCAGCGACAAAATTAATCCGCGATCGCACTGGTTCGTAGGTGAGAATTTCAGTTTGCAAAGCCGAATTCTCTCCCTGCATTGCTTTAAAGGAAACGGCTCTAGTAATTATACGACCATCCACTTCAGGCAACACCACATTCATTGCCATATCGCGGGGTGAAAGTCCATAAGTACCCGTAGCCCAACCTTTCCGCAGTCCACCACTAAATATCACCTGAAATACAGGTACATTCAAAGCTTCCCAAAGATCGACTTGCGGTGAATCTGTCTTTAAACTTGCTAATGAGAAGCTGGTCGTATTCATAACGACATCCACTTGCTTTCCGAATTCAGTGGAACAATAGCGAATTAATTCGGCTTGGACATCAGGTTCTTTAAGAGACGAGACAAATATGGGGATTGGGGTCAGATTTCGTTCGGTGAGAGCTTCACATAAGGCGGCGATCGCTTGGGTATTTCCCGACAAATAATGAGCGCGATAAAAGAGAATGGCAACTAATCCTTGATCCCCCCCAGCCCCCCTTGAGAAAGGGGGGAGAATTTTCTTCTTCCCCCTTTTTAAGGGGGATTGAGGGGGATCTAACTCTAAAACAGAAAAATCAGGAGCTATAAATTCATATACGCCAATGCGTGGCACTGGTTGAGGAATTTGGTATTCTATGGCGATCGCTAAAAATTCTTTGGCAATGAATTTAAGTAAATTTTGATAATTTGCGACTCCTGCTTCAATAAAATATTGCCAAGCCTGATTAACCAAAGTCAGCGATGTCGTGGAATGGCTAGTCAAATTCGGGTCAGGACGCTCATCCCCTGGTAATACGATTAAAATTGCCCCCGTATTTAAAGCTGTCTCTTTGACAACTTCTAATCCATAACTCCAATAGGACTGCCCGCCAATTAATCTTACAATAATCACTTTCGCCTTGCTTAACACCTCTTCAGCATAGGTATCAATCACAATTTGTTGCTGCAATTGTAATAAATTCACCACTCTGATTTGAGGGAAATCTTCCCATAGCTGAGCAGTGGCGGCGGCGAGGGTCTGGATATCTGTATCGGCGGCGGTGATGATCACGATGGGCGCAGGTTCTTGCTCCACAAAAACAATATTGTCGGTGGACTGATTCCATCCTCCTGAAATAGTAGCGATACGATGCATTAGTTATCCAAATAGTAATATGAGACTCATGACAGAAAATCAATTGGGAAGATCGCCCTACACATCAGGATCGATACCCAACAGTCTCAGTCTTTCCGCTAAACGTTCGGCTCTCTGCTCTGCCTCAATTCTAGCCTGATGCTCAAACGATCGCTCTAACTCCGCCTGAAATCTAGCCCTCTGCTCATAAACCCGCTCAAACTCGGCTTCTGCATGGGAACGCAAAATCTCGTGAGAAATCGGGTCAAAAAATCGAAAGCCTAAATTTGGATATAAATGTAAATCTAAGCCCAACACCTGACTATGCAGCGATAAAGTGCCATCATCTAAAACCGAAGGAGCGATCGCTACATATTCGCCATTCTCCAAACTTAATCCTTGTAAAGAGTTGGGCTTCAAATATTCACCCGTGGGATCGTATTGAAAATATTCCTTAACTCCCAAATTTCTATAAATTAACGGGTTCTGTTTGCGATCTTTTGTTACCGTTCCTTTGGAAGTAATTTCCAACACAAAATCAGGAGCCTTACCATCCTCTTCCCAAACCTTGTAACTAACTCTTTCTTCCTTACTCATGCCAAATACGACAAATAAATCTGGTGCGACGCGCTTCTCGATTTTATTTTCTTCGTAACGAATAAATAGATTCCCCGATACATAGACATTCGGGACAGAACCAAACCATAATTGCAATGCTTCGGTCATGTAGCTAAGGTTGCGCCGTTGTTTGTCACCCTCTGGCATCGGTTCAAAGTCCTCATCTGGGTATTCGATTAATAGTAGTTGGCGATCGCTAGATATAGTCATGACGCTCTCCAGATCTTGTCTCTAAGCAAATTACACATTTTAATTATACTCTCTTCCCGCTTAGCGATCCACGGCAAAGCCGCGTATCGGTAATTATTCTCTCTAGTAATCATAAGGATTTTTAGGCTCAGCGATCGCGGTGATGTTACTTGCGATAATCACGATCTGGCGCTTACCGTTGGTGGTTTCCACATCCGCTTGCCCTTCTATTTGTAACCAGCGATCGGGCGGATATTTAGAACGACTTTCCGTAATTTTAATCGGTAAGCTAACGGGATACACGTCAGCCGCACAACAAGTAATCACAAACCGCGTAATCAGAAACTGATTATCTGGCTGATCGGGAGAATGCACCACAAATCCAGTAAATTTTACCTTCTGTCCTTTGTAAGCATCAGGCTCTGGATAGGCGCTGATTGTGCGTACCCATTCCACTAGAGTTCGCTCTTCGGGACGATTACTGGCTCGGAAAGACTGCGGAACAGTTCGTGAATCAGCAATATTTTCAATTACCCCACGATGGATTGCTTTTTCGCTAGTAAATGGACGGGGGCTAATAAATAAGGCGGCGATCGCCACAATCAACAGCAAGCTACTGCTCAAGGATGGCTTAATCAGAGTGATATGTTGCTCTTTATTATTGGGATTATTATTCTGTTTATTGTTGAGATTTTTATTGAGGTTTTGGCGCTTGGCTACACGCCAAGCTTCAGCACCGCCGATTACCAACAATCCTAAACCTGCGATTATTGTAAGTGGAATATAGTTGGGATGGATTAGGAGAAATAACTGTCCAGATAGCCAAAGTTTGGTTAAAGCAATTCCCCAAGCGGCGATCGCGCATGATTCTAGCCAAGGTAAAAATTTTTGCCAGTAGGTACGCATACGCAGAGGATTAGTTGATTTTGAAGGCATGGACGATGGGCAGTGATAGTCTGTTTATATTTTAACGTGAATCCTTAATATAGCTGGCTACAGCTATAAAAAAGCCGTGCTAAGCACGGCTTGAAAAATTCAGAATAATTTTGTTTGGGAATTCTAATAATTAATCATTCTGCTTGAATGAATCCAACCATTCACGCAACTGTTGCGTAGCAATATCCTTGCCGCCTAAACCGAAAGCGACCGCGATCGCTACAGCGATCGCACCAGTTAATAGACCAAAGGCAAGATCGACAATATTGCTAGCAATCCCCATCTGCTTCAGTGCCATCGCCGTAATCAGAGCCACAATCGAAATTCTGGCGGCATGACCGAGAATTCTGGCTTGACGACCACCAGTACTAGAAATCAGATTAAAGGCAAGGTTGGCAAGATATAAGCCGATTCCGAAAATAATCACACCACTCAGCACTTGTCCAGAGACTTTTAGTACTCCAAAGACAATACTGGTCAGGGCATTTACTTGTAAAACATCAGTTGCCGTCGCGATCGCCACCAGCATAATTGCTAGGAATACGATGATTCCGACAATTTGCGAAGGAGTTTGAGGTGGCAGAGAAGTTACCGCTTGATTCTCACCATCTTCGCTTACAGGATAGACAGTCGGTGTAGTAGCGGCGATCGACTGGAATCCTAACCATTGCAAAATATTATTGAAGCCTAAACCAGTAAGAATGCCAGAAATAATATCTCTTGCAAACTGACCAAGGAAATATGCGACCGTCAAAATTACACTTGCTACGAAAAGTTGTGGCAGGAAGCGCAACACTTGATCGAGCATCGCTGTAGCGGGGCGGGAAATTGCACCAATTTCCAAGGCTTCCAACGTAGATATCGCAGTAGGAATCAGAATCAAGATATAGACAAAGTTCCCAACTACTTGAGACAGCGTATATTCAGTTTGATTAGAAGTCCAACGTTGAAGAAAGCGATCTGCGCCGCTACTAGCCAATAGACTTGTGATAATTCGCTTAACTACTTGAGCAATCAACCAACCGATACCACCAATCATTACCGCCTTGATGATTTTGGGTAGGGCGCTCAAAATCTGATTGACGAGATTTTGGACAGGTTGAAGTGCTTGCACTAGTCCCAAAGTATCAAGAACGAGGGGTAGAAACAACAACAAGATAAACCAATACAAAGTAGAGGCTAGAGTTTCACTGAGGGGTAAAGCATCTGTACTAGAATCAGCAACGCTCTCGTTAACTTTAGAATCAATATTTGCCGATCGCAAAAAGCGCCCAACAATCATTTTGCTAATCGTAGCCAGAACCCATGCAATACCAACAAGGACTGCTGCACCACCGAGCTTAGGTAGGAACGATGTGATCTGTCCTAATAAGCCATTTAAAGGAGTAGCAACCGCATCTAGTTTTAGATATTGGAAAAATCCAACTAAAGTAAAAAGTAAGATGATCCAAAAAACCGTAGTACCAGCCCATTTTTCGATGGGGAATGCATCCGTACTTTTACTGGAACCAGATAACAAACCTGCAAGTTTGTTGTCGATATTGGTGCGTTTTAGCAAGTTTTCGGTCATGGACGCGAAAAATATAGCGACGACCCAACCACCAACTAAAATCGCGATCGCAAAAACAAGTTGGAATACAAGTCCATCAGGCTTAAGCAAATCGTTAACCGCAAAGCCATTCCCTGTTGACGTTTGCGCCAATAGGAAAGAGTTAATATCATGCATATTGCACCTCACACTGAACAACTAAGGAAAAATATCCTCTTCAGTATCTTAAAGGTTGTTACAGCTAAATAAAAGTCAACAATGGTTAAGGTTTATTGTTAATATGGCAAAAAGCTTAACTATTGATGATTTATTAGGCAGGGAGAGCCAAACCCTTGGGAATTGCATTAATCAGTTTCTGCGTATATGGCTGTTGGGGATTGCTATAAATTGATTCGGCAGTGTTTAGCTCCACGATCGCCCCTTCGTTCATGACCATAATCCGATCGCTCATAAATTTAACCACACCGAGATCATGGGAAATGAAAATGTAAGTTAAACCAAACTCAGCTTGAAGTTCCTTAAGTAAATTGAGAACCTGTGCTTGGACGGATACATCCAGAGCCGAAACAGGTTCATCGGCAACAATTAACTTGGGATTAAGGGCTAAAGCTCTAGCGATACAAATACGCTGACGTTGACCGCCTGAGAACTCGTGAGGATAACGGCGCATCGCGCTCTTGGTTAAACCTACCCGATCTAATAAATAGGCGGCGCGTTCTTTTCTTGCATCAGCATGGCGATAGCGGTGAAAGCGCTCTTGATGGCTGTGTATTAATAATGGTTCCGCGATCGCATCACCAACCGACATACGCGGATTCATTGAGCCATAAGGATCTTGGAAGATCACTTGCAAATCACAACGTAATTTCTGTAAAGCTTCCCCACGCAGTCGAGAGATTTCGCGTCCTTCAAACTTGACTGAACCCATTACCGCATTAGTCAAGCCTAAAATTGCTCTTCCAGTCGTAGTTTTGCCACAGCCAGATTCGCCCACTAGCCCAAGGGTTTCACTAGGATAAACATCAAAACTAATATTATTGACAGCGACTAAGTTCCGCTTTTTTAGTCCCAAGATGCTGCGAATTGGGAATTCAATTCTGAGATTTTGGACAGAGAGAATTGGCTCTTGCTTCTGCAATTCATCCATCCGTGCCGCGATTTCTTCGGGCGGCACAACTTCCAAATAACGCGAATCAGTGGGTACTTTCTCCACGATTTGTCCATTCTCGATCGCCATAAAGTCGCTGACCGTGGGCAATAATCGTAACTGGCGATCGCTTTGGGGACGACAGGCAATTAACCCTTTAGTATAGGGATGTTGCGGTGTTTGTAAGATCGCGGTGGTTGTACCACTTTCTACGACTTCGCCTTGATTCATGACGATCGCGCGATCGGCAATCTCTGCCAAAATCCCTAAGTCATGGGTAATAAAAATCATCGACATCTGACGCGATCGCTGAATTTCTCTGAGCAATTCGAGAATCGCCGCTTGGACAGTCACATCTAGCGCCGTAGTTGGCTCGTCCGCAATAATCAATTGCGGATTGCAAGAAATTGCCATCGCAATCATCACCCTCTGTAACTGCCCCCCCGAAAGTTCGTGGGGATAGCGTTCGATTAGCTGTTCAGGATTTGGTAATTGAACTTCATTAAATAACTGAATAGTGCGCGATTCGGCTTCATCTGCGGAAACATTTTGATGTAAGCGAATGGCTTCAATAATCTGATAGCCACAGGTAAATAAAGGATTGAGCGATGTCATCGGTTCCTGAAATACCATTGCTATGAGATCGCCCCGATATTGCCGCATTCTTGATAATGACACTTTGACTAAATCAACGGGTGGCTTTCCTGTCGGACGGAATAAAACTTCTCCCTTAGAGATTCGCCCCGATTCTCCCAACAAACCCATAATTGCCAAGGCTGTCGCTGATTTGCCCGATCCTGATTCACCGACTATGCCAAGAGTCTGCCCTTGAGCGAGATCGAAGGAAATATTTTTGACCGCATAGACAAGTCCCTCATCGCCACGAAAGGTAACTTGAAGATTATGCACGGAGAGCAATAAATCTTCGCTAGTTTGGTCAATATTTGAATCAATATTTTGGGAATGTGACATAAATGATTATTGTAGAACTAAAAATTATTAAAAAATTATTATAAGTACCTCGGCTTAATAAAACCAAGAACCCAAATAAGCGGAATCGCCCGCGAAGCGGGCAATTCCGCTTATTTGGGTTTTATATTTAATTTAGCTCATTTACCTACTTAAGTGGGTAAATGAGTTAAAGACTAAGCCAGCTAAAGACTTGCTCAACCGTCAGATCTAAATCAATTCCTGTTAGAACTGGTAGGCGATCGCTATTTGTAAATTCTCTAACGCGGCGATCGCCATCTACTACCAAAACGCTCTCATCCTCAGCATCAAGCAACCACCCTAGCTCAGTACCGTATTCCGCACAGTGTAACAGCTTACCTAAAACCTTCCTGTATCGTTGTTCTGGAGAAAGAATTTCAATCGCCCAATCAGGATGAATTTCAAAACGATTAGCGATGCGACCTGATGGGGAACGGGGAATTCTCTCCCAACGAAATACGGCTATATCTGGGACAATTGCTAATCCACCAAAAACACAGCGCAACTCTGGAAAGGCTTTGGCAATTTTCTGAGGTTTAACAATTTGATTAATGGTCTCGCAAAGGTCGATTTGAAGTTGACTATGTTCTCCTTGTGGCATTGGCTTCTGGATGATTTCTCCATGAATAAATTCAGAGGCAGGTTTTGTCTCTGGCAATTGCAAAAACTCATCTATAGCTATGGGTCTAACTGCTGTAATGGTCATAGACTTATGCCCTACAAA
The DNA here is from genome assembly GCA_031377675.1 of Pseudanabaena sp. OTE_70b_metabat_355. Taxonomy (GTDB): domain Bacteria; phylum Cyanobacteriota; class Cyanobacteriia; order Pseudanabaenales; family Pseudanabaenaceae; genus Pseudanabaena. The sequence continues at coordinate 36 of JANMFC010000070.1, read as the reverse complement.
ACTTTTTTAATATTAACAGCGATCGCCAGCCTAGTC
>JANMFC010000121.1:0-1668 GCA_031377675.1 Pseudanabaena sp. OTE_70b_metabat_355 | reverse complement strand
GCGGCGCGAAGCGCCGCAACTCTCTTATAGCTATAGTCAAATATGGCAAAAGCTGATAGACTCACGAAGACTTTTTGGCTTTCTGAAATTGGCTGGCAAACAGGAATATGGGCAAGATATTTATTTCCGCAGGTCATACGGGTTTTGAGGGTTCATTTCGCGACTTTAGTGAGATGGCGGGTAGTGCAATGGTAACTGCGGAACTTGTTGCTACGCGGGACTTGGTGATTGCCGAATTACGATCGCGAGGAATCACGATCGCCATACCTAGCGATGATTTGAATTTGACCGAGGCGATCGCTTGGATCAATTCGAGGGCAACCAATCAGGACGTGGCTTTGTCGTTGCATCTTGATAGTATCAACACGCCCGAACTGCGCGGTACATCGGCTTACTACATTACCAATAATGCGATTCGGAAACGTCAGGCGGAAATTATTACCAATGCGCTGACTAAGCGCGTACCCGAAATTACCAATCGCGGTGCAAAAGCTGATGCGATCGCCAGCATTGGCAGTTTAAGCTTTTGTCGTGAAATTACGATTCCTTCTATTTTGTTGGAATTAGTCTTTTTAAATAGTTCTCAGGATCGCTTGCTGATGCAGACAAGGCGGCGGGACTATGCGATCGGGATTGCTGATGGTCTGCAAACATGGATTAATGAAACAGCTAGTACGATTCCTGTATTTACGCCATCCAATCGCCCGACTAATATCAAGGCGGTAACTTATCCAGAGATTAATATCAATCTCAACGGTCAAAGTTATGCCGAAAAAGGAATTCTGGTTTCAGGCAATGTTTTAGTCCCCGCCGATTTAGTTGATCGCCTTGGCTTTGATTTAAACCAAATTCCGCTCACCTGTCGTCTGCGTTATCAAAGTATTGTCTATGTGCAGGCGATCGCCTTGCGCGAACTTAACACTTCTGTCTCTTGGGACAGCACTACCCGCACCTTATATCTCAAGACTATTTTCAAGATTTTTACAGGGCAGATTGATCAAATCATGGGCGTTGGTAATGCTTCTTCTGTACAAATGTTGATGTTTTTGAAAAACAATAATGAATCTGCGCTCACAAATTTTGGTGAACTACCCCACTTATATCGCGAGGAAGCCGAAATCGAAGGCGTAAATCATGATATTGCTTTTTGTCAAATGTGCATTGAAACGAGCTTTTTAAGGTTTGGTAAAGATATTGAACCTGAACAAAATAACTTTGCGAACTTAGGATCTGCGTTGGGAGCGGGAACTAGTTCTAAAGCAAATACACCAACCAATACATCAGGAGCAAGTTTTGCCGATCAAAGGACTGGAGTAAGGGCGCATATCCAACATCTCAAAGCTTATGCTAGCAATGCCCCACTATTTCAGCCTGTAGTTGCGCCGAGATTCCATTTGGTTGCTAGAGGGGTTGCGCCTAGTTTAAGTAAATTAATGGGACGCTGGGCGATCGATCCTCTATACGATCGCAAAATCCTCGCCCTCATCCGCCGCCTCTACGAATCCGCAGGCATTTTTTAGTGCAGAATACAATAATGTTTACCCCTCTACTCGCCCAACTTATCCAATTTCCAGTCTGGCAATGGATTACGGTGCCGCTTGGATTAGAGTTTATGCGAAATGCATTAATTGCAGGTGGGTTAGCAGGAATTATTTGTCCAGCGATCGG
>JANMFC010000057.1:0-3332 GCA_031377675.1 Pseudanabaena sp. OTE_70b_metabat_355 | reverse complement strand
CACAATTCCCAAGTCATCTATTATCCCTGCTACTATTCCTAGATGGTCTAGGTTCTTTACTTGTATCTCTCTATTCATTCTTGCTTTATCCTTGTTCCTTTGGCTTAATTATTTTAGCATTCCATTACGAGCGGAATGTGGGATAAAATCGGCTCGGAAGCATGGGAAAGATGATTCATTGCGAAAACCCAATAACGCTTTGATTAATGTACATTTATCAATGAGATATGTCATCTCCCATTTATGACTAAAAATAGGCATTATCTGGTCATAAATTGTTTTTTCAGGCTTAAGCTAAATTCCTGTTAGATTTACGGCTATTTATAACTGTTCTAGCCTTGAATTGCTTGCAATACAGCTTTAGGCAAGAGTTTATCCTTAAACCAAATCGTCAGGGCAGGCGTATCGTTAAAGTTGACTCCTGCTTTTTCCAGATTTAGGCGTTCGGAAATAGCCAAAATCAAATTTTCACAATTAGCTTGCTTGACTTGATAAAACTTTTTGCGTAAATATTCAGGTCGCCAATAGCCAACAATTTCTAGTAAATAATTGCGTCCATCGGGATGTACTAAGCGAAAGTCGGGAATCATTACACTGCCAGCGATCGGAATTAGATCAACTTCTCTTTCTAACTTCCACTCAGTTTTCAGTTCCGCCCAGCGTTCCGCAAAGGAAGCCTCGATCGCACTATCGTACATTTTCCCCGCAGGATAGTGACTCTCCAAACCACAATCAGAATCGAGCGTAAATAGTCCTCTGCGCTTTTGTTTTGAATATGCATCTTTTTCTACCAGAGTCGCTTGGAGACTCCATTTCGTAACGTGAAGTAAAGCGGGAAGAAGCTTGGCGATCGCTAGTCCATAGCGGGTACTTGTGCCAAACAAACTAGTCGCACCATCAACTGTAATCGTAAAGCCATAATCCACATCACCTTCAATATAGGACATCAGTTGAAATAATTTGAGATAACGGAACAATAATTTGTATTCCCCTGGGTCGTTACGATGCACATTGAGGGTCATGTGACTTGCCCGATAGAATATGCCTTGGACTTGAGATAGATTGTAGCGATGAATTAATGCTTCGGGGGTTGGGGTTTCAAATTGAGTGAGGATGCGATTTTCGATCAGGTCGGCATACAGCCCTGCGGTAATTTGTAATGGTAAGACTTCCCGATGCAGTTCTTCGGTTAAGGTTGCCGCTAATTTAGAGAGAGTCTGTGCAGTTGCTTGCTGACTGGGGATAACTTCGGCAGATAGCTCAAAAATGCGGCGGCGTAATTCCTGTGGTTCTAGAGGACTGATGATCTCAAAAGTACTGAAAGATGATTTGAGAATATGCGCCAATCCTCGCTTAACGCGATAATCAGGGGTATCACCTTCGAGTTCTAGTAATTGGCGATCGAGTTCTCCCTGTGTACCGCCCTTAGCTTGTTCAAAAATAGCAATTAAATCAGTAGCGATCGCCTGATTTTTGTCATCTAGTTTTAAACGTTTGGGAACAACGGTTTCGCCATTCAATCGATGCATCAGGAGATCGCTAGGTAACATAAATCTTCGCGGCTATTTCTTACCTTGTGGTTATCAACTGATCGCTTCTCAATCTCCCCAAAAATCTTCTAAGGTGATTAAAGTTGATGACTGATTGGCATCTAAATCTCCTAAATTAACTCCATTTTTAGGAGATACCGCCGTTTCACCCAATATGCGCTCCAAGGTTTTCGTGCCAATATCAGCATTAAGTTGACTTGCCTGTTGATTAGTAAATTGATTAGTAAATTGATTGGAGGTACTTAGTGATTCTGTATTTGGTTTGTCTTCTTGTTCAATGAGAGATAGTAATTTATCAAGATTTTGTTTCGAGATTCTGGACTTAATCGCCTCAATATCTTCTTCTGACTGTGACCCTTTAGAGCTAGATAAACCAGACGAATTAGATGAACTTACATCAGGCGATCGCTGATCAAAGCCGAAGTTATTGAATAAATCTTGATCTTCATCTAGAGGTACGGTTTCATCATCCACTAACCGAACGGTTACATCTTCAGTATTGTTGGTTTCCATTTCAGGGAAGTCATCAAACAATGAATTGACGGTTAGAGAAGGTGATATAGACCAATCGGCTATTTCTGTTACTTCGGAACTAGTGACATCATCAGTTACTTGTGCATTAATTTGCTCATCAATTATTTGCGAAGTTGATGACGAGAAACTATCAAATTCATCAAATAACGAATCGGTGGTAATTCTTGCGGATTCTAATGTTTTACTGAAATTTTCAAAGTCATTCTGAGTAGCTTCATTGTTAAGAACAGGAGAATCAGCGTAACTTACAGGTTTAATCTCGATTTCTTCAGGCTTAACTTCTTCAGACTCAAGTTCTTCAGACTTAACTTCTTCAGACTTAACTTCTTCAGGCTGCGATTCGGTTAGATCCAATGTCAGCCCTTGATGTTTATGATCAAGAGGTTGGTCCTCTTCCGCAGGTTCCAAAAAGATCTTACTCACCAGACGGATTTTTGCTTTTTGCCACTGTTGCCCAGGTTGTAAAATTGACAAATTTGTAATTACTTGATCGCCATGTTCGTCAGTTTTACTAGATTCGGCAATCGTGTCCAGTAAACTCCGCAAGTTAGGATTAGAAGCAACAGTCGTAAATAAAAAACTCGGTTTGCTAACTACCTGAATTAATTCTGTCAAAGTCGTCAAGCATCGTACATGTCCCATGTGTTCATCCGTGAAGCGGACAATCACATCTTGATACTCTTGTAAATTTTGTTGAATTTGAGACAATTTCTGCACGAGGAGAACCCCACTAGAATTTTTAACGAGATTCATTGATTGATCTGGCGTTGTTCTTGCTTGATCCGAATCCGCAGATTTTACAATTTGTGGGTTTGGCAATGATTCATTAAGATCATTGTTAAGGATAATTTCATGTTTCCAAGCCAAATAGTTATTATCCGAACAGTAAGTGTAAACTTTTACACTCTTTAGCTGTTCGACTTGCAATACCATCATGCCTCGGTGAATGATCGTTACGATCGCTTTCTGGCTGGGGACTTGTAACGCTTGTAAAGAGATTTTAAGACATTGCGGAGATTCAAGCTCTGCGGATGCCTGTATCCCTTTGGATGTGAGAGATCTATTGATCAAAGCGGCGATCGCACTGGGATCACCTTGCTTTGCCAATTCCATAACGCTTAGTTGTGTCATACCCTATTCCCGATTGGCTACAAATTTCCTTAGCAATCACAGATATCTCGTAACTATAGCAATCCGAAATCATTTATAGCTTTTTAAGAGTTGTGAGAGGCGCACCCGTAGGGTGCG